>JAISEL010000120.1 GCA_031264185.1 Deltaproteobacteria bacterium
CATATTTTTTTGCTAAAAATAAATTTTATATGCTATATGATGTATTTTAGCATACTATTTGGCATTAAAGCTGATATGGATTTCTACGTTTTCGCAAGTTATTTCTTCACAGTTCCTTACTATTCGGTCAGGAAGGTTTGAACTGAAGGCTATTAAGGATGAGACCGCCGAATATTCAGCCGCCGTGTCAGAAATAAAAAATGCAGGGCTAACGGCACTTTAAACGCCTGCATTCAGGATGACGGATGCTCGGAGGCAAGAGCAGCAGGCTCTGATTACGGTTTAGCGCCTCAGTCTATTCAAAAGACAAAACAGTAATGCCGCCAAGTATCAAAATCATCCCTATGATTTTGGATAAATGCAGGCTTTCCCCAAAATACAAATTAGAAAGCCAAGCAACAAACACGAACCCCACCCCGGCAAAAACCGGATAAGCAACAGAAACCGGCAATTTGTCCAGAGCCTTTGCAAATAGAATAACGTTAATTCCGTAGAAGCACAGGCCTAAAATAAGCCAGGGTGAAGTGACCATGGGCCAAAATCCCGGTTTGGCCACTAACCTGGAGTGCTTGAGGAACAGATTTCCGATACAGGAGTTGAAGCCGGCCACAGCCAAAAAAGTCCACGGAACCCATCTGGAATTTAAGACATCCATTTTAAAAGCCTCAGTATTCCCTGTTTCAGGGCTTTCCGGTGAGGGCTGCCTCCTTGTTCGACGATCTGGTCACGGACATTACGATTTTCCAGAAACCAATCATACGATTCCCGGAACATCCGATCATTTGAGTACTGAGGTTTCCAGCCGATATCCAGCAGATTCCGGACATCAAAATATAATGGCTTATGGTAGGTCAGGTAGTGCCACGGAGCCAGAGGCGAAAGGGAAAGCTTGTCAAGCAGTTTAAGTAAGCCGACACTTAGGCTGACCGGCAGAGATTTAACCCGGCTTTTGGTTCCGGCGTGGACAATAACGTGTTCCAACGCTTCCCTCAAGGTCCCAAATTCGGCGGCTCCGACATTATAGACTCCGGGGCGCCCCAGTTTCAGGGCCAGCATATATGCATCCATAAGATCTGAGGCATGGACAAACTGATACCTGTGCCGGCCGTCGCCAATTACATAGACATTGCGGCCTTCGCTGATCCATTCGAACAGGATTTGAAAAATCCCCAGCCGGCCCAGTCCCAGAATGGTCCGGGGGCGGACTAAGACCAGCGGCATTTTAGCCTCACCGCAAACAGTCTTAACCGCTATTTCCCCTTCCATCTTGGTTTGCCCGTAAACCTCCACCGGACTGTAAGGCGTATCCGGAGTTACAGGACACCGCGCCCGGCCGAAAATTGAGGATGTACACATATAGACAAAATAACCGACCCCGGCTTTAACAGCTTCTTCCGCTACTGTTCGGGAACCGTCGACGTTTATCTGGCGGAACAGATCGCCGCTTTTTGTAATGGGAACTTTGGCTGCGGTATGGTGAACCACTTCCACGTTCTTCATGGCCCGGGCCACGGCATCGGAATTCCGGACATCTCCTTCCAGATACTCGGCGTCTTTGGAAATGGTGTCATCCCGCCAGATGTCCAATACTCTGACTTTTTCGCCGGCCTCCAGCAGTCTTTCTACAATCAGGTGGCCCAAAAATCCGCTTCCGCCGGTAACCAGATGTAACATTAAAAAAGTTCCTGTCCTGGGTTAAATTCTATTCAGGGATTAATAAGCTTAGCCCGTTCGGAAGGCCGGTCCATCAGCCAGGCAATACTCCGCCTCATGCCTTCCTCAAGCTCCACCTGGGGCCTGTAGCCCAGCTCCTTTTCAGCCAGAGCCGCAGAGCAGGCGATGGTTTTATTCATTTCCGAAAGAACGTGAATTTTCTGGTGATAAAAGCCCAGACCCTGCAGCCCCCGGTCCGCCAGACCGGCCAGGTCAGAGGCGATTGAAGGCAGACGGAGTCTTTTATGACGGCATTTAAGGGAGAAATCTTTTTCCAGAACCTTTTCCACTGTGTCTAAAATCTCGGCCATCGCGTAAGGCCTTTGATCGGCGATCCAGTAGGTTTTTCCGGCCGCCTGGGGCGCTTTCCCGGCCAGGATGAGCCCCTGAGCCAGATTATCAATATAGGACATAGACCGGCGGTTCCGGCCGGAACCGACCAGCGGACCCCGGCCGTCCCGAATCATGACAAAAAACTCAGTCTGCCGGGGAGGCTGAAAAGGACCGTAAAACCAGGGGGCTCTTATTAAAACCGTCTCAGGGCCTCCGGCTAGGCTTTTTTCCCTGATTTCCTTTTCCATGACCATCTTGGAGCGGCCGTAACCCATGTAAGGATTGTAGGGGGACAGTTCATCAAAAAGATGATCTGGATGAGGATTATTGCCGCAGGGAGAGTTGGAGGAGGTCAGGACCGCTCTTTTGATTCCGGCCTGAGCAGCCGCTTCCCAGACATTGACCGAGCCTTGGGCGTTGACCTCAAAAAATTCCTTAGTCCTTTTTGGATGGATAATGCCGGCGCAGTGAAAGAGAACCCCGCCCTCAGCCCCTTTAAAAAAAAGTTCTAAGGTTTCCTGTTTGGTCACGTCGCCCCTTATAAGCTCCATTTCTGGAGCAATTGCCGCCAGTTCCGTCTCCGAGTCCTGAGGTCCCAACAAACCTCTAACAGGCGAGGCGGAAAAAGGCGGACAGTCAAAAATACCGGGCAGTCCCCGGACCAAAGCCCGGACAAGCCCGAGACCCAGCCAACCGGCCGCCCCGGTCACCAATACGGGAGGATTATTGTCTGACATCTGGTATTAGACTTCTCCTTTTTTACTCAGCCGCCCAGGTAGTGAGTCAAATTGCGCCTGGCCACTGTCAAAAGAGGTCCCTGAGGATTGACGCCCGGACCGGAACAGAGAACTGAGGCATCGGATATTAGCAGATTTTTATGCCCCCACAAAGCTCCCCACTGATCAGTCACTCCAAGTTCCGGCGTTTGGGCCATAGGATTAGTGGATGTCAGGTGAATGGTCATCAATTCACTCTTTCCGGCCGGTAAAACCGAAGGAATTTTGTCAAGATCCGAAGGATTTTCAAAGAAATCAAGGCCCCGGACACTGGGGAAAAGTCTTTTAGCTCCAGCCGCAAAAAGCAGCCGGCCCAGGCGTTTCATGGCCAGAGAAAGAGCTGCCAAATCCCTTTTAGTGAGTTTAAAACGAACCAGAGGCTCTTTAAAGCCCGGGATGGGAGTAACCGATCCGTATCCTTCGGGAACTATGGTGGCGTAATAGATAATCAGGTGAGGCCAAAGGTCCCGGACAATCTCCAGACCGTGAGGCTGAGAGGCCATTGAGACTGACATGTAATGAGGAGAACTTATGGAGCAGCCGAAGCTCATAGTCGAGCCGAACTCTTTAACCTGATGGACCGGCACTCCCAAGCCCGGATAATTTATGACCCGGTCAAACTGGGCAATCAGCTTGACTGTCGGATGAAGGTGCAGAAATTTACCGCTTTTAGCCGATAAGCCGGAACGCCTGAGAAGCAGAGCGCTTCCGACGGGTCCGGCTCCCAGAATAACGGTTTTTGCCAAAACTTCGGCTCTTATTTTTGGATAATCAGGCTTATTTATATGGATATCCAGCTGATAGGCCCCGCCGTTTTTGGGCCTCTTGATTCTGACCGCCCTGGCTCCGTGGACAATTCCGGCTCCGGCGGCTTTGGCTCTGGGCAAATAAGTCTTAATCATGGTTTGCCGCTCACCGGTACTGTCATTGGGGCCAAAACGCCTGTACCGGGGGATTTCCGGACAACACCAGCCCAAGGATTCAGCGCCGTTCTTTAAAACCAAAGACGCCTCCGGGATAGCGCCTTCCGGCATAAGAGAAACGCTTAGATCCCTTTCAACAGCCTCTGAATGACTTTTCAGTTCAGCCGGATTAAAGTCCTCCAGACCATAACGGGCAGTCCAGTTCCAGACTGTCTCATCTGGCAGGCGGTGATGGAGGCCGCTGTTCACTTCACTTCCGCCACCCAGACACCGGCCCTCGACATATTGGATCGTAGGCCGGCCCAAAGCCATGGTTATACCGCCGTTTCGGTACTTGTATCTCATCTCGGAGGAGGAAAACGGTTCAATCGCCTCCAATGGCCAATAATCACCTTCTTCCAGAACCAAAACTTCACGTCCGGCCTCGGCCATAAGACAGGCGGCCAAACTGGCGCCCGGCCCGCTGCCGATGACTACCACATCATGTTCCTCAAATTGGCCCATATGCCGGAAAGCCGGAAGAGCCAGCGGCTCATCCTGGCTGTCCGCTTCAGAAGGAATAGGCAGCTTGTCTGTCATTGGCCCCGGACCTGCACCAGAAATTCAAAGAGATAAAAATTCACCAAAACCCGGTGGAATCTTATGAACTCTCTGGTCGGGCCCGGCAAAATCTCGAAAATCTTAAACACCCTGGCCCGGACTTCCGGAGCAAGCCGGGTAAACCATCCGCGTCCGACCGGAAGAGCCAAAAATTGGAGACAGTATGCCAGTACGGCAAAGGGAGGTTTGAACCAGCCGGGAAGATTATGAATCTGAGCCAGAATGAACCGTTCGCAGCCGGAATAATCCGCCTGTAGATGGAACCGGCCGGCTGTCTCCTGACTGATCCCCCAGGCCAGGGCTGACGAAACCGCCAGAAGATTTTTCACTGACCTACTCCAATGGTAGCCAACAGGTAAGCCAGGATGCCAAGACCTAGACAAAACCAGCTGACTTTGTCGGTAAGGGTAAAAAACACAGGGTCGTAAGGCATTTTTCCACCGTCAGCCAGTTTCAAAAGACGAGCCAGCCAGTAAAATAACACCGGACAGAAAAGAAGCAGAAGTTCAGGACTCCGGTACCTGGAAAACGCCGCCGCATCGCCAACATATATGGCCAGAGTCAAAACGGCGCTGCAAATACAACCGCTGGTCAAAGTCAGGAAAAAGACCGCATCGTTAGATTCATAAGGCCGCCGGGAATTTGATTCCGTTCCCTCAATGGATGTGCGCCTCAATTCTCCCAGCCTTTTAATAAGGCTCAGGGCAGCGAACACAAAAAAGGAAAAGGAAAGAAGCCACTGAGAAATTTCAACATTAGTGGCGACTCCTCCGGCAAAGACGCGGAGACAGTATAATAATGTCAAAACGACAATATCAACTATATTAACTAATTTTAGACTTAAAGAATATAAAGCAGCAGCAATAAAATACAATAACGCTACAGTTAAAAAAGGCAAGCCAACTATCAGTGCTACCAGCAAACCGGCCGATAGAGAGACTGTGAACAAGAAAAAACCTTGAGGCAAATCAACAGATCCTGAGGCAAAGGGACGATTTCGTTTTTCAGGATGCCGGCGGTCTGAGTCTATATCCAAAAGGTCGTTCAATATATATCCGGCTGAAGAAATAAAACAAAAGGCCAAAAAGCCGGCCGCTGATTTAGCCAAGGCGTTCCAGGAGAAAAAATGACCCATTATTAAGGGAACAAAAAGCAAAAAATTCTTGGCCCATTGGTGCATTCTGGTAACTTTAAGAATTGGACGGAAGGATAAGAAGCTGGAAGAACCGGGAGCTAAGACAGTGACATTGGAATTAACCTGCCTGGCTTTGCTGGCCAGATTAGAATCACCGACAACAATTGCTTCCCCTGCGGCAGCCCAGACTTTAACATCCGCAGAACTGTTACCGGCGTAAATAAAGCCGCCGGTTCCAAAACGTTTGACCAATTCCAAAGCTTTGGCTTCACCTTTAAGGTTTTGGCGGCCGTCAGAAGATATACAGCCGGAAAAAAAATCAAAATGCTCAGTAACTTTTCTGGCCAGAATCTCATCTGAGGCTGTGGCCAGCCAAACTTGCCCCCCTTTTTCGCGGGAAACCCTGGCTAAATCAATAACTTCCTGATTCCAGGGAAGAATGTTCAGATCCAGTTCTGTCGAACTGGCTAATCTATTTTTAAAATGAGCCCTTCCGGAGAGGAGCCAGATAAAAGACTCAAGATGTCCGTTTGACAGAGCTTTAAAAAAAAGCTCCCAAAGGGAATCCGTCTTAAGAAGAGTTCCATCAAGATCTATTACTAAATTTTTTGATTGTTGGCTAATCATATAAATAATCCAAAAATAAAATATATCAGCACTTAATTATTATAATATTTAATATTATAAAAAAATCAATAAGTTTATATAATGATAATTTAATTTCTGACATATTATTTTTCTGATGATTTCGCCAAAAATCTATTTTCAAAATATCTGTTTAAAAAGATAAAAAATAGTGTCAGTACTGAAAAGAAAAAACAGCAGACTGAATTTAGGTGCTGGTATCAGACCATCCCATTCCTGGATAATTGGTGCCGCTAAACATCATCTCCGGCTCAACCCTTTCCCCTTTGGACTGGGAATGGAGCCACTGGCATCAAAAATTTAAACCGGTTAACTTCAGAAGCTTCTGAAGCGTAATCCACCGCCGCCAGATTAAAATCTGGGTGGCGGCGTTTAAATTCCATGACCACCTTTTTACCGGCGGTAAGATTAGACACAGACATCCGAAAGGAAAGGCTTAAGCCGAATATATTTTAATGCCTTTTTCCAGCATGAACTATATCTGGCCAGATACCAGCCTTAGCCGTTTTAATCGCCAAAAAGACCTGGTTCTCCCTCTATATTTCTACGCAACTAAAAAAGCACCAGTCCCCAACAATTAACCTCAGAAAATTATTGGCTGGCAAAAACTGACTTCAGACTGGCTTAAAAAAACTGGAGCCAAAAAACGCACTGGACTTCAATTATATCATATTCCGGCTATTTTCCTGTTTGGGCCACATTATGGTCCTGCAGCTGTATCAAATGTCTTTTTTCTGATTCTTTTGCTGGGAGAACCTCCCTTGATGCCTTCTCAACAACCTCTTATTTTCAGGAGTTGAGTAATAAAAAAATAATGATATCAAGTAATTATAAACCGTATTTTCAAGAAAATGGACTTTTTGCGAGGCCGTCTCTCTTGGCAAAAGGTCATTTGTCTAAATATTTTTGTTATTAACTGATATTTTAAACTATAAAAATATATTTTAGTAATTATTATATGATTAATTAATCTTAAAAGACTTTAACTTATATTTAAATATTAATAGAAATATATTTAGGTAATTTGTAGATTTTATATTACTTCAATTTTGTTCATCGTAAGGCATCGGATTCGCTCTGGGCAGGTCAAAGAAATATATAAATTTCGCTGAAAAACTCTGCTTCAAAAAATTTTGACTTTTCAGAAAAATTTCAGTATAAAACCCAAGGCACTAAAAACCTAATTTGATTTTCTGTAAAAAACCCCATTCGATGGGGCTTTTTAACATTAATAACACATATAACAGGATTTATTATTTTAATTTACTACGTAATAATAAATAAAAAACTATTACAATATTAATTTTTTTGTTATAATAGTTAAAATTTATTGTTATTATAAATATTTACCATTTATAAAAACTTAACAACAAATTAGTATAACTATTTTATTAACTGATACAGTACATAACATCAGGAATTCCAAAGTAAATATGAAAAAAATTGTTGTTACTGGTGCAGCTGGTTTTTTAGGTTCTCATTTATGTGATAAACTTTTATCTAACAATAATAATATTATTGGAATTGATAATTTTTATACTGGAAGAAAAGAAAACATAGCCCATTTACTTAACAACAAAAATTTCACATTTATAAATCATGATTTAATTGACTTTATTAAACTTGATGCTGATGAAATCTATAATTTAGCGTGTCCGGCCAGCCCTCCCCAATACCAAAAAGACCCCATACGGACATTAAAAACGTCCATATACGGCTCATTAAACCTTTTGGAAGAGGCTCGCCGTTTGAAAGCCAAAATATTTCAAGCCTCAACTTCTGAAGTCTACGGCGATCCTGATGTAACCCCTCAGACTGAAGATTACCGAGGTTCTGTCAACCCCATTGGTATCCGGGCTTGTTATGATGAAGGTAAACGATGCGCTGAAACACTTTTTTTTGATTTTCACCGAACTTATGGTGTAAACGTTAAAGTTGTAAGAATATTCAACACTTATGGACCGAGAATGGACCCTAATGATGGTCGGGTCGTCAGCAATTTTATTACTCAGGCTCTTTTGGGTCAACCTATTACCATATACGGAGATGGCCAGCAAACAAGAAGTTTTTGTTACTGTGATGACTTAATTGAGGGTTTATTTTTAATGATGAACTCTTCGGATCGTTTTACTGGGCCTGTTAATCTAGGAAACCCGAACGAATTTACTATCAGTGAATTATCTGAATTAATTCAGGACATCTTAGGCAAAAAGAGTAAAATCATCCATAAACCTCTTCCAATGGATGATCCGCGCCAGCGATGCCCAGATGTTAGTCTGGCCAAAAAAGAATTAGACTGGACTCCCAAAATTTCACTTAAAGAAGGTTTAAAGATGACAATAAGTTATTTTGATAAATTATTATCAGGAAAGGTTAACTAATGAATATAACTGTTGTTGGTTCTGGTTATGTGGGGCTCGTTTGTGGGGCAGGTTTTTCTGAAATGGGCAACCATGTCATATGCATTGATTCTGATAAAAATAAAATTGACCTGCTAAATAATGGTTCAATTCCGATATTTGAGCCCGGACTACAGGAAGTTATCAAGCATAATTTATCTTTGGGTTCTCTGAAATTCACTACAGACCTCAAAGCCGGGTTGGACAGAAGCAACCTTTGTTTTATTGCTGTTGGAACACCTCAAGGAGAAGACGGCCGGGCGGATCTTTCCAATGTTCTAGATGTGGCTAAAAGTATTGGACGATTAGTGGAAAAAGATTTATATGTCATCAACAAGTCTACTGTTCCGATTGGGACTGCGGCTTTAGTGAAACAAACAATATATAATGAACTAAGATTACGAAATAAAGACCTTAAAATTGAGGTCATATCAAACCCGGAATTTCTCAGAGAAGGGGCCGCTTTAACGGATTTCCTCAGACCAGACAGGGTGGTAATCGGATCTGACAGCGATGAAGCGATTGCTGTCATGAAACAATTATATGCTCGTTTTACAATTAGAAACAATAATTTAATTATAATGGATATTAAATCGGCAGAAATGACAAAATATGCTGCCAATGCTTTACTGGCCACCAAAATTTCGTTCATGAATGAAATCGCCAACATATGTGAACGGGTCAAGGCAGATGTCAATCTTGTTCGCCTTGGTGTCGGAAGTGATTCTCGGATTGGTTATTCGTATATTTATCCTGGCTGCGGCTATGGCGGAAGCTGCTTTCCCAAAGATGTGCAGGCTCTGGTCCATACAGCCAAAGAACATGGCTACAATCCCATTTTGATTGAATCGGTAGAAATTGTTAACCAAAACCAGAAATTAGTACTGGTTGACAAGGTTACCAAACGTTTCGAAAATCAGATAAGCAATCTAACTCTCGGCATCTGGGGTCTTTCGTTCAAACCGGAAACAGATGATATGCGAGAAGCTCCTTCAGTATTAATCATCAATGAATTAACAAAATTAGGTGCTACATTTAAAGTCTACGACCCTAAATCATCACCAATAGCTAAAAAATACTACCTAAAAGATAATTTATCTATCGAATACCACACAAGCAAATACGATGCGCTTAAAGACGTTGATGCTTTGCTTTTGATAACCGAGTGGAAAGAGTTTTCATCTCCTGATTTTGAGGAAATGAAAAAACTAATGAAGCAGCCAATCATTTTCGACGGAAGAAACCAGTATAATAAAAACTTAATGCACGGTTTTGGATTTGAATACTTTCAAATAGGAGTTTAAGATATCTATAATGAAAAAATTATCTTTAATAATACCTTGCTACAATGAAGAAAATACATTAGAACTGTGCATAAATAGAGTTTTAGATATAAAAGATTCAAATTTGGACCTTGAATTAATTATTGTTGACGATTATTCTAAAGACAATAGCCTTAATATTGCTTACAAGCTGGAAAAGGAACATCCGGAAGTAAAAGTCCTAAAACACGATGTAAACATGGGCAAAGGCGCATCCCTGCGGACAGGGTTCCTCTATGCTACCGGAGACTATGTTGGAATTCAGGATGCTGATAATGAATATAATCCTCAGGATTATAAGAAGTTACTTTCTCCGCTTAAAAACGGACAAGCCGATGTTGTCTACGGTTCACGATATTTGCAACCAGAAACTCGCCGTATACTCTACTTTTGGCATACCTGCATGAACAAGTTTCTTACTTTTTTTTCAAACATGTTCACTGACCTCGGCATCACTGATATGGAAACATGTTATAAATTATTTAAAAAAGATGTAATAAAGAAAATTGCTCCGCAATTAAAAGAAAATAGATTTGGTTTTGAACCAGAGATTACTGCTTTAGTCTCTGAAAGCAAATGTAAAGTCTACGAATGCGCTATATCTTATAACCCACGTACATATGACGAGGGAAAAAAAATCGGTTGGATGGATGGTCTCAGGGCTATCTACTGTATTTTACACTATAGCGCTCATCGTGCTCCGCTACCAATGCATATTATAATGTATTTTATTATAAACACATTAAGTGCCCTCACAAATGTTGTAGCTTTTTCTATATTTGTCAACTATTTTAATCTTTTATATGCTATTTTAATTTCTTTTGTTTTAGCAGCAATTTGCAATTATTTATTATGCATAATTCTATTATTTAAACATTTATCCAGATGGAAAAAATATCCTGAAATATTTGTATATTCTTTATGTGTTATTGCTGTATTCTTTATTGATTATTATATCACTTACTTTTTTATAAAATTTAACTGTCCTCCTTTAGTTGCTAAAAGTATTTCTATTATTCTTTGTTTCTTTCTTAATTATTCTTTTAGGAAACTAATTGTTTTTAAATAAAACTGTTCGCAAAATATCAATACTTAAAATTTTAATATTCAAGATGTCTTATTATCCACCACAATCAATATACGGACAGGTTCGGGGATTTCTGAGAAATTCATCCCAACAGAGGTGACTGTTTTAGAGGTAATTCGTATTTGGTGACCTACAGACGGGTAAAACAACTTCTCATTTATATTACTAAAATAGCTCTAAAAGCATTGTAAATATTTTTTATATTAGCGAAATCAAAAGGAATAATACCTTGTATAATACTTTTTGTAAAAATTAAATTAACACAAATCATTATAATAACAACTGCACTAAAAATTTTAAGGCTATTTCTTGCAAAAAAATGTTTGCTGTTTGAAAAAGACGACAAATAATTGAAAAAGACAGTCAAACCTACTGCCAGCAAGCAGAGTACATCTACATATTCTCTTTGACCATAACTACCACCGTACCACCAACAATACCAGCTAGAACACATGTAAAATTTTAAAGCTAAAAAAATAGCCAGAGATAAACGCCAGTTCCGTGAAAGAGGATCTTTAATAAAAATCGCTAGGTATCCGAATAACCATAATGGTGTCCAAAAGAAGAGACCTTTATGAATACTGAAGGCAAAATTTAGAATTTCAGGGTTTAAAAAATTGAATCCTGTATCAATTTTTCCATACATATTAACAATAAAGTGCCCAGTATGAGTGTACCACCAATAAATTTGTGGAATAAAGAAAATTAAAGAAATAATTAATGAAAGAAAATAGTATGGCAAATAACTTCTTATTCTTTTTTTAGCTTCATTTATAGAATTAATATTATAAAACAGAAAAACAATAACAAACAAACAATTATGCAGCCTTAAACAAGTAATAATACCAATTAAAATACCAATAATAACTGAATAAACAACAATATTTTTTCCTTTTTCTTCATAAAATCCTGGAATAAGATATAAAAAAATTGAAATCAATGAAAAAGAATAAATATGTGAATAATTAAGACCCCAAGAACCTGAAGCATAAAACAACAGATTCGTTCCATAAACAAGACTTAGTATAATAAATATAGTAAATTTTTTGTTTGTTAACTTATTAATAAACTTATATATAAAGCATATACCTAGAAGAAAATAAAAAGCAGAAGAGATAGCACTAAAAAGTTGAAAAATTTCGTTTAAACCTTCTCGTAAGTGAAGGCCGGCTAAATTACTTATAGTACGGGCTGTTAGAAAGAATGGAGCCTCTAGTATTGCCACGCCGATCGGATAAATATTGCCTACCCGGCCGTTATCTAGAATAAATAAACTGCCACCTCCCTCTGGTTTATAGCCATCAATAAATAATTCCTGAAGATAAGCATAATAACCGGAACCGTCATTCGTTACAAATATTCTTTGAGCCGAACTTGACCTGGGGGTATAGGGAACAATTCCAATTGGAGTAAAATCAACTATAAAAAAACACGTCAAACCAAAAACAATTAATAGAAATTGTAATTTATGTCTTTTACATAAAATTAATAAAATTATAGCTATTATAAATATAAATTTGAGAATAAAATTTATGCTATTAGATAAAAAATTTGAAAATATAGGCTTTATTTCAGGATAATAGGGAGCAGAAAAGGATAGCCAGCCTTGAGAATTTGAACTATCCCCTTTAGTAATTATCCTAAACTTAAAAGAACTTTCTGGTTTTAAATTAATATTAGCTGTATTATAATAAGATCTATTAACACCTGGAATAGCTACTTGATATAATTTATTATTAGAATCTTGAATAAATAACTGTAATTCTTGAGCATTATTTTCAAAATAACTATGCCCCAGCCAGCCTCCTACATCAACAGCAAAATCTCTATCGGCCAAATACCATGGCGACACAAAAGTCCCTTTAAAACTGCCATTTATAAATTTAGAGGAATAGTATGTACGCTGATCATCAACTGTAATGTTGCTTTCTTGAATATTTGACTCTGTAGAATCAATTGCGGGGACTTGTTTGGGCGGAACAACAGACTGAAGGAATAAAATATAAAGACATAGCAACAATAAAAGTAAAAAAATTGTAATATATAGTATTTTATTACCAATATAGTCTAGAAAAATAGAATATATATTTTTAATTCTATTGCCAAAATTTAGTGATTCAATTTTATTCATAAAAATGACTTTATTTATAATTATTATACATTATATTATCAGTTAATTAACAAATAATTGCTATAAATTACAATAAAATTATGTTAGAATACAAAAAAATACTTTTTGTTAGACCAAAAACTCAGCACTTTATTTACAGGACTTTTGCGATAATGTCAAGATAAATTAGCAGTATCCAATTTAAACAAGACTGGCAGTAAAAAAATTTATAATTTTCTCTTCTTTGAGAAGCCTTTCTTTTTAATCCTTTGTTTAAATTGTGAGCCAAAGCCCCTTATTTGACGCCTGATGTTAAAACCAATAATGAAAGACCTAAACTCTCTGTAGAGGAGGCGGAAGTTCCCTAAACCAAAATTTTTGATTGCCCAACAAACAAACCGGCAAAATTTCCTAATTTTATAATGGTGTTTTTACCGGGCAAAATTGTCCTAAAACAGACAGATAATTTTGCCTTAGAATTGACGAAAAACTTGTCCAAGTATACATGAGTTTGCCACAGCTCCCATTAAAATTTCCCCATCTTCCTTTTAAAGAGAACTGGTACGGACTTTTATATAGTGTCTGACAATTACCATGTCCGGTCACAAACTCCACCATCAATCAGAGTACTCATTTTTTTCCCTACAAGCATCTTTAATAACTTCGCACCGTTATCGGTATGAAAGGCTGTTGGACATGCTTTTCAGTCTAATTTTAATCGTAAAGCCTGATTGGACAAGTTTTCCGCCAATTCTTGGACAAATTCACCCGTCTATTTTAGGAAAAAACACGCCGCCCATAACAATAATGGAAAAGATAAACATGATGTCCTTGCAAAAAGCCCATTTTTTAGAAAATTAGATTTATAGCTAACTGATATCATTCACTTTTTTAGTTCAACTTCTAAAGACAGAGGGGGTGCGAACGCATCAAACCTAAAAACCACAACTTATTTCACGTTTTAGGACCAAGGGGCTCCAGCAGAATCGTTTATGTTGAGGCGGATATTTTTATGCAAAATAAACTAAAATAATTTTCTATAGTATAGGCAATTAGTTTTTTAATTTATAATTATGTAGCTTATAATAAGTTATATCACTTATTTAACTATTTATACTAAAATATAATATTACATTAAAAATACTTTTAGGCGATAGTCTGGATTAAGTTTCCAGAGTCCCTTAACCCATTTTTTTATTTTTTTGACTCTGTTGATTTTAAATGTTACTATAACACATGGTGGCTGACAGCATCAAGGCAATATAAAAACACTCTACAAAGAGATTATTGCCATAATTTTACTGCTTTTTTATTTTATTATTATAATTAATACTAATCAATCTTTAATTTAATTGTCTCCATATAATATTTTATGACTGAATTAAAAGAAAAACATTATTTAAATGCTATTGTAGGCAATAAATTTGCTTCTAAATTTATTTATAGCGCAAGATTAAAAATTTTCAAACATCTTGAATTATTAATTGACTTTAATAGTTTAGATAATATTCTTGACGTTGGTGTTTGCTCTGTTAAAGATGAACTATCAACTAATTTTTTTGAGTTATTATTTCCAAACAAATCTAAAATTGTTGCTTTTTCAGATCAAGATGCCTCTTGGATGGAAAACGAATTTCCTGGTTTAAAGTTTGTTCAAGGTGATGGATGTAACCTGCCTTTTGAATCTGACTCTTTTGATTTAGTTTTTTCTTCAGCTGTTATTGAGCATGTTGGGAATTTTGAAAGACAGCTGGCTTTTTTGCGGGAATGTTACCGCGTATCAAAAAAATATGTTTTTCTTACGACTCCAAACAGATTCCATCCACTCGAATTCCATACTTCTCTGCCATTTATTCATTGGCTGCCAAAGTCTGTCCACAGGAAAATACTTTCATTTTTAGGCTTTAAAGACTTATCTTTAGAAGAAAATATGAATTTATTAGATGCTAAATATTTATCATTAATGTGTAAATCTATCCCTATAAATAGCTACACTATTTATAGAAATAAATTTTTTCTTTTTACTTCAAATTTGCTTCTTTTTTGTAAAAAATAATTGATCAATTAGTCTAAAAATATAATATTATTATAATTCACCATAATAACAGTTACCGCACTATAATAACATAAAATAATTGCATAAATTAATTGTAATTATACCGGCAATACTATACCTGTGTAATTATTACCGTTGAACAAAATTTCAGGTTCCACCCTTTCCCCTTCGGCCTGGGAATGAGCCACTGACATCAAAAGCTTTATCCGGTTAATCTGGTTAACTTCAGAGGCTCCTGGATCGTAATCCACCGCCGCCAGATTAGAGCCTGGGTAGCGGCGTTTAAGCTCCTTGACCACCCCTTTGCCGGTTATGTGGTTAGGCAGACAGCCGAAAGGCTGGAGGCATAATATGTTTCTGATGCCTTTCTCCAGCATCAGAGCCATATCGGCCGCCAGATACCAGCCTTCGCCGTTCTGATTGCCCAAAGAGAGCAGGTTCTCCCCCGAATTTTTAAGTTCCTCAAAAAAGTTCAGGTGCCCGAACTGGGGGTATTTCGCCAGAGCCCTGTGCATGGCCTTCCTGTAGTTTTCCACAATCCTGATTAAGCCTAAGGACTTCCATTTCTTAAGCCTGCCTCCGCCCATAGCCTCGGCTCGGAAGACATCATCATAAAGGCAGTAAAGGAAAAAATCGGTCAGTTCCGGCAAAACCGCCTGGCCGCCTTCCTGTTCAATTATGGCCACAGCCTGATTATTGGCCTCAGGGTGGAAATTTATTAAGATCTCCCCCACAACTCCGACCCGGGGCAGCTGGCCGGGGGCCTTTTCCATTGCGGCGAAATCGTCGGCCATCTCCATTATGCACTTCTCGTAAAGGCCTTTATCCCCGTGCCTGACAGCCGGTTCGGCTTTCAGGACCCATTTTTCCAGGAGCTCTTCCGAGGTTCCGGCAGTTTTTTCGTAAGGCCGGGAACATAAGATAAGACGCTGGAGCATATCCCCCAGAAGCAGACCGATCATGGCCCGCTTATAGCCGGACATGCCCAGTTTAAGGCCGCCGGCCTCCCCGCCGGCCAAAGCCAGAGGCCAAACCGGAACCTGAGCCAAACCGGCTCCTTCCAAAGCTCTCCTCAAAAAAGCCACATAATTGGAAGCCCGGCAGCCTCCGCCGGTCTGACTCATCAGGATGGCAGTCCGTTCAAAATCATATGACTGAGTCTTCAGTTCGTGAATTATCTGCCCGATGGTGACCAAAGCCGGAAAACAGGCGTCATTATTAACATAACGGAGACCTTCATCAATCGCTTCCCGGTTGAAAGAGGAAATGATTTTCAGATTGTATCCCCCGGGCTCCACGGCCGGGGCCAAAAACCGCCAATGGACAGGCGACATCTGAGGACAAAGGATCGTATATTCTTTCTGCCGGCCTGATTCAGCTGCGGCGGGCTTATATTTGTAGATAACCGGAGAGAAGTTCCGGGTTTCCTGGCGTTTTCTTTCCCTGATGGCGGCCAAAAGAGATCTGACCCTGATCCTGGCCGCCCCTAAATTGGCGCCCTCGTCTATCTTAAGGAGGGTGTAGACTTTACCGGCCGACTGGACAATCTCCGAGACCTGATCGGTCGTCACCGCATCAAGACCGCAGCCGAAAGAATTAAGCTGAACCAGTTCCAGTCCTTCGTTGGCCGCGCAGACCAAGGCCGCTCTGTATAAGCGGGCATGAGGAATCCACTGGTCCCGGACCCTTAAAGACACTTTGGAGGGGGCCAGGTGGTCTATGGCGTCGGCGGTTAAAACTCCCAGGCCGTTGGCGGTGATCAGCTCCGGAATCCCGTGATGGACTTCCGGATCTATATGATAGGGATGTCCGGCCAGGATAATGGCCCGTCTCTTATTTCTGTTCAGATACGCCAGAGCCCGGCTGCCGGCCGAACGGATATCGGCTCTGAACCGGCCCTGTTCTTTTAAAGCCGCCTTAAGAGCCGTTCTGACTTCCGACTTGTCCAGCCTTAAAAAAGCCAGCTCTTTGATCAGCCGGTTAACCAGACGTCCGGGCGGGGAGGCCAGATCCAGAAAAGGACTGATCAGAGGAATGCCGGAGTCCTTAATGGCGTCCAGATTAAGACGGATAAGTTCCGGGTAGCTGCCGACCAGAGGACAGTTATAACGGTCTTCGGTGTGATAAACCGCCGGCAGTTCAAGAGGAGTACAGGGAAAAAATATAAAATCCAGACTGGCGCTAAGAAGAGCCAGAATGTGGCCGTGGACCAGCTTAGCCGGGTAACAGACAGTCTGGGACGGTATGGTGTCCAGCGCCGAATTGAACAGCTCCTTGCTGGAAGGAGGCGACAGCACGACTCTGAAGCCAAGGGTATGGAAAAATGTGAACCAGAAAGGATATGTTTCATACATGCCCAGGGCCCGGGGCAGACCGACCCGGCCCCGGCTTTCACTGGCCGGTCTGGGATTGTAAACCTGAAAAAGCCGGTACAGATTCCAGGAGAAAAGATTCGGCGGCGGCTCAAAAGGAGATTTCTGGCTGCTTAAGTCCCCTGGCAGTTTTTCCAGATGCCGGGAAATTTCACCCAGCCTGGCTTTCTGGGCTAAGGCATCAATTTTGTCGACAGCCGGCCTTTTGACCGCCGCCCCTCTTTCGCAGCGGTTTCCGGATATGAAATTCCGGCCGTCCGAAAAACGGCTGACGGTCAGTAAGCAGCGGTTTTCGCACTTCTGACAGCGGCGGTTGCTGGAGGTCACGGAAAAAACCGCCAGATCCTGGCCGCTTATAACGGAAGACTGCCCCGGACGCTCCTGCCAGTCTTCTCTGGCCAGCAAAGCCGCCCCCAGGGCTCCCATCAGGCCGGCTACATCAGGCCGGACCACTTCCCGGCCGATGGACAGCTCAAAAGATCTCAGGACCGCGTCATTAAAGAACGTTCCTCCCTGGACCACCACCTTTTCGCCCAGTTCTTCGGGCCGGTTAATCCTGATGACCTTAAAAAGAGCGTTCCGGACCACTGAATAGGAAAGTCCGGCCGAGATATCCCCGACCAGAGCCCCTTCTTTCTGGGCCTGCTTGACCCGGGAGTTCATGAAGACCGTACAGCGGCTGCCGAGATCAGTCGGTCTTGAGGCCAGCAGAGCCACTCTGGCAAAACCCTCGGCATCCAGGCCTAAAGTCTGGGCAAAATTTTCCAGAAAAGAGCCGCACCCGGAAGAACAGGCCTCATTGAGCATCAGACGCTCAATAACTCCGTTCCGGACAGAAAGGCATTTGATGTCCTGACCGCCGATATCGACAATAAAACTGACCTCAGGCACAAAACTGGCCGCAGCCTTGTAATGAGCCACCGTCTCCACTTCTCCGAGATCGACGCCCAGAGCCGACTGGATCAAAGCTTCCCCGTAACCGGTCACCCCGGCCCGGACCACCTGGCAGTGAGCCGGTTTAGCCTGATAAAACTGACTTAAAGCCAGAATGGCCGAATTCAGAGGATTTCCGTGATTATGCCCGTAATAGGAATGAAGAAGAGCCCCCTGCTCGTCCAGGGCCACCAGCTTAGTGGTAGTGGAACCGGCATCCAGGCCTAAAAAAATCCTTCCGGGGGCGTTATCTTTGGAAACCGGCCAGCCGGCCCTGTCTAATCTGGCTTTCTCATGGCGGTCTCTGAATCTTTTAAGTTCTTCCAGGTTTTTAAATAAAGGCGGCAGAGGCTTCATTTCCGGGGAGGAATCAGATTTGGCCAGATCTTCCACTTTCCGGCCCCAGTATGAGGTCAGTCTGGGTTCTTCCCTGACAGAAACCAAAGCCGCGCCCAGGGCCACAAAAAGCTGAGCTTCCGGCGGACAGACAGCCTCCAGAGGACCCAAATGGAGGGTTTCCGCAAACCTCTTCCGTAACTCGGAAAGAAAAAACAACGGTCCGCCCAGGAAGGCCACCCTGCCCCGAATCCGGCGGCCGCAGGCCAGACCGCCTATTGTCTGATCGACTACTGACTGAAAAATTGAGGCGGCAATGTCTTCTTTGGCGGCTCCTTCGTTCAGCAGGGGCAGAATGTCTATCTTGGCGAAAACTCCGCAGCGGGCGGCGATCGGGTAAATAGTTCCGGCCCGGCGGGCCAGATCGTTCAGCCCGGCCGGATCGGTCTGCAAAAAAGTGGCCATCTGGTCGATGAAAGCCCCGGTCCCCCCGGCGCAGGTTTCGTTCATCCGCTGGTCGATCCCGGCATCAAAAAAGGTCAGTTTGGCGTCTTCCCCGCCCAGTTCAACGGCAACATTGGTTCGGGGCAGATAATGCCTGACCGCCTCGGCGCCGGCCACTACCTCCTGAACAAACATCACTTCCAGCTGCTCGGCGGTCCTGATCCCTCCGGAACCGGCCACAGCCACAGTGGCCGGACGGTCCGGAAACCGGCTGACGGTCTCCAGAACAGATTTAACTAAGGTCTTCCGAATGTCGGAATAATGCCGGTTGTAATTGAAATAAAGAAGCCGCCCGTTTTCTTCGGTCACCACAATCTTTAAAGTCGTGGAACCGATATCCAGGCCTATATGAAGAGGGGCTCCGCCCATTTATCAGCCTCAAAGGGTTTGGGGTCAGTTAAAAAATCAGACTGAAAGGCGGCTTGAAAAGAACCTCAAACCGAAAACCGCACAGGGACCCAAGTATATCATATTCCGCCCGTTCTGCGGCCGGCCGGCATTCCAGCCGCATTCCAACCTCCAGCCTCCAGTCCCCAGTCTGCGGCCTCCGTCCCTCCGGCCGGCAGCCCCGGAACCTCCGCCGGCAGGTGAGCAGCAAAAAACCGGAGAAAAGGCGTTTTGACGACAGCCGGTCTTTCAGACTGGAAGGGCATATTTTAACATTATATTGTGTCTATTTTTAATTCACCCTTATATTTTGTGCTTTTTTTGCTTTTACAGGTGATTTATCAGCTAATTAATTCGTAAGATATTTCTTTCAGATCAGACCAGTAAATAATTTGACAAAACACATTTATTGCGTTATTTTTTTAGTGTCTGTTAAATAAAATCTTGGATATAGACCAGAGTTCATAAAATCAATTGATTTTTTTTCAGACAGAGGCTGAAAATTTCAGAAAAAGGCATTTGAAAACTTTTCCAGAGATTATTATATCAAGCAGTTGTGTTTAATTTTTATTTGCCCAAATATATTGTATTTCTTTCTTTTTAAAGGTGAATTTCTCAGGCAATTGAATGCTAAATTAATTATTATTGATCATAATAAAATAGGTAAAATTTACTAATTTAACAAGCAGTTATCAAAGCATAATAGACTTTATTTATTTTACAAGTTTACTGTAAGACTTATGAAATAATTAAATATCATAATATAATACTATTAATAATAGTTATTATAGTCTTAAAAAAAATTAAAAACAATAAAAAGCCGTAAAAAAATTCAGACAATCAAGATAAATGCCGATAAAGTAAAAAAACCATTGACAAATAATTGTCTTTAAGATAATTTACTTGACGGGAAAATTGATTTGCTGCCAGCAGCAATATAAACGGTTAAGCAAATTAAATAAAAGCTAATATATATAAAATAAATTAATATTTATATATAGCGCCAATATTAATTTATAACGGAATACACAAGCTTTTCCTGACAGCAAGCTTTTCCTGACAGGATTAACGAATCAACTGGCTTAAAGTCAGTTGGTTACTTGGCCAGCTAACCGCAGGAGGTTTTTAAGCCTCTCCCGCCGACCCGATAAGCGGGGCGGATTGCCGCCCCAGTTGGGACCATGTCTCAATTGGCTGTCCGCTTATAAATTTGTTTGATTTGTTTCTTTTAAGTTTTAGATTAGGTCTCAAAGTTTAAGTTTTTTTGACTCTTGATTCATCGGTTAATCCTCTGTCCGCAGCCCCGCCTTCCCCAGAAGATCCCATGCCTTTGATATCCTTTCAGACCAGCATTCAACGAATCCTGCCAGCCGGACTTCTGGACCGAATATAAGTTGGCTGCCAGAAGTCCAAAAAAAAACTGTCACCGCCGGTCTTTGGCTGAACCGGCTTTACCTAACTGACGGCAGTACAGAGCTGTAAACCCCTGGAATAACAGCGGTCGCAGCCAGTCTGAACAGGTTAAAACTTTACCCGGCGGCCGCTGAAATTATCCGGCGGCGGCCTTGTGAGGGCATAATGTCTCGCAAAAAGAAATCTCCCGATAAAACTGTCACCCACCAAAAGCCTTACGGCCTCATTACGGGCACAAATCCCGGCCGGCTGCCTTCTGGCCGCTGGACGGTGTCGGCTTCAGTCGAAGTTCCGGAGTCCGGCCTGTGTCCGAAAAACACCCGAAGCTGGCCTGGGGTATTTTCCGGCCAGCCGGACTCTCCGGCCAAAGGAAAGAAAAAAACTGAGACGGCCTCGGTTAATTTCGGCCAGTCCGGTAAAATTGACTTTACGGTCAGGACTGGCAATCTGGCCGATTTGTCTCCTCTTCTCTTAAGGGCCTGCAGACTCAGTCAGCTCAGTTCCGAGGAAAAAACCGTCCTCTTCAACTCAGGCTGTTCTCTGGTGGACGACGCTTCCGGCCGGAAAGCCGCCTCCGGCGCTCCGGGTCTGGAAGCGGTGCTCAGGCGGATTAAGGCCAAGCTTGGCTGTTCGACTAATGAACAGATGGTTCACCTCCTTTTCGCCGCAGTTCCGGTGCGCCGCGACAATTCCGCCCTGACCGAGGATCAAAAAACATACCTGGCCAATTTGGCCGGCGGGAAAAGCCCGAGCCAAATGAGCCAGTCCATGGGTCTGGACCGCAGGCAGCTGCGGAACCTGCGCCGGGCCGTCAAAATTCTGTACGGAGCGGAAACAGGCTGCGCCATAGTGTACAAGCACCTGCTCAATACCGGCAATCTTAACCCTGACCGTAATGTCCGCCAGGATCTGGGTCTGCTTGGCAGCCGGACCTGCCAGGCGCCCGAAGACCGAACGGCCTTATGAAAACATAAGCCGGCCCGCGCCGCCTCCGCGCCTTTTTGGTCTTGCCGGGCGGCGCATCCGGCCGGCCTGCTTCAGGCTACGGCTAACAATTAATACGCGGCGCCGGCTAAACTGCGCCCCTGGTCTTTACATGAAAGAAAAAAGCCCGCATCCACCTGAAATGCTGACACCGGCTGAACCGCCTCCCTCAGCCGGAGTTAAAACCAGTAACCTGCCGCCTTTGGGACCGGATTTTCTGGTAGTCTGTTTTCGAATCACCGTGTCTGAAGAAAACAGAAGACCGATCAGCTGGATTCTGAAAAAAACCGTCTGCAAGTCTGTTCTGGACAGGAATATTGAGAAAAAAGGCTGTCACCGGGTCGACTTCGGAATCTGCCGGGACGTCTCATTTGCAGTCACATTTTACGCCAAAATGACTGATCTGGTCATTGAGCTGAATAACCAAACCATAGCCGACAGTCTGGCCCCTGTTGACCGGGAGATAGTGAAATATTTCTACTTTCATCCGGAGGCCTCCTGTGAGGCGATTGCCAGGGAATTCAGCCTGAAGCGCTTTTATCCGGAAAAACTTTTCAGGTTCCTGAAAGAACAGACCAAATCTGAAAACCGGGGCCAGCTGTTTTTCAGGCTGTTCGGCAGAGTCCTGTTCTGGCCGCCTGACGATAAGCTGACCCGCCGCGTCAATAATATTTTGTACGCTTTAACCGCCGGCTACTGTCTGGCTGACCTGCCCTCCTATTTCAGCGTCAACCGGAGCACTGTTTACCGGCAGGTTCTGGCGTTCAGAAAGAAGCTCAGGGTGAACGGAGAAAACTGCAGCAGCGTTTTCCAGCTAATTGACGCAGCCATGATAAATTCCGGGCACAAAATCACGCCTGCGGATTTGGAACTTAGATTCGGCGCGTCTCCGACGGCCGGCCTGAACTCTGCGGAACCGGCCGGAGAAACGACCTAGCCGCTTCTATGACTTCACAAGGACTGACAATGGGATAACCGGTAAAAGGCCCGTCTGTCAGTCCGAAACGGGCCAGTGCCCAGTTATAGCAGAGCCTGGCCTGTCTGGGGCTTAAGGCGCCCCATTGGACCGGATTGGTGGCCGTAAAAATAGTCACCAACGGGGTGGAAGTTAAGGAAACCAGATGAGCGGAACCGGTATCGACCGTTAAAAAAAGATCCGACCTGCGGGCTAAGGCCACAAAATCCAGCAGACCGGTCAGGCCGCAGAAATTACCCAGAAATGCACCGCCCAGACCGGCCAGATTATCGGCCAGAGGCCTTTCTCCGGCTTCACCGGCCACATAGAATCTGGCATTATTTTCAGCCCCCAGAGTTTTTATCACTTCAGCCCAGAAATCCAGGGGCCAGCTTTTTTCCTTCTGGCGGCCCGACAAAGTCAGCCCTATGACAGGGCCCTGTCCGGGCAGGCTGTCCAGTAAAGCTCCGGCTTTTACAGCGGCTTCTTCCGGTACAGCCGGACCCGGCACCTCTATATCCGGCTCGGCCTCAAGGCCTAAAACCGCGGCCACCAGCTTCTGGTGACTTAAAGCCAAAGATTCCCAGGCCGAATTCTGATCTCTTAATATAATCCGGCGGTTATAAAGCCGGGGACACCTGAGCCCGCTGACTCCCAGCAAGCCCAGCCCCACCGCCCGGACGGGCAGACCGGCCAGATAAGCCAGAAGTCCGCCCCTCAGCTGACCGTCAAAATGAAAAGAAGCCGAATAGCCTTTTTTTTTAATGGAACGGGATAATTTATAAGAATTGAAAAGATCCAGGCCTCTGGGTTTAAAGCGGTGGACTATCACTTCGTCGACCAAAGGGTGATTTTCCAGAAGAGGTGCGGTCAAGGGCCTTAAAACCATTGATATCCGGCAGCCGGGGCGGTGTTTTTTAAGTAAAGCCAGGGCAGGCAGAGTCATTAAGACGTCGCCCAGATTTTTTAACTGGAACCCCAGATATTCTTCCATTTTTTTTATTTTGAACGGGCAGCCGAAACGAGAGCCTTAAAAAGAGCCAGCTGGACCGGGTCATGGGAAATCAGACCTTCCGGATGCCACTGAACCCCCAACACCATGGGAGCGCCGGTATATTCCAGAGCCTCAATTAAGCCGTCCCCGCTGCGGCCTGTGATCTTTAAGCCCTGGGCCTTTTCCCGGACCCCCTGATGATGGCCGCTGTTGACGGAAATCTCTCTTCGTCCGCATATTTTATAGATCTGGCTGTCCGGTTCCAGAATAACCGAGTGGGAATGCTCATCCCTTCTGGTTCTCTGCTGATGCCTAAGCGCTTCCGGGCACTGCGAGGGAATGTCATCCCACAGGGTTCCGCCCAAAAAGACGTTCATGACCTGGAGGCCCCGGCAGACCCCTAAAACCGGCTTATGAAGCTTTAAAGCCCCCTCCAGCAAAGCCGCTTCCCAAAAATCCCGGTCCCGGTCCATTTCCCGGTCAGGCGGAGCTCCCGGCTCGTCGGCTAAAAGAACGTCACCCCCGCCGGTCAGTAAAAGCCCGGAAACCTTCGACATGACATCATAAGCCTCTTTGCGGACAGTGTCCAAAGTCCGGGGCGGAGACTTGGGCCATCCCCGGCCGGAAACATAAATCCCTCCGCTGCCGCTGAACGTCGGAATCACCAGAGGAATGCCGCCCGCCTGATAGACAGCCTCGGCGTACTGAGCCGAAATGCGGACCTGAATCAGACTGTTGGACCCGTCCCAGTCTTTGGTCGGTCTTTGGGTAGCGGAAACAGCAATTAAAGGCCTTGAACCGGACATAAAATTCCCTGCTTAGTTTTACTGAAAATTTAAATTTAATCCTATTATTACTGTGACAGGCGCTAGTCTCAGCACAACCGTCTGTATAACTATACGGCAAAATACCCAAAGGTTACAGGTCACGCCGGCCTCCAGGCAATCTTTCAAAGGTCATTTTCAGCCGGGAAACCAGCCGGATCTCCAGTCCGCACCAGAAACCGGCAGACTTTAAAACCATGGCCTGGCCGTCTGTCTGCAGGCAGCCAGGGGTTACTTTTACAACGCGGGGCAGCGGAGAGCCGGAAGCCTGAAAAAGACCTGCTGAGTTCCCTGAGGCCGCCTCCGCAAGCCCGCCGCAATAACCGCATCTTTTTCCGTCAGAAGGCCGGCCTGGCAGCCGGTATCCCGGGCAGTTCGTTTTTCAGAGACCGCCGGCCGGATTAAGCGGCATTTTCAGGCAGTTTGTTCTCAGTCCCTGACCAAAACAATCTGAGGTCATTTATCTCAGCCTTTACTCTACTGTCTCAGCCGGATTCAGCTTCTGTGATTTTCCTGATTTCAGGATCCGCCTGTCCGGTGAAGCTGCAGTATCGTTTTTAAATATGCGTTAAAAGCCTAATGAACAGGTCCGCCCAAATTCAATGATTTTTAAAATTAAACGCTTTTCCGTCCTGTTTGGAATTACGGCTATGAATCCTATGGACTATGAATCCTGTAAAAGAGTTCAGCATCACCGGGCCCTGCTCTCCGTCCGAGCACTGTATGCTGCCGGTCATTCCCCGCCTGCCCGGCGCAGAAGAAATGACCGGCAGGAATTTTTATTTCATGCTTAAGGCCCTGCGTCAGCAGGGCATTTGACTCCTGAAGAAAGTTTGGAACAGCTTTCCGGGCACACGGATAAATGCGGAGCTGACGAAGGCCGGCCGGCAGTTTTTGCTCAGAACTTTAAAAGGCTCCGGAAGGCTCCGGAAGGAGAGAATCTTTTGAGAGACTAAAAAATATAAGGATCTGACCATCCGTGCGGCGGGGCGCTGAAAATTGACCCCTGATGACCTTGGAGCGGGCTTACAGCATTCATCAGGCCGAACCGGGCAGAAGTGATTTAAGGCACGGGCTGTGCCCCGAGACAGGCAGTCAGCTCTGAGGCCTTATGAAACCAGGCCGAAGCCGGAGGCTTTTCCGGAGTAAAGCATGATTATAAAGATATCTTCGGCTCTGAATACAGAGTACGCGAACGCTTACGCCTTAAAGACAAATTTTCCGGGCTCAGCCGGAAAGTCCGCTTAAACTGACCGGGTCCTTCTGAAAAAACAGATCTGAACCAGCAAACTGACTTCCGGCAGGACGGCCTGCCGGTCTAAGCAATCCACGGAAATCCAGGGAGGCTCTTTACCTGGTACACATCACCCAGGCCTCACCGGACAGGGCAATCTGACCGTCAGCTTTATAAACCGTGGTGACCAGGCGGATTTTCTTGGATCGGTTATTTTTGTCCATGACTTCCACCTTAGCGGTTATGTGCTCATCAATGAACACCGGCTTCCGGAAATTCAGGGTCTGGCTCAAATAGATGGTCCCTTCGCCGGGCAGGCAGGTTCCCAGGACGGTGGAAATCAAAGCCGCCGAAATAACGCCGTGAGCTACCCGATGACCAAAGACCGTAGCCGAAGCGTAGTTCTGGTCCAGGTGGACCGGATTGAAATCCCCGGACAAAGCCGCAAAGTTCCGGACCAGCTCGTCTGTCACCAACATGCCCTTTTCAGCTGCATCACCGACCTTAATATCTGCGTAAGCGGGCATAATCTTTCTCTCCCATGAGGACATAACCCCCTGTTTTTAATAATGATCTCCCCAAAAACCGAACTGCTGAAAAAAATAAGTCTGCCCCCGGAACCGAAATAATGACCAAAAGGCAAAGCAAAAGCCCGGACAAAGAGCAAAACCAGGGCTGACCTGTCTGAGCAAAAAAACAATCGGGTCCGATAGTCAAGGCCTTTAACAAAATACCCGGCCTAAATTAAACCCGGTATTCAGAAATCTGACTCAGACTCCGGCGGTTCCGGCCTCTCCTCGTCCGGAAGCGACTGATTTTCATAAAAGGAAAAAAAAGCCAATGAGCCTTTTAACTGATCCAAAAAAAGCTGGCTCTCCCGATCGTCCAATCTGACCGTCAAAGCCCGGCCTGTTTTAACGACCGACGTTTCCCGGCGGGCTGAATCAACATAGTGAAGACGGACTGTGGCATCCTGATCTAAACTGTTGACAGCCACGACCGTCACTATAAGTCGGCCGGAAAAAAAATTCTTATTCTCCCCGACCCGGAAAGTGTAATTAACAGGTCCGGTCTTTTTCTCTCCGCTGCCGCTTTGACCGTCCGCCCTGGGAGCCGCTCCGGCGGTCACTCCGGGTATTACTCCCGGACAGGCCGCTTTCAGACCCTCCAGCTCCTGGTTCTGAAGTTCCAGCTGGAGCCTTAAGGACGAATTATCGGCCTCTTCCCGCGCCAATCTGGCTCGGGCAGCGGATCTGCCGTGATCATAGCTGAAATAATACACTAAAAGACAAAGAACAAAAAGAGCCAGCACTCGCCAAAAACGGTCACCTAAGGGATGCTCTCTTTTCCGGGACAAAGACGGCCCTCACTTACGGCTGATTACAAAAGAAGACCGGCAGCCACACTGGCTATAAATTCATTAAGCGACGAAGCCGGAGAAGGCTTTAAAACACAGTCGTCCACCCCGTTGCCCGGAGTCATTATGACTGATATCTTCTCCATGCTGGCGGTACAGACCACAAAGTAGCAAGGCCCGAATTTGTGGGTGAATTTCAAGGCCTTGCAGAAATCAACCCCGTTCTGGCCGTCTTCCAGGGTGTAGTCGCTGATCACTATCCTTGGCTTTTCGGCCAGAGTCACGGCCACCGCCTCATCAACGTTGGAGGCGGTCAGGACGACAAAATTATGATCTTCCAGGTGTTTCTTCAGCAGCTCCCTCTGGTAAGCCGAATCGGAGAGGACTAAAACCCTTCTGGGCTGAGTTGAGACAGGAGTGGATAGAAGATAGGAAATAAGCTTCTGGGCGCTGTCTAAATGAACTCTTATCCGGTTTAAGTTCGAATCGACTTTGCGGCTGATAATTTCGCTTTCCTCGCGGCTTAAGTCGCTCCGGAAACGGCCTGGACCTTCCAGGGCCCTGGTGACATAGTTGACCAGAGCTACGGAAGAGATATCCGGCGGCAGGAAAGCTCTGACGCCTTCGTTAAACGCCAGCATGATTTTATCGCGTTCTGCCTGCTGATGGGAGTCAACAAATATAAACTCGGTTTTAGGCTCGGAATTGGAGACATTTTGGAGGACTTTAACGCTGGCCTCATCCTCTCCGACATAATCCATAATCACCAGGTTGGGCGAGGCGGAGGCAATCTGACTGACCGTCTCTTCAACCGCAGAACTGGAATTAAGGGGCGCTCCCTCTGTCACCGCAAACCGATCGCAAGCCAGATAACCGGTCAGTTTGGCCCGCAGTTCCTCATTGCCTATCAACATCAGTATGCTGGCCGTCATGAGCTTACTCCATGGACAAATTATCGTATTCCAGAACTTGGTAAAGCTTTTTCAGCTGCCGTTCGCAGAATCGGTTAACTTCGTCCAGACTGTGATTGGAAGCAAACATCACCTTAAGCTTTTCCGTCCCGAATCCCATTTCGATCTTATCCAGGCTGGGCACTGTGTCAATAAGATCGCCGATCATTGCCAGACGCTTGATGATGAGGTAACCGACCAGGGAAACATCCTGAAAGGAGGGGCCTATCTTAAACATGGCCTGATAAACCCTTGACCCCTGGGTAATGAGCTTGGAATAGTAAAGGATTGTGCCCAGCGGCGAAAGATGGAACTGATCGTCGTCTTCTTCGGCCACAGCTTTTTCCCGGGTTTCGCTGCGTTTATACTTGGCCAGTTCGGCTATAAGTTCGGGATCATGGACTTCGTAACCCCGTCCGGCTCGGATCTCGGACAGACCCTGCTCCATATTCTTGACCGCGTCCAGCAGCAGATCAATAACTTCCTGATTTACTTTGAGTTCTTTTTCCCTGACCTGGTCCAAAACCGTCTCCACCTCATGGACAAAAGTGCCCACGCTGTTGAAGCCGGTCATGATGAAATTGCCTTTAATGGAATGGAAGTACCTGAAAATGGTATTAACCCGGCGGATATTTTCCGGATCTTTTTCCAGCTGGAAGATTTCCTCGCTGACCTCATTTAAGATGTTCTGGATCTCCACGAAAAATTCTTCGGCCATGGATTCTTCCATGACGTTTTCCGGAGGCGGGACAGCTTTTGTCTCAGCTGCGGCCTGAGGCGCTTCCGCCGCCGGGGCGGCCTGAGTCTGGGTAAAAAAGTCATCGCCGTCATCAGGGCCGATAACCGAAGAGCGGTCCAGAAAACTGTTGTCGGTCATATCCAAAGTCCGGCCGCTGGACATGGCGATCAAATCAAAGGGATCTAAAACCATGCCCAGCTGGTTGCCGCCTAGGATCGTTGTCCCGGCCACGCCCCTGACCGAAAAAATTTCCGGCAGAGGTATTAAAACCAGTTTCTGGGGCCTGATGAATTCCGAAACTTTTAAGGCTAAACGGCCGTTTTTGGCGTCAATGATGATGACCGGCAGATAGTCCTGAAAATCATCCTCCGGTAAAGGGGCGCCGGCCAGCAGGCCTCTAAGATCGTGAAGAGGCACTATAGTTCCGAGATAAATAATGCTCTCAGTCCGCTCCATGGTTGTATTGATTTCTTTGGCATCAAAGGACTGGGTGGCCACCACATTGCCGATGGGGACGGCGTAATAGCTTTCTCCGCATCTTATAATCAGGGCATCGGTGATGTTAACCGCCGAAAGCTGGGGAATCTTATAAGTAAAAGTAGTCCCCTGGCCGGGGGCCGTATCTATGATTATCTCACCGCCCAGATTCTCCACCGTGCTTTTAACCACATCCATGCCCACGCCCCGGCCGGAAATCTCGGTAGCTTCCGAAGCCGTGGAAAAACCGGGCAGCATGATTAAATTCCAGCACTCGGCATTGGAAATGGCCGCCGCCGCCGCCTGGGGCAGAAAACCCTTCTCGACCGCCACCTGGCGGATCTTGGCCCCGTTTAAGCCGTGGCCGTCGTCGCTGACTGAAACGTAAGTAAAACCTTCTTTTTTGTAAGCCGTTAAAGTCAGCTGACCGGTGGGGGATTTGCCGGCGTGTTTGCGCTCCAGAGGATCTTCCAGGCCGTGGTCAACCGCGTTTCTTATCTGGTGAGCCAGAGGTTCGTACAGGCGCTCGGCCACGGTCTTGTCAACCAGAGTATCTTCGCCTACTATTTCAAAATTAACCTGGCGGCCTCTTTTTTTAGCCAGATCCCTCACTAACCGGCGGAATCTTAAAAACGTATCCTTTATCGGCACCATCCGGATATCCATGACCAGATGATGCAGATCTGAGGAAATCCTGTTGGTCGTCAGGGCCACATTTTTGATCATCTCCATGGAATTTTTGTCAATATTGACAGAGGCCGTGGAAAGATGCCGCTGAAGAATGGAGATATTGGACGCTGATATGATTATTTCACCGGTCAGACCCAGAAGGCGGTCAAGATGGGAAATCTTGACCGCCATGCGGTCGAGTTCCGGGGAAGCGGGCACGGAAACCTTTACCCCTTCCGGCGCAGCAGGGGGCTGGACCTCCGGGCTGTTACCGTTACCATTCATGATTAAAAACCCTCGCTAGCACGATATTGACCATCTCGGGGGTGGGCGGTTTGATGAGATAATCATCGGCTCCCAGACGCAGGGCCCGGAATATATATTTATAATCAGCGTGCGTTGAAAGAATAACCAGGGGGACAGTCCTTAACTTGGGATTATTTTTAACCATCTCTGTCAGCTCAAATCCGTCCATTTCCGCCATTACCAGGTCAGAAATAATCAGGTCAAAAGACTTAGGGCTGTTCAGATGCTCCAAAGCTTCAACTCCGTTGCCGGCCTCGGTAACCACCAGACCCATTGTGGCAAAAAGCTCTTTGATGGTCTTCCGAACGGCCTGGTAATCGTCAACCACCAAAACCGATTTACCCTGCCATAAATTTCCATCTGACCGAGACATCGTCAACTCCAGCCGCCACAGTCGGGTTTCCTTGCCACCGCTTCCAGAAACCTCTTAATAGCTAACAATAGTATATCATTAAAATATCACTCATTCAATCAGGCCCGATCCGGCAGCCTGAGCGCGAGCACAGGTAAAATCAAGATAACCTGTTGAAAATAATTGGCTTTTTAAAAAAAATTCACCTTAACCCCAAGGAGCCGGACGAATACGGGCATTATATTTAAAACCCAAAAATAATAATTTTTAATTTATTTCATTTAAATACAGATATTGTTGTATTTCAGAAAACAAGAATTGATAAATATATCAAAAAATCAATAAAGAAAATTAGAAAAATAATCAAAAGTTCTTGGCCCGAATTCTACCAACAATTGATGAAAACTTCCATAATTAAAAACCCGGGCCAGACCCGGGTTTGGACAATCAATTTTTATTCCGATTTTTAAATAGTCTTCAGACGTTCCCTGGCCACCCCGGCCGAATAGCTTTTGGGATATTCCCGGACCACTTTCTGATAAAAAAGCTTGGCGCTGGCCTTATCGCCCAAAGCCTGAAACGACAAGCCCTGCTTCAGAAGAGCCGCCGAGACGAGACTGTTTTTAGGATAACCGGTAACCAGATTCTGGTATTCCAAAATGGCGTCTTCGTACTGATTCTGGTTGTACAGACATTCACCGACATAAAACTGAGCCGCTCCGGCCTGACGGCCGCCGGGCTCACTGGCCAGATACTCTTTAAGTTTGGCTATGGCATCGGGATATCTCTTCTGATCAAACATAGCCTTTCCCTCGTCATAGGCGCTCTGGGAAGGAGGAGGAGGCGCGTCAGGCCCCTGACCGGCGGCCGGACCGACGGCGGGCGTACTGGGCGGCAAAGCCGGAGGGACGGCGGCCGGCGCCACAACCGGAGGTCCTACCGGCCCGGGTCCGGAATCAGCCACTACATCGGTACTTAAGGGCGGCAGATTGGCTCTTTTTTCCAAACGGTCAATACGGGCGCTTAAATATTCCAGCTGCTGACGGAGAGTTAACCCTCCTAAACTGGCGGTTTCCATATTTTCGGTCAGCCTCTGAAGAGACAGACGCAAATTATCCACATCGACCCGGAGATTATTGGAAGACGGAACGCCGCCGCCCATATCCGAAAGACGGGATCTGTCCCTTAAATCAGCCACTTCCATCTTCAGGACATCAACTTCCCTCTGAAGACTGGAAGAACCGCCGACCAAAGTTCCGCCGCCGCAACCGGAAGTCACCAGAATCAGGCCGACCAGAACCAGGGCCAATTTCAGGCTAGCACTTTTGAGCGACATTATCATAAAACTCCTGTTTCGTTCTATAAAAAACGGCTCAGGGCGTCCGGTCAGTCCGGCCCGCCTGACCCCTGGTCAATTGCCGGCAAATAATTTAAGGAATTAATAAGGTATCGTTTTTCCGGTAATTGGCTCAAAAAACCGCTCAAAACCGAATTTATCCTTATATCTCTGTTTTCAGATACCACAAAGAGTCAAAAAAAGCAATTGCCGGAAAATTTAAACCCAAGACTTAAAGACAGAGATATACGTTAGAAACAATGCCTTTTCTGGCAGTAAAATTATAATAAGACTGAAATTAATATCTATACCGTGATTATATAAGCATAATTGTTATTTTAAGTCTGAATTTTATAATAGTTCTCTGTGAGCCTGAAATGCAGGACCTGAAATCCCTGGCCTCCGATGCCGGGCCCAGAAGTCCCTGACTTCAAGATAAGAGGGCAAATTCGTTTAGGCAAATCTTGGCCTCTAATTTGCTTATAAACGGTCTAGCGGGAACCCTGAACCCGGGGGATCGGAAACTATTTTTGGTCAGCCAGTCATCTGCCGGCCGCACCGCCGGATGACCCGAACTTTCTAGGAGACAAACATGCAGTCTTTGACCGTAGACGGACAGGATATGGCTTTTGCCGATATAACCGGGACCAACCTTGAGGAGATCCTGGTCTGCCTCATGGATCACCCCAGCATTAACGGCCGCATCATCACCGGGGTCTACTTAAACGGCGAGCCTTACGAGGAAGAAGTGCCCCACGCGGCCTTGGAAGTGGAACGTCAGACCATTTCCAGTTTGTCTTTAAAGACCCTGACAATGGAAGACCTGGGTTTAAACTTCCTCCAGGCCGGTCCCGAATACCTGGAAACCCTAATAAGCGCCCTGCCTAAGATAGTGGAAAATTTCCGCTTAGGCGACGAACAGGAGGCCAACGAACACTTCCTTAATTTCCTGGAGGCCCTCCACCTTTTAATGAGCATGCTGGAGCAGACGAGGCACATTCTGGGCCTGTGGCAGGGTCAGAACAACGACAGCTCCTCCTCCCTGAACGGGTACCTGGAGTCCCTGGTGGAAATACTGAACACCTTAATTAACCTTCAGGAACAAAAGGACTGGATCTTCCTGGCCGATGTCCTGGAGTACGAACTGACCGACTCTTTAGGCCAGCTTAAAGAACTTCTGCCTAAACTCTGCCAGAAAGGTCACTGACTTTATGACCCGCAATGAAAAAAAAACCCTGCCCGTCAGAGGAGTAAACCGGTCTGACTGTCTTTGGTCCGAAACATTGGCCGCCTGTCAGGAATGTCTGGATCTGGACCGCCGTTTCGCGGCTGAGCTGGAACGCCAAATTGCCGGGCCGGACCTGGATCCGCTGGAACCGGCTCTTTGGGAAAGTTTTGTTGAAGCCCGGCGGGATCTTTTTGACTTCACCGCCGTAAATCTGACGCTTCTGGCCAAAACCGGTCCGAAATCAGCTGAGGGAAATAATGTTGATGAGGGAGAATCCAAGGAAGGAAGTTTTAGTCAGGTCCGAGGAGAGCTTTTAAAATCACTGGCTGAGATGGTGGCTTTGGAAGAAAAGCTGACTGCCTATCTTTCGGAAAACCTTGGAATCTTAAAGGAAACCATTGATGATCTTTCCAAAAGCCAGGCAATTTTCGCCGGTTACGCCAGTCTGGACACAAAGCCTTCGGCCATAAAATTAGACTCCCTGGCCTAAAGAGATTGAAAAGCCAGGGAGTCAGGCGGAAAAGACAATCTAAAATCTGAACTACTCAGCAAGGTTCGAAAAGAGGATAACAAAGAAAATTTCCCTTGTCAAGAGTTTTTTTTCAAAAACCGAAAAAAAAATTATTTTTTTAAAAATTCAGGGCCGCAGGGCCAAAGACGTCAGGCCGAGGTCTTCCGGCTGACCGGACATCAGGTTTAAATTAGCCACAGCCTGTCCTGAAGCCCCCCGGCAGATATTGTCAATAACCGAAACTATCTTCCAAAGTCCGGCGGCCGAATCCGGAAATAAGCCGATATCACAAAAATTAGTCCCCCGAACATCAGCCGTCTCGGGAACATAGTCCTGAGGCCTGATCCTGACGTAAGGGTCCTGAGCGTAAAAATCCTTGTAGATGGCTGTCAGGGTATTATATGGCATCGGCTGAGCCAAAGTCAGATAAATAGTTGACAATATACCTCTGTTAATAGGCAAAAGATGCGGGGTGAAACTTAAAGAAACCGGATGTTCGGCCAGATTAGACAGTTCCTGGACTATTTCCGGAGTATGGCGGTGTCCGACGACTTTATAGGCTTTAAAGTTCTCCTGAACCTCGCAGAAGGTATTGCTTCGGGCCAGTCCCCGTCCGGCCCCGGTAACTCCGGACTTGGAGTCGGCAATTAAAGGACGCTCTAAATTAACCAGTCCGTTCTTTAACAAAGGGGCCAAAGCTAAAATAATACTGGTAGGATAGCAGCCTGGATTCGCCACCAGACGGGCTCTGGGAATATCCTGGCGGTAAATTTCCGGAAGTCCGTAGACCGCCTCCGGTAAAAGCTGGGGAGCTTTGTGATCTTCGTACCAATGTTTAAACAGTTCGGGGCTTTTGAGCCTGAAATCAGCGGAGAGATCTATTACTCTGACTCCTGATTCCAAAAGATCCGGCACCATATTCATAGCCACACAGTGCTGGGCAGCCATGAAAATAAAATCAGCCCGACCGGCTAAATTCTCCGGTTTTTCCATCTTCAGAGCGTCATACTGCGGATAACCGGCCAGGGCGGGGAAAAAAGCGGTCAGGGGAGTTCCGGCATCCTGCCTGGAAGTCACAAAAGCAACCTCTGTCCCGGGCCGGTTGGCCAAAATTCTCAGCAACTCCAGGCCAGTATAGCCGCTGGCTCCGACAATACCTACTTTCATAGTTTTTTCCTGTCAGAAAAGTGAAACGGACAAAAACCCGGGACAAAAAAACCCGACATGGAAATATCGGGTTAATCAGACCGCCCGAGTCTGGGCAATCAAACCCGGGCCGGAACTTATATCAAACCTGGCGGAAAGCCGAATTAACGCTTCGAATACTGATACCTGGCGCGGGCGCCTTTCTGGCCGTACTTCTTGCGCTCTTTCTCACGGGCGTCTCGGGTTAAAAGACCGGCTTTCTTCAAAACGCCCCTAAAGTTTACATCGTAATTCTGGAGGACCTTGGCTATGCCGTGACGGACAGCTCCGGCCTGACCGGAAATCCCGCCGCCTGAGGCCAGGATGTAAAAATCAAACTGCCCCTGAGTGTTAGTCAGAACCAGAGGCTGCTCGGCCACTAACTTTAAGGTGTCCCGGGCAAAATAGTCCTCAACAGACCGGAGATTAATCTTGATCTGACCGGCTCCGGGAGTCATCCAGACCCGAGCCACGGAGCTTTTTCTCTTGCCGGTGGCGTAAAACTTGTTGTGAGAAATCACTTACACAAACTCCTCTGGGCCTAATGCCTGGGATTATAGAATATCAATCTTCTCGGGTTTCTGGGCCGAATGGGGATGCTCTCCCCCGGCGTAGATCTTCAGTTTTTTCAACTGACGGCGGCCTAAACTGTTCTTCGGCAGCATGCCTTTGACCGCATGGGCCAGAACTTCGGTGGGCTTCTTGCTGAAAAGCCCCTTGGCCGAAATTTCTTTCATGCCGCCGATGAAGCCGCTGTAATGGCGATAAATCTTGTTGTCCAGCTTCCGACCGGTAAATACCACTTTATCGGCATTTATAACCACAATAAAATCACCGGTGTCGTTGTGGGGAGTATAGATGGCCTTATTCTTCCCACGGAGCCGGTTAGCCAGTTCCGAAGCCAGCCGTCCGACCACTAAGCCAGCGGCGTCAACAAGATACCATTTCTTGTCAACTTCAGGCTCTTTGGCCATAAAAGTCTTGTTGTTCATTGTACTGATTACCCTAAAGGATTATAGTAAAGCAGTCCGGCGGGCCAAAAATCAACTCAATAATAATGGAAGATACTCCAAAACTGAATTGGCTGTACCAAATCAATCAGCCTAAAGACCGGTCAGAAAACCGCCAAACAGCCTAAATTCCTAAGAAACGCCTTAGTAATGTGCCTCTCCGGGCACACAGAATCATGCTTTATACCATAACAAATAAAGTTCTGTCAACAAAAATTTTTTCGGATTCAGCGTTTTTTTGATATGTTTTTGAGGCAAAAATTTTATTTAACGAACGCCTTTATTTAGCAGCAGAGCAGCCGGCTGACGCAGTAACTTGCGTCCCGTTTCCTGCCGGCTCCCGTCAAGCCGGACAAGCGGATTTCCCGCATACGGCCTCCCGGCCATGACCTGACGACTTCGTTCACGAGCGCAGGTGGGCAGACGTTCCATCAGGCTGACCAGCCCAAACTCTTTCATCGGCCTTCCCAAATTTATTGGCGGGCCGGCTTCCGCAATTTCCATTTCGAGGCCTGTTCAGCGTTCACTCACGCTGCGGCCTGCGCGTTCGCGGCTCCCCTGAAAGAGGACTTTAAACCAAGGGCTCAAGCCATGCTGTTACTTCCATGTCCTCCTCAGACGCTGCCGGCCGGAGTAGTCCAGTTGCCGGCGGGCATCTCAGCCCACAAGGGAAGCGCACTTCTCCACGGCGCACATTACGTCTGAAAAAATAATTATTCAACTAAATAGTTTTTCAGTAATTTTTCGGCTTGAAATACGCTACCATAATAAGAAAAGTGGTCGTCATCAGAAAATAAAGGTCGGCCATTCTCGTCAGTAATTAAACATTTGTTATTTGGACATAAAACATCAAGAGAATATATAATTGTTGCGTTTTTAATATTATTAATCATATTTAAATACTTTTGCTGGTGATTAATAACATCTTGCTTTGAAAAAAACGTTTTATTTGGTTCTACTGTAGGTCTTAACAAATTAATTACAGGAACAGGTAAAACAGGGCTTTCAGTTACTATATAGACCTTTTTACCTGCTGAATTGAAAATATCTACAGTTTTTTGTATTGCCTGTTCATATATTTCCGAAGGGATCGCTTTTATAAATTCAAATGTTTGGTAATCTGTATCTTTAGCATCCAGATACAATGTTCCTCTCGTTATAATAAATACTTTATTTATTTTTTTTGTATTTATAATAGCATTATATATTATATGCGTTGTTGGCACCCAAATTTTTCTAATTACTTCTATATTTAGATAATCATATAACCCATTATATGGAAGAAAATGACCCGGACGTCCAATAAAAATTGTTCCTACTCCCCTATCAGAATTGATCTTTGCTATTCCAGGGAAAGAGGCTAATCCATGACTATCGCCAAAAACTGCAACTAATTCCTCTGAATCAAGATCTGAATAACTACACATTAAATCAGGGAATTTACCTATTCCTTGTATAATATCAGAGCAATCAGACATCCATTCTATTGGCTTTGTATCAATAAGTATAGATTCAAAATTTTTCATATTTGATCTATTATTAAATCCTTGATTTATATAAATTATATACCCCATAATTCCTATTATTGAAATGAAAGTAACCAAAAAAATTGTTTTTAATTTTCTATATTCAATATTAAATCTAATATATTTTTCAATAAATTTAAAAGACAAAAAAGATAATATTATTGTTAAAATTATTAAAATAATTTTGTTATATATAGATAAAATTCCATTATTTTTAATAATAAAACAAGAATAAAGAGGCCAATGCCATAAATACATCGGGTAACTAATTAATCCAATATTAACAATTAGTTTGTTTGAAAAGAATATACTATTAATAAAAGACTTTTTTCCAAGTGAAATAATAAAACAAGTTGCTGATATTGGCATTAAAGCCTTTAATCCTGGAAAAAGATTTGGTGACATTACAAAAATACAGGTTAAAATAGTGCATATAGATAAAACAGTTATTATATGTGTTAAAAAACTTATTTTAATATTTTTGACAAAATATAGTAAACTTCCAGCTAAAAGTTCCCAAAACCTAGTATGTGGATAATAAAAATTCTTTAAATAGTCAATTTTACAAAAATAGACATTATATAATAGTGAAAACACAAAAAATAAAACTATAAGAAATAAATAATTTAATTTAATTTTTTTTGCAAAAAATAATAATAAAGGAAGACATAAATAAAATTGCTCTTCTATCCCGAGGCTCCATAAATGCAATAAAGGGTTAAATTTATTACTTACATCAAAATAATCATTTTCGCTTCCTAAAATGATATTATTGATATAAAAAGAACCTCCAAAAATATGTTTTCCCAATGATTTATACTCGTCGGGAAATAAAAAAAAGTACCCAAAAATACAAACAGAGAACAATATTATTGTTAAAACAGGGAAAATTCGCCTAATACGTGAACCATAAAACTTTAAAAAGCTAAAATTAGAGTTATTAATATCATTTATAATTATAGAAGATATTAAAAAGCCTGATATAACGAAAAAGATATCTACACCAATAAATCCTCCCTTCACTGTCTCTGGAAAATAATGGAACCCGATGACAGATAAAACAGCGAGCCCCCTTAGACCATCAATATCTGGGCGATAATTAAGCGAATGAAAAGTATTATTTTGACTCATTTTTATATTTTTATGTGTATTATAATAAATAAATTTAAAACAATATTATTAATTTAATTTAATAAAATATAATTTAATTATGTAATTATATTAAAATAGACCTTTACCAATAATCATTGAATAAAAATGAGTAAAAAAATAAAAAAAGCATAATTGTCTGCTAAAAAGACAATTATGCCAATTTTTTTGTATTAAAGACGGAGAATAATTTTTTAAAAAAGAACTAGAGAGAGAGAGAGAGAGAGAGAGAGAGAGAGAGAGAGAGAGAGCAATAATCGTGCCAACATAGTCAGCGCGGGAACTAAATGAACTTTATTGTTACCAGTCAAAAGGTTCATAAGAGATGTACTCAGTTTTTACCATAAAATTATTAAAAAAATGCAGATATTTTAATTTAAACAGCAACTACTTTAAATTTCACTCTGACGTATTCTGGAAATCACGGTTTTATCCCATAACAAAAGAGAAAAGTCAAGGTAAATCCGGCTGTTCGGCTGTTCAGCTACAGCAGCAACTCTAACACCAGTAATAGAATGAGTCCGGGCATTCAAATTTCACCTCGACCCATAAAAACCAATGAATTCACAGCTGAATTTCAACGCTGCAGCGGACTTTCTCAGGAATTTTCAATAATTAAGCGCTAATTCAACTGAGCAAACAGGTATTTTATTTTGGAGGGATTGAGTCTGATTTAAAGTTCTGAGCCCTGACTTATTAAGATTTTGGGGCAGGATTTTACAGGGCCTATATTTATCGTTCTCCGTTTTTTAAGCTCGCAGTCTGATTACTTAGAGCCCCATCCTCATGAACTATCACCCCCCTGACGGAGGGTGATAGCTACCCCTGATACAAGCCTGCTCTTATGAGGGAATAAGATATAGACAGGGCCAGCAAGGGCACTGCTCTCTGCAGCCCGGCGGCAGAAAAACCGGGTTCCAGAGGCAGCCATTTCCTGAAGGCGGACCCTGCTAAAGATCCGCCTTTGTTTACTTAAGACTTAGAAATTGAAGCCAATTCCAGCCGCCGCGTTGTGGTTAACGAAGCTGCGGGAAGCATCCAGATCGTAATTCACAAAGATATCTACCTGATCAGTGACCTCGAACTTGACCCCGGCTCCGGCCTGGAAGCTGCCCCGGGAAGGACGGACACCATCAATGGTGACCCGGTAACCGGGAGCGCCGGCAAAACCGGCATTCAGCTCGCTGTCGGGTCTCTTGGCCACAAAGGTATAGCCTAAGCGCAGTTCAGGGATGATCCTGGTCTGGCCGGACTCAATGGCAGTATTAAGTTTCAGAAGGACAGGAATCTCGAAAATATTGTCCCTCTTCTTTTCAAAGGTGTTGGCCAAAGTAAAGGCCGCGTTGCCGGTGACACGTTCAGCCCAGCTGTCCTGCCGGATATTGACATACCGGAGCCCGACAGTCGGAGTCAGCTTGACGCTGCCTGAATCAAAGACATAACCGACCCGGGCGCCTAACTGCCAGGTATTGATGTCGAAACTGCCTTTTTTCCGGCCGCCGCCCAAAACGTCTATAGTCGAGTCGTTTTCGGAATGGCCGTAGGACAGGCTGGCATCAAAGAAAAGGCCGCTGTCCAGCATGTAGCTGCCGTAGAGGCCCACCCCGGCGGTATTGACATCAACTTCGGCCCAGTTATTTTTGCTTTCAATTTTACCGAAGGAGAAAGCGGTGGCGATGCCGAAACGGAGACCGGGAACGCTTTCAGCCCGGCGATCGTAACCTAAGCTGAAGCCGCCGTGATTATAGTCATAGCCGAAGTGGGAACCGCGATTCTTCTGGCGGGCCCAGGAACCGAAACCGCCTACCCAGACCCGGTTGAAGGTATCAGTCGTTCCGGCTGACGGAGGCACAGCCGTCGCGGCCTCGTGGATCCGGTCCAAACGCCGGAATACGACGCCCTGAGCCTTCAGAGCTGAATCCAGGACCGCCGGGTAGACACTGACGATGCTCTCGCCGGAAATCTGACGTAAAAACGTTTCTATTACCGCCCCGCCGTCACCGCCGCGATTTTCCGCCTGCGCGGCCAGGTCAATGACATCACCCACAACAGTGTAAAAATGATCGGCCGCATCGATCAAATCCTGATCGCCGCTGTTCAGGTAATCATCGGTCACCCGGTCCATAAGACTGACAATCCGGCGATCGTTTCTGGTGGGATGTAAACCGTACTCATCGGCGACTTCTCCGGCAATGTCTTCTATAGATTTAAGCTCAGGAAAAATCGAGCCGCTGTCATGTATAAAGGAATAAAATGCGGACTCGAAATTGTCCTCAGTAAATAAATTTAATCCTGAAGCCGCATCAATGATTGATTTGTCAGAATCAAGAAAGACAAAATTATTTGGATTAATCTGAATGACGTCATCAGGATCTGACAGACTGGCCGCTCCGGTGATGACCAGTAAACCTTGATCCGTTCCGTCGTTGCCGATGATAAGTGTACTGCCGTCAGTTAAACCAAGATTGCCGTTAATTGTAAGCGTATTGACCCTCAGAGCCGCAGTACCTCCCATAAATACACTGGGAGAAGCTATCATAGAATTAGCCCCGACATTAATACGGCTACTGGAATCGGCCGCTAACATCTGATTAAATGTCAGCGCAGCCCCGTCCAAATTGAAAATACTTGCAGCCGCAGTTACAGGAGAAGCAGTATCAATTGAAACGGCATTGTCAAAATTGTGAGTACCGCCATCAAAGCCCAGAGAAGCGGCCTGATAGGTACTGCCGTTATAGGTGTTAACAGAGGTCCCGCCGATAGTGGAATCAGTTGTTATAACGCTGGTAAACAGGTTGGCGCCGCCAGTTACTGTCAAATTACCGGTTGTGGTATTCAACAAGCCGGCAAAGGCCGTTTGACCTCCGGCAATATCAGCATTCAAAACGGTAACAGACTGATTAATTCGGTTCGCACCGCCTGCAATGGAAAGATTACCGCCTTCATTCCTGATGCTGCCGTTAACAGTGTTTTGCCCGGAGCGGAAAATAATCTTATTATTGGCTGAGGAGACGTTTGTTCCGCCAATAACATCCCCGCCGATATTAGCGCCCTGCAAGGTGACGGTGTTATTGTTATTGAGTTCAGAAGTATTATCAGAATAACCGCCGAACACATTTTCTTTAATAATGATATCTTCCAAAATTATTTCGTTGAATGAGGCTGAAGAATTAACTGAATATCCGCCGAAAACATTAGCAATACTGGTCGCGTTTGCTATTGCCACGGTATTGTTATCTGCCAGACCTAAGCTTGACCGGCCGCCTGTCACATTCCCGTTAATGTCGCCGCTGTAAATGGTGACTTTATTTGAAGTAACATTGTTTGCAGAATTATCGCCGGCATAACCGCCGAAAATTTGTTTGGCTGCAGCTTCAGAAAAGTAAACTTCGTTTGAACTGACACTGGCTCCTGTTGAATTTCCGCCGACACGGCCTCCGGCAATTTCACCGGCATCAGCAGGATCTGCAGCTGAAAGGTTCGTGATTGCTCCGCCGGTGATTATAACTTTGTTTCCAGTCACATTGCCGCTGTAATTGTCACCGGCATCACCGCCTTTGACATAATAAGCGAAGCCGCCGCTAAAATGAACTTCGTTTAAGTTAATATTTCCGGAAGCATTTTCACCGGCCCAGCCGCCGGCCACATGGCCTAGCGTCTGGCTGACAGTGCTGTTACCGATTTCACCGCCAGAGACATAAACTATGTTTTGAGTAACGTTGGCCGTGGTATTATCCCCGGCTGATCCGCCGCGAACATTCTTGGCATAGCCGCCCTGGAAGTTAACTGTGTTTTGAGTGACGGTACCGTTATTATTAGCCAAAATAGCACCGCCGGCCACGAGACCTGAGTCTGTATTAACAGAACGGTTGCCTATTTGGCCGCCGGTAACTGCGACCGTGTTTTCTTTGACTGTAGCATTAAGAATACTGGCAGTAGCGGTCCCGAGATAGCTGTTGTTGACCAGACCGCCGACAGCATCCGTAACAAAACCGCCACTGACGGCAACAGTGTTATTGCTGACGGAGTAATGCGACCTGATACTGCTGCCGCCGACGGTACCATTGGCAATACGGACTTCGTTGTAACTGGCGTTTCCTTGATTGGAAATACCGCCGGCCACATAGTCATTGATTACCGCGTTTTGACCGTAAATCTCTACGCGGTTTCCCAAAACATCACCGGTGGAATTGGTTGTATTGGCTAAACCGCCAATTACCCGGTCGGCTGTGGCATTCGTATAATAGACTTCGTTATCAGTTATGTTTCCAGTAGAATTCTCACCGAGATACCCGCCTGTTACTGAGCCAGGAGTCAGCACAAACCGCCAGACAGCTGGTGAATTAGCATTTAAGATTGTACCGCCGGTGACATTGACAACACTCCCGGTCACATTCCCGATCGTATTAATGCTGCCATAACCGCCGACTACAGAATCAGCCTGCCCGCCGGAAAAATCAACTTTTATGGGTATCGCGATCACGCATGTAAATATTTTTTTTGCGATCACGCATGTATTTTTCTGGTAGTTGCTGAATTCCCTAGTACCCTGTAACCTTTAATTTGATGGATAAAGACGCTTCAGTTTGACCTGTGCATCAGATGCAGTAAATTGCCATTTTATCCTGGAAGTCCGATTGTTCCTGTCTTTCTGCCAGG
>JAISEL010000117.1 GCA_031264185.1 Deltaproteobacteria bacterium
ATAAAAATAATGCAATATCTATTCTCTGTTTGTGGTAAGGATAAAAAAGTTTTAATTCCACAATATCCTTAAATGGTACGGTGTTTATAATTTATCAAAATTATCCGCCGAGGTAATATATAAGACTATAAACGATTTTCTTCCTCAACTTGACCTCGGCATTACTAGTTTCGATAAAAAAAAGGTTGCTCCTGACAGCATTTCGTTCCCCAAACATCTGTAGGACCAGTTAATGCTAGAGCTAGCTGACGGACAGATAATCAGTATATTAGGGGCAGGATCGAACTATGAAAAATTACTGGTTACCCGTCAGGGCAACAAACTTAATTTTGAGATGCTGGATCCCGTTTATCAGACATCTGATGGAACGGAAGTTAAATTCGATATTAATCAGGAGTCAGACGGCACAAAGCAAGTACTCAATCTGATTCCTTTTTTTGCTGAAATGTCTTCTGGCTCATCAAAAAAGGTCATCGTGATAGATGAAATAGACCGGAGTCTGCATACCCTTTTGACCCGGCTGTTGATTGAAGAATTTCTGGACGGCAGTTCAGACGAATCAAGAGCTCAGTTATTATTTACCACCCACGATCTTTTTCTTATGGACAAAAATCTGTTTCGCCTGGATGAAATGTGGCTGACTGAACGGGACTCTGACGGGGCCACTGCCCTTTTTTCCATCTCCGAATTTCCAGAGGCTAAAGGCGATAAGAACATCCTAAAAAGTTATATTACAGGCCGTATGGGCGGAATCCCTAAAGTGTCGGGCAGAATCTCGTCTTAATCCAGAGCGTAAGTTCATTTTCTTGGGGAATTAATTCGCTGAGGTTGCTGGAGCAGCCATCGGTTTCAGCGGGCTCCACACAACGTCGTCATCGGCTTGAAGCGCAATGAGCTTCATATTAGCGCTCTTTGGATACTCGAAGTCCAGTCCAACTCCGACGCCAGCGGGAGCGTTTGTGTTCACCTCTATCTCCTGTATGTCAGCATCATCGACCCGTAAGCTCTGAATGCGTCCCCATCGCACGCCTTTGGACTCAACGATGACAAACACGGGCTGGCCGACGAAGAGTCTTTGGCCGGGCTTACCGACGACAACTATCGTCCAGTTCTTGTCGGGGTCAGCACGCAGCGTCAACTCAATGCGGCTCATGGACGCGGCGTGGTGGGCCTGAAGATAGCGACCGGCCACTAGCCCGAAAATCGACGTCGCTAAACTCTTAATGAAGGCTACCGCTTCGCTCATCTCTTTATCACCAGGGAGGTCAATGGGAATGTCTCCACGGTGGGAGACCTGATTCCGGCGTTCAACGATATCTTTGAGACGCTCTTCAATAACCGTACGCTTCACTCCGTCCTGTAACGGCGTTTCAAGATCATGTGTGTCGCAGTACCAAGTCATAGTCGCTTCGGTGCGACACACGCGATCGCAAATATTATCAATACCAATCACGCTGAAGACAGCATCGACTTCACTCGCACGTAGGTTCACATCGTGAGCGATGACCGCAGCCTGGTTTATGACGTAGGGCTTAGTTCCGCTCAGGCAATCGAATAGATTCTTAACCACGCCCAGCTCGCTCAGGCCGATGTAACGTCCCTTTCCGAGGCGCCTGCGGCAGATCAGTTCAGCCGACCTGATCAGGTGTTTGTCCGTCAGCTTCTGCGGGAGCTCCGCGTAGTCAATGCGGCGAGTCTCAAGCCGCACGTATTCTTTGATGAGGTTTTCGATGAATTTTTCAAACGACGCATACAGAGCGACAGCGAACGCCGCATAGTCAAAGCGTTTCCGGACCAAGATATACCGCTGCACCACGGTGTCCTTGTGATCCGCTAGAGCGCGATTAACTGGGGCGATTGACTTGGCAAGCGTATCCAGATCCTCTAACTCCGTGATGAGTTCATCCAACGTAGAACGCATAGGCAGGCTCCATCGCAATCATTGCTTGGTCTTGGCGATCGCGGCGGCAAAGGCCTCGTTCATGCAGCGGTTACGATCCTGGGTATGCTTAAAGTTCGTGCGGCGCCCAAAGAACAACTCCTGATTCTTCTTGTACATCGCCTGCAATTCTCTGCGCAATACAGCCTTGTTTTTGATGAGATTGACACGGTGAAGCACCACATCTGGGCTGTTTGCAACGAACATAAGTGAGTCGTAAACTATCCTGGTAGGTCGCTTCCTGGAAGGACTGAGCACGGTGAACGCTTCGTTTCCTAGCACCTCCCAAAGGAAATCGACGGTCGCCTCGAACATTAATCGGTACTCTACGAGACCATCTGGCGGGAACTTGTTCCCTAAAACAATAAACCGATCGAGAAACTCCGTAATTTTGTTCAGTCCTGCCTTGAACTCACCGATCCTGCGGTAGGCAAAGAAGCGTAAAACTAGTTCCACGTCCTCCATCTTTTCGAACATATTAGTGCCCGTCTTCGTCGGTTCATCGAGAGTTTCGTCGACTTCTTCGTCGGCGTCTTTTTCCTCAGGTTTCGGGTCGAGCGGGATACCCCACATCTGCCGAAACTTATCGTTCGCAGAAAGTTCGAGGCACAGCTTGTTAAGAGGACCGTTATAAACGGCGTTGCGCGTCTCCTGGTTGGCAAGCTTCACACCTCCCGAGTTGAGACGCTCAAAGACAATTTTTTTCAACATTGCGGCCTGTTCCTCGCATGAAGCCGTCTCTTTGAGAAGAATGATCGACGAAATGTAACGGCGATCAATGCCATCACGAATCTTCGACGGAAGCTCCGAGTACTTTCGTCCGTTTAGCTCTAACCAATGTTGCAACCCTGTTAGCGCAAACTTATCGTCGTAGAAATCGTTCAACGCTGTAAGACGCTGGCGTCCATCCATAACTTCGAAACGCGCCAGGTCGCGCTCGTAGAGGAAGACCGGCGGTACTGGCACGTTCATAAGGAATGATTCGATGAGCCGCGATTTCCGCTCATCGCTCCAGCGATGGCGGCGCTGGTATTCGGGGTCAAGCTTGTAACGAAGTTCCTTCTCGCCGTTATCTCCCTCGATCTCTTCCTTGAGCATCCCAAGGATGCCTGCAAGTGGATACCGTGCCTGCTCCGTAACGATCCGGATTTCGCCCTTCGCGTAGCGACTGTTCAGTTCTTCATCCGTTGCGGTGAGTTCGCTTGCACCGTCATAGAACGAGACCTTCTCAAACTCAAGAAGATAGTTCGCCGCTGTTTGTTGCGTCTTAGCGCCTACTGTTGAGTTCTGTTGGTTATCTTTCGTCACTGGCTTTCTCCCCTAAGCAAGATGGCAGTACACATCATGCTCAGTGATGGCTTTTTTCGGCTCGAACTGGAACTGTCGCACCTGTCGGCGCCCGTTGTCAGAGTCGGGCACAGCTTTCGCGGTAACCATTCTCCAGCCAGAATCGATCAACGACTTTTTAAGGACGTCCATAGGTTCGGCGGCGCGATCGTTAATCCCACCATAACGGATAATCAGACGCGCCCCTGCGGTCGCATGTGAGGCTACGTTCTTCCAGACACGGCCCATTTCGGTCGCGAAATGAGCAGGGTTCAAGTGTTCGAGCTGCCCCTCTGGCTGGCGGTACTCGACGTAGTCCGGACCACCGAGGAACCAAAGCCGTAACCACTGGTCTGGCAGGTACGTACGCATTCCGAAGTACGGAGGCGACGTGACGATGAAGCGCGTCTTCGGCATGTCGCTGAACGTGTTCTCAACCCGGCTGTCACCAAGTTCCACCTTGCCTTCAACGTCCGGTAATGGCTCGGAGAGGTAGCGATTCGCCCTCGTCTTGATGATCGACAGCACGTCGACGTCGTCGGGACACATGCCGTGTGCTGTCCAAAACTTCACCGCGTAATTTGGCTTAGGCGCGAAAGTCCTCGGCGATTGGTTCGAGAAATACGACGGCGCCATCTTCGGGCGCGGGCCATGAAGCGCTCCAAGGATGATCGCTCTCAATAAGATGCGCGTTGAGGAGGAGCACTCGCAGAGTAATGCTTCGCGGAGTTGACAGAGCTGCATGAGAGTGTGCTCATGGTACGCAAGCCTCCAGAACTCGCCGGAAGGAATTGATATCGGCTCCTTCGTCGCATTCAGGATGGCCCTGGCGTTCGCCACGACTCGACCCGGTTCAGCGCTGACGAGCTTCGCCCCTGCGAGGGCGGCCGCTACCGGACTGCTATCCACGCCCATCGAAGGCATCCCAAGCAAGCGGGCTGCAAAGTTTGTGGTGCCACGGCCGCAGAATGGATCGATCACCCAGTCTCCTCGCTTACCATGCTCCTTCAGCACTCGCAATGGAAAGTCGAGAGGGAACATCGTGTAGTACGGACATACCCCGTTCAAGGCGTTAGGTCTCATGGGAGGCTCCGACATGCAGATACTTGGATATCATCACTGCACCCTATACACCTTCATAACTTCATCCTCAAGATGATTGATAACCTGTCCTTCACTTGCCGTAACAAAGATTCTCTTATAAACAGATAATAATTTAATTATATTTCTTTAGCCAAAAAAAACAAGCCCCCTTTAAAAGAAATTGATATATTTATTATCTCAATCTGACACAGCACTTATAAATAAGCCGCTTACCCAGCAGCCTCTTATTTATGAGTTCTTGAGCCGGTCCAGATAGTCGGCCCATTCCTGCTTCATCTTACGGCGTTCGGGCAGGTACTGGGCGTAGTTGCAGGCGGCCCGGACACCTCCGGGGACGTGTGCAAGCTGACGCTCGATCCAGTCGGGGCTGTAACCCTGCTCATTCAATATAGTGCTGGCTATTGACCTGAATCCGTGGGGAACTATTTCGTCTTTAGTAAAGCCCATACTCCGGAGAGCGTTTAAAGCGGCCATATCGGTTATCGGCCGGACGGCTGTTCGCGGACTTGGGAACAGGTACCGCCCCTGGCCTGTATAATTCCGGAGCGCCTCAATTATGGAGACAGCCTGTGTGCTTAAAGGAATGATATGCGGCCGTCCCGTTTTCATTTTCCTGGCTGGTATTTTCCACTCCCTGTTTTCCAGGTCAATCTCTGCCCATTCTGCGTGTCTGAGTTCTCCCGGCCTGGTGAAGACCAAAGGGGCCAGTTGCAAAGCGGCCTTGACGGTCCGGCTTCCGTGATATTCGTCAATGGCCAAAAGAAGCCTTTTGAGGTCCTGCGGCTTAGTCAGGCTTGGGTAATGCCTTTTCTTCGGCGTTTTCAAAGCTCCCTTCAGGTCGCCGGCGATGTCCCGGCTGGCCCGGCCGGTGACTATGGCGTATCTGAAAACCTGGCCGGCAAATGCTCTGACTCTTCTGGCCATCTCAAATAAATTCCGGCTTTCCGTTCGCTTTAAGACCGCTAAGAGTTCCGGGGCCTCAATCTCACTTATGGGCCGCTGGCCAAGGAATGGAAACAGATGATTCCTGGCCCGGCCAAGCAAAACCTCAATATATCCTTCTTTTTTTCCTGCCCTGTGGACTTCCAGAAATTCTAAAGCTATGGCCTCAAAGGAATTTTCAAGACTTCCGGATTTTGCAGCCTTTTTTCGGGCAGCCGGATCAATCCCTGAACTAAGAGCCTGTCTGGCCTGCAGAGCTTTTTCTCTGGCCTGAGCCAAACTGATTTCAGGGTAGGTGCCTATCGTGAGGGTCTTTTGAGTTCCATGGAATCGGAAATTATATCTCCAGCTCTTAATTCCAGTAGTGGAAGTGAAAAGGTACAGCCCCTTCCCGTCGACTTCCTTATAGGGCTTGTCCCTGGCTTTAAGCTGGCGGATATGAAAATCGGTCAGCTTGTTTAATCCGATTCTGGCCATAAATCCGCCTTGACTGTTGGTATCGGCTGTTGTTTTTCAACAAATTCTTGCATCTTTACCCAAAAACTAGCTGAAAGCCAGTTGTTACGGCACGGCTGTCCTGATTTGCTGGTATTATGTTTCCGCTGCGCTTCAATGCCAGCGACAATATTTATCTTGATTGTAAAGGCTTTTGTTGGCGTTTAAGGTTGATTTTTTAGGGCTGGCTGGGACAAAAAAAGCTCGAAAACCGTTTGCTGGTGCGGATTTCCGGGCTTTATTGATGTTTATGGACATGGACATAAAAGGTTTTTATGCGCTGGCGGAGAGGGTGGGATTCGAACCCACGTGCCGGCTCATCACCGACAAGACGATTTCGAGTCGTCCCCGTTACGGCCACTTCGGTACCTCTCCAATTGTTTTCAAATTTAATTTAAAACGATCAGATAGTCAACCTTAATATTCCTTTACCCGCCATCTTCCGGCAATTTCGGTCCGGCATTTGGGACATAGACCTCCTGAGTCCAACTGATAGTCATCCACCCAGAAACCGCTTCGCCGGATCAAAACCTCGCCGCAGTTTGGGCAAACCGTATCACCGTAGCCCGGTCCTTGGGCGTTGCCGATATAGATAAACCTCAGTCCCGCCTCCCGGCCGATCTCCCTGGCTTTTTCCAGAAGAGATATGGGCGTAGGCAGCTTGTGGGTCTGCCGGTAATGGGGGGTAAAGCGGCTGATGTGCCAGGGTATGTCAGGATTCAGGTCAGCCAGCCACTGGGTCATGGCCTTTAAATCCGCTTCAGAATCATTCTCCCCTGGGATCAAAAGGGTAGTCACTTCCAGCCAGATACCGTTAGTTACAATAATCTCCAGACTCTCTAAAACCGGTCTTAAGTGCCCGCCGGTGATCTTATGGTAAAAACTGTCGGAAAAGCCTTTCAGATCCACGTTTAAAGCCACCACATGGCTTAAAGCCTCAATGGTTTTTTTGGACATGAAGCCGTTGGTGACCCATAAGGAAGGCAATCCTTTTTCCCGGCCGGCCTGAGCTAAATCCTGGGCATACTCAAAAAATACCGTAGGCTCGTTATAGGTGAAGGCCAGTGAGGTAGCTCCGACTCTTACGGCTTCCTCGACCATTTTCCTGACAGGAGACGGCGGAGATTCGGTCACCCCTGGCCAGCTTTCCGGTACCTGGCTTAAACTGTGGTTCTGGCAGCCTAAACAGGCAAAATTGCAACCCGGCGTGCCAACGGAAAAAGTCTGGCTGCCTGGCCAAAAATGGTAAAAAGGTTTTTTTTCAACCGGATCTAAGGCCATGGCCCCGGTATAACCGTAATTTAAGGTATAGACCGAACCGTCCTCAAAAACCCTGACCCCGCAGCGGCCTCTCTGACCCGGAGCCAGATGGCAGAAAAAAGCGCACAGAAGGCACCTGGCTCCCGAGCCGTGTTTTTCCCAAAGGCGGGCCTCGGTCCTGGTCATGACTAAAACTCGTTAAACATGACCAGACCTATTTTCTGGGCCAAATCTTCCATAATCCATGTCAGAGCCTCGGCTTCCTGCATTTCCACCTGACCCTGGATCTGGCTGACCAGGTAAGTCCGGCTGGAAGAAAACTTCATCCTGTTCGATAAGGGCGGATCAATGGAGTTTTTCCCGGGCCTGGTAAAGTTCACGTCCACTGTGACGCTGACGGTCCGGCTTGAGGAAGCTTCCGGAGTTTCATCGTCATGGGTCCGGACAATATCCCACGAACCGCTGCCGACCACGACCTGAGTAATGGTCATCTTAAGGCTTGAGTCGGCGCCTCGGCTGTCGATCACCAAACCCGGCGTTCCCGACAGCCGGGCAATGACCGCTCTCGTCAGTTCCGGGCCCAGATGCCCGTAACGGCTGCTGTTATCGGCCACAGGTACAGATAAGGTAAGCGGCTCGGCCAGGCGGTAGGAAGTGGGATTCAAGCTGTAGCCGCAGCCGGACAAAACAGTCAGAATTATGGCCGGCAGCGTTTTAAAGCTTAATGTCTTCCGAAAGAAAAGACCTGTTTTGAAAAAAAGGTTCATATGTCTTCTGAATTGCTGGATGTTATTTCACTGAGCAGGCGGTCCAAAACTCCGTTAATAAAAGCTGTGGACTCCGAGTCGCCGTAGCTTTTGGCAATCTCCAAGACCTCGTTTAAACTGACTTTGGGCGGAATGTCCCGGCGGAAACGCATCTCGTAAAAAGCCAGCCGGATTAAAGCCCGGTCAACCTGAGCCATGCGGCCCAGACGCCAGTTGTCGGTCGCCTGGGCAATGGCTGTATCCAGTTCTTCCATATGCCTGGCCGTACCGTAAAAAAGCTCCAAGGCTAAAGGCAGAGAAGAATCATAAGATTTCCGGGTCAGACCCAGACCGTTTTCCTCGTCATAATCCGGAGCAAAACTGTTCTGAAAAATAAGGACCGTCTCTTCCGGGCTCAGTTGACTGGCTTCCATCTGATAAAGAAGCTGCATGGCCATTTCCCGGGATAATCGCCGACCCGAAGGTCTTGGGGTCAATTTCAAACTCCATTGACCAGACCCATCAATCTGGCCATTTCCATGGCCGTGACCATGGCCTCAAAGCCCTTGTTGCCGCCCTTGACTCCGGCCCGGTCAACGGCCTGCTCAATGGTATCGCAAGTCAAAACACCGAAACTGACAGGTACTCCGGTCGATAAAGCCGCCTGGGCCAGACCTTTGGAGACTTCGGCCGCCACATAATCAAAATGAGGGGTGGAGCCCCGGATAACCGCGCCCAGAGCCGCTATGGCCTCATACTTGCCGCTTTTGGCCGCAGCTGAAGCCACCAGAGGCAGTTCAAAAGAACCGGGGGTTTTAATGATCGTCAGGTTATCAGCCTCACCGCCGTGTCGGACAAAGGCGTCTTTGGCCCCCTCCAAAAGACGCTCAGTTATGAAACTGTTGAAACGGCTGACCACAACGGCTATTTTAAGGCCCTGAGCCGAAATCTGGGCTTCTATAAGTTTAGTCATACTCACTTAATTCCTCACGGCCGGAACTTTAAACCTCCGGATTTTAGCACCTGGATTTAGCCGCGCCTAAAAGATGCCCCATCTTGACGCACTTAGTTTCCATATAACGGTGATTTTCAGGCCTGGACGGCACTTCCAAAGACACCCGCTCCACCACTTCCAGACCGTAGCCTTCCAAGGCCACCATTTTAGTCGGGTTATTGGTCATCAGGCGCATTTTAGTCACGCCCAAATCCCTTAAGACCTGAGCTCCCAGGCCGTAATCCCGGAGATCTTCCCCAAATCCCAAAGCCAGATTAGCCTCCACCGTATCCATCCCCTGGTCCTGAAGAGCATAAGCTTTTATCTTATTGATCAGGCCGATACCCCGGCCTTCCTGAGGTACATAGAGAAGAACGCCCCTTTGAGCCTCAGATATCTTCCGCAGGGATTCTTTCAGCTGCTCACCGCAGTCACAGCGCCTGGAACCTAAGGTATCGCCAGTCAGACACTGGGAATGGACCCGGACTAAAACCGGCTCCGGGGAGGTCAAATCGCCTAAAGTCATGGCCAGATACTCGGACCCGTCAACCGAGGACTTATAAGCGTAGAGATCAAAAACCCCGCTGTCGGTCGGCAGGGTGGTTTTGGCCGCCTGATCGACCAGTTTTTCGTGGGCCAGACGGTAAGCCACCAGATCGGCTACAGTTACGATTTTTAAATCATGCTCCTGAGCAAAAATCTCCAAATCCGGCCGCCGGGCCATGGTGCCGTCCCGGTTTAAAATCTCGCAAAGAACTCCGGCCGGAGTCAAACCGGCCAGTCTGGCCAGATCGACCGAACCTTCCGTCTGGCCGGTCCGGACTAATACTCCCCCTGGTCTGGCTCTTAACGGGAATATGTGCCCCGGAACCACCAAATCATGGGGCACGGCTCCAGGCTGAACAGCTGTCAGTATGGTCGTAGCCCGGTCGGCAGCCGAGATACCGGTCGTCACTCCCCGTCTGGCCTCAATGGAAACAGTAAAAGCCGTACCGAACGGAGAGTCATTAATCTGAGTCATCTGAGGCAGACCTAAAGATTCTATTTTTTCAGCCGTCAGGGTCAGGCAGACCAGACCCCTGGCATAGGTGACCATGAAATTAACAGCGTCCGGCGTGGTATGTTCGGCGGCTAAGACCAGATCCCCCTCGTTTTCCCGGTTTTCGTCGTCCACCAAAATTATCATCCGCCCGGCCCTGACATCGGCCAGAGCCTCTTCAATGGTGGATATTGGCATAATCGTGTTCCCCTAAATTCAATATAACGGCATCAAGCCGCTGAAACCGTTAGACCCTGCCGGCTCACCGCCAAAACTAAAGAGCTTCTCATAATAGCATGGGCTGCCGGATTGTCAAAGACGCAGCCCGAACCGGAAAACGGGCTGCAGGACCGGATTTTAAGCCTTATCCGCCTCTTTTTCCCTTCTTAAGGTCAAAAGACGGTTGTATATTTCCTTTTTACTGTAACCGGTCAGATGCCAGAGTTCTTCAGCCAGTTCCGCCGTCGGCCGGGAATCGGACCCGGCCCCGGCCAGAACTTCAGCCCAGTCAATTTCCGGACTTTTATCTTTCGGTTTAGGCCCAATAACCAGAGTAATCTCCCCTTTCCGGGGGTTTTCTATTACCGACTCATGGAGTTTTTCCAAAGAAAGGGGCAGATATTCTTCGTAAACCTTAGTCATTTCCCTGGCTAAAAAGGCCTCCCGCCGACCTCCCAGTTCCAGAACCAGATCGCCTATCGACTCAGCCAGCCTATGAGGGCTTTCAAAAAAGACCATAACCAGCCCCAGAGTGTCCAACTGCCGAACCAAAGCCCGGCGGCCGGCCGATTTCTCCGGCAGAAATCCTCCAAAAACAAACCTCTCCGCCCAGAAGCCGGAAACTGTTAAAGCGGTAATGACCGAAGAAGGTCCCGGAACCGGCCAGACTCCGAAACCGGCTTCTCTGACCGCTCTGACCAGCCTGGCTCCGGGATCGGCTATGACCGGAGCTCCGGCATCGGAAAGAAGGGCCAATACGCCTCCCTCAGATAAGACCCGGCAGATCTTGGGCCAGATCCGGTCATGATTCTGTTCCCGGTAAGAGATGATATTTTTTCTTAATCCCAGGCTGCTTAAAAGCTTGACTGTCCTTCTTGTATCTTCGGCCGCCACTGCGGAAGCTTTTTTTAAAACCTCGACGGCTCTTTGGCTTATGTCCCCTAAATTACCGATGGGGCCGGCCAGAACATACAGTCCGGCCTCAGGTTCACCTTTATTCGGGGTATTTTCCGGCATCAGAACAGAGTTTCTTCAGGGGCTTCCGGTTTTACCCCCCGATAGCTTAAGCGGTGGACAGGCGACGGCCCGTACTGAGCCAGAGCCGCCAGATGGTCACGGGTGCCGTAGCCTTTGTGCCGGTCAAATCCGTACTGGGGGTACTTCAGATGCTCCTCCAGCATGATCCGGTCCCGGATGACTTTAGCCACGACCGAAGCAGCGGCAATGGCTAAGGACTTACTGTCCCCTTTGACTACGGTAACTGTCCGGCAGGGCAGGTGAGGTTTGCTGTTGCCGTCAACCAGAGCAATCCCGGGAACCTCTTTCAAGCGGCCAAAAGCCTCGGCCATGGCCAGAAGAGAGGCTCTTAAAGGATTCAGAAGGTCAACGTTCCGGGGGCTCATAACAGCATAGCTGACATCCTGAGCCTGTTTCATGATGACCTCAAAAGCCCTCTCTCTCTGCTCCGGACTTAGCTTTTTAGAGTCATCAATACCGGCCAGTTCAGCCGGATCGGCCGTTGGCTCCAAAATAACGGCCGCCGCCACTAAAGGTCCGGCCAAAGGCCCCCGTCCGGCCTCATCCAGACCGCACAAAGGCCTCCGGTTCCACTGCCGGTCAAATGAGGCCAGATCAAGAGTCTTTTCCACATGAAAAAAGCCGTCACCAGCCCCTGGGGCTTTGACGGCTGATTCCGAATATTCTGACCTGCTGTCCGGGGAAGTCTTATGGCCCGAGGTCAAAAAAGAACCTACTTGACAAAAAGGTTCTTGGTCCTGACCTTGGCCGCCTTGCCTCTCAGCTTCCTGAGATAATAAAGACGGGACCGGCGAACCCGGCCTTCAGTGACCACTTCCACTTTGTCAATGATAGGCGAATTGGTGGGAAAAATCCTCTCCACCCCAACGCCGTAGGAAATTTTACGGACCGTGAAACTGGAATCCATGGTGCCCTTGCGCCGCCGGATGACTACTCCTTTGAAGACCTGAATCCTCTCTTTGTCGCCTTCCTTGATCCGCACGTGTACCGCCACAGTATCCCCCGGCCGGAAAGACGGCAGGTCAAAACGCATCTGCTCTAAATTGAGCTGACTAATGGCATCCATGACAATTGCTCCTATTTGGCATCCTCCCCCGCCTGAAATCGGGGTATAATCACTGAGCCGGAAACTTTACCGCTCCTGGTCTCCAGAGCGGGGTCCCGCTTAACCGGCCGGCTGACGTCAGTATCTGCGGGCAGTAACGACGGTTTGCCCGGCCGCCAAAACGTCTAAAGCGCTGAACCTGCGGCTCAACCCCAACCATAAGGCGCCTGATTTACCCGGCCTCTGGGCTGCGGAAATTTACGGCGGGTTGGATTAAAGCCCTAAGCTCTTGAAATTACAGATTAAATCCGCTTACCTAATGGATAAGCCCCTTTAGGTAACTAGCGACTATAACCCATATTCTCACTAAAATCAAGAGCTTTTAAAAATAAAAAATTTCTAGCTTCAGTCCGGCAGGGGCCGTAAGTCCCGGCCTGATTCCGCCCAGGACTACTGCCGCTTATTTCTGCGCCACTGCCAGGGCGGGGTAGGATCTTTTTCCCGCCACAGACCCAGGCCGCTATTTTTGGCCTTCTGTTCGGCGGCCGAAACCAGAGTACAGACATCTTTGAGCTTGCAGTACTGAGGGTAAAGCCAGGCCCAGCCCTCTTCGACCATAGTCAGATTGATAAGGGTCTGATCTAACCTGACCAGAGCCACAGCCCGGCTGTAGCGGTCAGTGTCGATCACTTCCACAGTCACATCCCGGCCGTCAACCAACTTTTTTAAAGCCTCGGCCGACTGGGGCCCCATAGACTGATTTTTCTCCGGCGCGTCAATACCGTAGAAACGGACCCTCAGCCGTTCAAAATCTACAGTCTGCAGGGTTAAAGTATCCCCGTCCTGAACGCTGATAACCCGGCCGGAATAAATCTCCGGCGCCCCAGAGGCTGCAGACTGGGGCCAGAAGAACAGGACAGTCAGTAAGGTCAAAAACCCGCATTTTTTAAAATCTGATAATCTCACCGGAACCTCGCCGCCAGTTTTTGTTCTAAAAAAGTTAACCCGGAGGGGCATGACCTGTCACTCCGGGGCAGGACCCGTCCCGGCCGTTTGAGCCGGACCGGCCGCTAATTTAGCTCAATCAACCCTTAACCGCAGCAGGCGCAGGCCCTTATCCTCAAAAAAATACTGTTTCGGCCGGAAAAAAGCCAAAATTTACTGCAAATCCACCCCGCCGGGAGACAGAGCGCCTTTACCTTCGGGAAGTATCAGTCTGAACAGCCACTCTGGTAAACTGCAGCTGTTTGAGCAAATCGGCCACGTCCACAAATTTCTGCAGCTGAACCGTTTTATCGGCTCTGACCAGAAAACCCTGAGACCGGTCTAAGTTCTTCATTTTGTCCCTTAAACTCTCCAGGGAGACACTTTCCTCGCCGAAAAAAATCAACCCCTGGGCGTTGATCTCAATGGTCAGGAGCTCCGAATTATCCGCCTTGTCGGGCGTGGCCTGGGGCAGTCTGACCGGGATCCGGCCGGTGGCAATGAAACTGGAGGTAGTTAAAACAATTGTCAGCAGAACCAGCATGATATCTATGAGCGGTATCATGTTCAAAGAATCAATGGGTTTATCGTCCATGGCCATATTCCGTTAAATGATTTAGAAAAAAAAATAGTTGAGAAGTAATGATACAGCCATAAGGCCTGGATGTCAAAAGGCCGGAAGACTTAACAGCCGCTTTTTAGATGGTTAAAGTTTTTTTTCGTTTATTTTAAATCATTAACGTCCGCTGTTTAAGGACATACGCCGCATATTTCAGTGTTGAACATGACTGAAGCTATAAATCCGGCAGCAAGAACTCTGAGGCTTATTTTGGCTGAACAAGATTGCCTGTCTTTTACCTATATAATATTGAAATAATATATTTAAAACAATATTTGTCATTATAACCATAAACACAATGTCTTTTTATTAAGGATTTCAGAGCTGAAGAAAATGCCGGTCCGGGTTCCGGCTTATAAATTGTTCAGATAATTTTCTTGACTTTGCACCAAGCGCCGTAAAACCACGAACAAAAAAACTGCCTAAGAGACTTTTTGGGCTTCAGTTTCACCCCGGACCCGGCCTGATATTCGGTTTCCTTTGGTTGCGGTAAAAAGCCGGAGGTTTAAATCCGACTTAAAACAGTTTGTCCGAAGGCGAAAAATTGACCGGACTTGAGTCTGTTCGGCGGTCAGGCCGATAATTTTTTGTTGAAATCCCGGTGTCTTTCTCCTAAGATGGACGATATTTTTTGGCCCCCTGGGCCTTATTTTCATTCCGGCTTCAATTTCCGGCTCCCTTTTACCCTTTAATTAGCCTAAGTGTAAGACTTATTCATCTGGTTTTATTTTCAGGCTAAAAAGGAGTTTTTAATGGCTATTTTTCGTTCGGCGTTTTCAGTGATTCTGGCTCTTTTGACTTTGGCCGGGGTCTGGGGGGTTTCGGCCTCTGAAGTCCGGGCCGCCGAGCCGGTCCGCCAGCTCAACTTATTTATCTGGTCTGAGTACATGGATCCGGAGGTCATCTCTGATTTTGAAAAAAAATTCAACGCCAAAATCCGCCTGGATTTCTATGAATCCAATGAGGAAATGATCGCCAAGCTCCAGAGCGGGCAGCAGGGAACTTACGATCTGATCGTTCCCAGCACTTACTATATTCCCACTCTGACTAATCTGGGCCTTATTCAGCCTTTAAACCGCGAGCTTCTGTCCAACATCGAAAACCTCATGCCGGAGTTTACTAAAATTGATGTTGATCCCGGCAACAAATACTCGGTGCCTTACCAGTGGGGCACTTCCGGTCTGGTCACCAGAGGCACGAAATCACTGCCCTTCAGCTGGAAGATCATATTTGATTCCCAGGCCAATCACGGCAACTTTCTGATCTTTGACACGGCCCGGGATGCCATGGGCAGCGCCCTTAAATATCTGGGCTACTCGGCCAACACCACTGATTTAAACCAGATTAAAGCCGCCGGTCAGGTTTTGACAGACACTAAGAAAAAGCCCACCTTCATGGGCTTTGACTCCGGCGTCGGCGGCCTGGCCAAAGTCGTCGGCCAGGTAGCCTCCATAGCCCAGGTCTACAGCGGCGAAGCCATAAGGGCCTCAAAAGAAGAAGAAAACATCGCTTACATTATTCCCGAAGAAGGCTGCGAGCAGTGGCTGGATGTGCTGGTCATTCCCAAAGGGGCTCCCCATCTGGAACTGGCCCATGAGTTTTTGAACTACATCCTAGAACCGGAAGTGGCCGCCAAACTGGCCTCCTATAACAATTACGCCACCCCCAACGAAAAGGCCATGGCTTTTATTCCTGAGGAAGACCGCAATAACCCCGGCATGTATCCACCTGAGAGCTTAAAAAGCAAAATGGAATACTTCCGGGATCTGGGCACCGACTCCCGTCTCTACGATGAGACGTGGACTTTGGTTAAATCCCGTTAAATAAAATAGTGTCAAGTCCGAAAAAAAATGCTGACCCGGGCCCCGGCGCCAGAGTCCTAAGCCGCCGGCATATTGATATTGTCTTAAACTGCCCCCAAAAACCGGAAAATATCGGCGGTTCGGCCCGGGCCGTTCACAATATGGGGCTGGGCTCCCTGATTCTGGTCCGGCCCAGAACCATTAACGAAGAGCTGACGGCGGCCACGGCCACTGTCCACGCTTTACCGGTCCTGGAGTCAATGAAGACTTTCAGCTCACTGAGGGAAGCTCTTCTGCCGTATGAACTTGTGGTGGGCACCACGGCCAGAGGCGGCAGCCGCCGAGGCGATCTTTACTCACCCAGACAGTTGGCTCCGGAACTATTGTTTGCGGGGAATCCCCGGCCAGTGGCCTTGGTCTTCGGACCCGAAAGGATGGGGCTGTCGACCGAAGATCTGCGCCTGTGTCAAAAAACTGTCCGCATCCCAACCGACTCTCCCGAGGCCAGTTCCCTTAATCTGGCCCAGGCGGTTCTGATATTAGGCTATGAGCTCCTCCTTGCGGCCGGCGGGGAAAGTCCGCCGCCGCCGTCCGTCCGGGCTGCGGCTCAGGAAACTGTCCTTAATATGTATGACGATCTGGAATCGACCCTTTTGAAGATCGGTTTTTTACCTCAGGATAATCCCGGTCACTGGCTCATGAACATCAAAAAAATCTTTAACCGCAGCCGACTGACTGCCGGCGAATGCGATCTCCTCAGGGGCATCTGCCGGCAGATCCGCTGGGCCGTCAACAACATGGACCGTTTAGATTAGGGAGCCGGATTTAGCCCGCTGTCAGAAGACAGATCTCACTAAATCTGCAAAAAATAAAAATGCCGGATCGGAAGCAGGCAGCTTCCAATCCGGCTTAAACACTTTTGGCCGGCCGATTTTATTAACCCGGCCCGGGCTTTTTTCATCCGGGCCGCTTTAAAACCGGACTGTTTTAAGCCTGAACTACGGTAATCTTTCTGGGCTGAGCCGGAGCCATCTTCGGGAGGCTGACCGCCAGAACGCCGTCTTTAATGGTAGCCGCGATGGCCTCTTTGTCAATATCTTCGGACAGTTTGAACTGGCGGTAATAATCGCCGACCTCAAACTCCTGGGTCAGGACCTTTTTGCCCGGATTCTGGGCCTCAATACGGCCGTGGATGGTCAGAACGTTATCGTTTAAATCAATGGACAGGCCGTCGGCGTTGACGCCAGGCATGTCGGCCACCACGGTCAGGCCCCGGTCGTTCTCCCAAATGTCCACTTGGGGACTGAAACGGGGTTCTGATGAAGTGCTTTCGGCAGTGCCGGTATCCAGCGGTCTTTTTTCCTGAACATTAATTTCCGGCTGATTGGTCTGGGTCATAATTCTGTCTCCTTATACTATCCCAGCCAGCTACTGGGCCTGAACCGTAATCTGATGAGCCCTGGCTTCGGTGGCCTTGGGTAAAGTGACAGTCAGAATGCCGTTTTTAAAAACCGCGCCGACATCTTCAGATTTGACTTTAACCGGCAGAGTCAAAGAGCGGCTGAAACTGCCGGCCTGCCGTTCCCGGCGGTGGTAGTTGAGTGTCTCGTCACCCGCGTTATCCTGAGTCTTGGCTCCCTTGAGGGTTAAAGTCTCGCCTTTGATGGAGATTTCCAGCCGGTCGGCGGTCAGTCCCGGCAGTTCGGCGGTCAGAAACAGGTTGTCCTCATCTTCGGAAATATTGACCAGAGGGAAAACTCCTGTATAATTTCTGCGTATCTGATTGAACCCGTCGGCCAGGGCATTGTAAACGTGGTCCATATGGCTGCGCATCTTCTCCAGTTCCCAAAAGGAGCCGGAAAAGTTACGGCCAAAAAAGGGCAGGAAAGCCATATTGTGTTCCTCCTGAAATTGTCAGCCTTTCGGCTGAAGTTCTTCAGACCTGTAAAGCTTGCAGCCTCACAGATTCTTAGGGAAAAAATAAACACCCTTTTCGCTCTGTCAAGTCTTGAGATAAATTTTTAGGCCCAATTTTTATGCTCAAATACACTTTAAAACGCCTTTTGCTCATGATTCCGGCCCTCATAGGCATTACCCTGGTCAGCTTTGTGGTCATGCACCTGGCCCCCGGAGACCCGACCGATCTGGTAACGAACTTAAATCCTCAGGCCGGCCAGGCGGCCAAAATCCGCTTAAGGGAGATTTACGGACTCGACCAGCCTATCCGAGTCCAGTACTGGAACTGGCTGAAAAACTTAGCCCGTCTTGATCTGGGCCGCTCTTTTTCCCCGGACCGGCGTCCGGTCAAGGAGAAAATCTTTGAGCGTCTGCCGGTCACTTTGGCTTTAAATATTGTATCTATGATTATAATTATGACCATCTCCCTGCCGCTGGGCCTCTGGGCGGCGGTCAGGGCCGGCGGGCTTTTTGACCGCATCTCGACTCTTTTTGTCTTTTTCTGTTTTGCGGCCCCGTCTTTCTGGCTGGCCTTACTTGGCATGTGGCTTTTCGGGGTCCATTTAGGCTGGCTGCCCACTTCCGATCTAAATTCCTTAAACTTCAGCTCCTTAGGGCCCTTTGATAAGTTTATAGATTTAAGCCGCCACCTTATAATGCCTGTGACCATATCTTCCCTGGGCGGTCTGGCCGGTTTATCCAGATACCTGCGCTCCAATATGCTGGAAATTATCCGGCAGGACTATTTAAATACTGCCAGAGCCAAGGGTCTGACCGAAAGGGTGGTCATCTGGAAACACGCCCTCCGCAACGCTTTAATCCCGGTCATTACTATTTTAGGCTTATCGGTGCCCGGCTTAATCGGCGGTTCCGTCATAATGGAGTCAATTTACGCCATTCCCGGTCTGGGCCAGCTTTTTTACCTGGCCGTCATGGCCAGGGATTACCCTACAGTCATGGGAGGTCTGGTCATAGGGGCGGTTCTGACTTTAGTAGGCAATCTTCTGGCCGATTTAGGCTACGCCCTGGCCGATCCGCGGGTCCGGGACAAGGCCTTTGAGTAGCCGGCCGGCCGAAGTTTTTTCCGGCCTTAACAGGTAATCTTTAATTTATGACTTTCAGCTCAAATTTAAAAAAAATAACCCAAAACCGGCTGGCCTTAGCCGGCGGCCTGATAGTTCTGGCCCTGTTTTTTGTCTCCTGGCTGGCTCCGGTCCTGTCACCCCACGAGCCCGACAGTCTGTCCGTTGCCAGACGCTTAAAACCTCCAGGCACTCCCGGGCACCCGCTGGGCACCGATTCAGTAGGCCGGGACGTTCTGTCCCGTCTTATATGGGGATCTCAGGTCAGCTTAAAAGTCGGCTTTGTGGCTGTGGGTCTGGCCACATTCATCGGTCTTTTTTTAGGCTCCATAGCGGGCTACAAAGGCGGACTAACTGACAGCCTCATCATGCGCTTCTGCGATCTGATGCTGTGTTTTCCCAGCATGTTTTTAATCTTGGCGGTGATCGCTATTTTAGAGCCCTCCATCTGGAACGTCATGGTGGTCATAGGCCTGACCAGCTGGATGGGGGTGGCCCGATTGGTCAGAGCCGAATTTTTAAGCTTAATGACCAGGGATTTTGTGCTGGCTGCCCGGGCTCAGGGCGCCTCGGCTTTCCGGATTATCTGGCGTCATCTGATGCCCAATGCTATGGGGCCGGTTTTGGTGACCGCTACATTAGGCGTGGCCGGAGCCATTCTGACGGAGAGCGCCCTGTCTTTTCTGGGCCTGGGAGTTCAGCCGCCGACTCCGACCTGGGGCGGAATGCTGACCGAAGGCAAAGATCACCTGACCAGGGCCTGGTGGCTCAGTCTCTTCCCGGGCCTGGCCATTTTAATTACTGTCTTAAGCTACAATCTTCTGGGCGAAGGTCTCTGGGAAGCCTTTAATCCTCACCGGGAAACCCGCCGGAACTGAAAAACAGGTTTTTCATGTTTCAATCTCAGACATTAGACGACCTGGGACGGTTTTACGGAACCGACAAATGTTCCGCAGAATTCGGTCACGACTTTCTCCGCAAATACGAGTTCTTCTTCAAACATTTAAAAGATAAAAGATTTGCGTTTCTGGAACTGGGCATCTATAAAGGGGCCAGCCTGAAAATGTGGGCCGATTATTTTACCGCAGCTGACATCATAGGAGTGGACATAGAGCCCCAGACCCTTATGCACCGGACAGACCGGATTAAGGTCATCGTCGGCAATCTCTCCGAAGTCGATTTTCTGGAATCTCTTGCGTCTTTGAACCCGGAGGTCATCATAGACGACGCCTCCCACTGGTGGCCGGACCAGCTGAAAGCTCTTTTAGTCCTCTACCCTGGCTTAAAAAAAGGCGGCCTTTATGTCATTGAGGACATTCACACCTCTTTTCCGCCTTTGGACAAGCTTTTTAAAGCCGGTTTTGAAACCCCGCCTTTTTACATCCTCCAAAAGCTGGCCGAATATCTGACCGGCAACTACGGCCCCAGTCCCATTGTCCGGGACGAAGAGCTTAAGCCCATCAGTCCCTCGAATGTTTTCCACGAAGAAATCTGCTTTCTGGCCAGACATACCGAGGCGGTCATATTTTTGGAAAGAGCGTGCCTTTTAATCAGAAAATAGATCAGCTAAAGCCTTAAAATTTTTTAGCGGCGAGTACTTTAGTCGTCCGTGTGAATCTTTTAAGTCCCTGATTTTACTTCAAAAATCTGGAAAATCCCAGCCTAAAATCGACCGCGTATTGATTGTAATCGGCCAATACCCGGTCAAAATTCAATTTTTTTATGATTTGTACAATAATTTTCTAAAATATATAAATAATACAAAATATATTATATATTTGATAGCGCCAGTCTGAAACCTGCAGCCTGGCAATTTTGTTCGTTTGCCTCTGTCTATTTTCTCCAAATTTCTATAGAATCATATTAAATATCATCTAATTTTTTTTCTTAATCCTTTTAAATTAGAAAAATTTATTTTAATAATATATTATTACTTTTATACAATTATTATAGTTTTAGCAATAAATAAATGTTGCGTATATTTATTCATACGATTTAACGAGATTGATAATGCAAAAAAATTTTATTTTTTTGATTTTGCTATTGACATTGCTCTTTTTATTGCTATTAATAATGCCTGGAACTAATGACAAAGCCTTTTCTTTTAAACCGCCGACTGGCGGCAATAAGGATTCAGCCACAGTTAACCAGCAGTACAACGACAAGACCCTAAGCCTGTTCAAGTCTGTATCTCTCGCCAGTAATCTCACAAAAAGAACCCTCTTATTATTTTGGCCATGGTAACTAACTGGCCTGAAATCGAAGCTTTCATGCTTCGGGTTCTTTAGCCTTGACAACCCGCTTGCGCTTGTTATTTTTTGTATTTATCTTTTGTACCTTTCATCACGGTGATTATAACAGCAGGTATTAATGCCAGAACTACTACTCCGCCGATAGCATCGGCCATTTCACCCATCAAATATAACAATCCATATGAACCGCTGAACAGTGCGGAAGGTAATTTAGAAATATTTATGATGAACTTGATGAATGAGCATATTGCAAATAAAATAAAAAAATTTTACCGTTGGACATTTTTAGGGTTTCCTTTGAACTTATTTATGGCCTGGTAAATAAATAACTCTGCAACTTACACTTTATCTTTCGCCCGTACCATTTCCGTTAAAATTATATAGTGCTAGAAAGTTAGCTTTGGCAGACTGTCCACAATTTTCATGGTATCCAGACTCACCGTGATAACCCGCAGAATAAGATCAAGGATGTACCTGGGTTGGTTGTGTTCCTTAGCCCAGTCATTAGGATCGTTTTTAATCCCGCTTTTGGAGTCCACCTCAACTTGGTAGCGATCAAGAATCCATTCCACAGCCGAGCGTCCATTGATCACATAATCATAAGCTTCTAAAGGAATTCCGGTTATCCTGATGCTGGAATTGAACTGGATGGCTGTCTTGTCATATTTCCTGATGAAGCGGATTTTGTCAACTTTGAAGTTCTCTTTTTCTTCACCGGAAATTGTGACTTTGGAGTAAGGTTTGACGGTCTCATAGTTCAGATGAAGATCGGCTAAGACCCGGCCAGCTTTAGAAAAGGCCCGAAAATCTTCAGCCCGGTCCACCAAAGGAAGCCTTGGGAGCGATTTTTTCAGATCCGCAGAGAAAATCTCCCGGTAATCCGGCGAATGAAGAAGGCCGTAGACATAGTAAAAGATGTCATCTTTGGTGATTTTATTAGGACCGTATTTGGTCCGGCATTCGCTAAATATAAAATTCGTGATTCCGTCATGCCGGATATAGCCGTCAATAATGTCATCAGACGGAAACATATCAGGACTTTTAGAAGTGTCTTCCTCATAATAATAGCGAGGGAAGCATTGAGTGCCAGCATCCAGACAATTCAGGTCTGGAATCACATTAGAAATTAAGGCACTATTTTCTTTTGTTCCGCCAATTCCCGAGACACAAATAACTAAATTATGGTGATTTCTTGTGGGGAAAATGCTTGGTATTTTATATGTCCTTTCGTTCAATATTTTATCATAATAGATAAATTGTTTAAAAAATGGCCTATATAAAGCTGATAAAATCTTATTAGGTTTAAATAAAGACATATTATTTGCCGTGAGATTTTTTATTAATCCATCTGACAAACTAATCTTTTTTATATCATAGTATATAATATCATCCGTTACATCTTTATTTAATTGATTATTCACATTAATTATTAGGTTATTATAATAATCAGTTGTGTTTTTGATATTTTGGGTAAGTACTGCTTTTGACGAGTTATAGCACCATACATCACGCTGCGTTTTTAAGCCATTAGAATAAAAATCGCAAAAAAATGTATTTTTATTGTTTTTATCATGTTTATCTCCTATTGCTATTAATTCAGAAAATAAAACGCTCCTCTGATTGAGCCAATCTCCCATATCATTGGGAACTATTTTTTCCCATACCACACTTGAATCCAGAACATCGCGCCTTTCAGCGACTATGCCTAATTTTTTCTCCTTGGACAGATAATCGCCGATATCGTGATAAAAAATCTCGGCTGGTCCGCGATGTCTGGAGTTTTTGACCAGAACTGTTATAGCGATTGGAGTCCGACTGCCCAAACCAAAAACGTTACCAGCTTCCTTTCTACGTAATTCACCTGAAGTCCTGCAATTACCCCTTAAATCAAACACATAAATTTTGCTGAATTCCTCAGCCAAACACTTCCGCATGCCATCCATGGCGTTCCCGTCAAGCCAGCCGGAGTTGGAGACATAAGCAATCACCCCGCAGTCATTGGATGCTAAACGCTTTGAGGCCCAATAAAAGGCTTTTATATAGGAATCATAAAGAGAATTTTTGTTATTAGCCTGTGACCTGGCGGCATAACTTGAAGCGATATCATAATCCAGTTCCGGATAAGGCTGGTTTTTAGCGTTCTTGTTGGCGTCCCCCTGTCCCACAGAATACGGCGGATTACCGAAAATAACCGTTATATGAGCTTTTTTTTGAGCCTCAACTCGTTTAGTATTTTGTTTCAACCGGAGATCTTTTAATAAATCACTTTCTCCGCTTTTATAAAGCTGAAAAGTATCAGCCAGGCAGATTCCATCAAAAGGCAGGTAGGAGGCTTGGCTCCCAGCAGCCTCATGATAGGCGTTTTCAATGTTGATCGAAGCTATGTAATATGCGAGTAAAATTATTTCGTTAGCGTGAATTTCCTTTTTGTACTTACGGTTTAAGGATTTTCCCAAAAGGCCGGAATGAATCAGCCTGGTAATAAAAGTTCCGGTTCCGGCAAAAGGATCCAGGATATGAACGTTTTCATCGGAAATATCCCGCTTAAATTCCTTTTTAAGGACAGCGGCCACAGAATTGATAATGAAATCGACTACCTCAACCGGGGTGTAGACAATGCCAAGTTTTTCCACCGCTTTCGGCATCGCCGCCTTGAAAAAGCCGTCATACAAATTAAGGATAATCTTTTGACGTCCCTCCGATGACGTTATTTGGGCCACCTGATTTTTAACAGTCTCATAGAACCTGGTTAAAATAATCCGGTCTTTCTCCAAGCCCTGATCTTCCAGAACATCTATCATCGCCTCAAGAGACCTGGAGACAGGATTATTCCGGACAAAAGAGTAATTCTCGAATAAAGCCTCGAAAACCGGTTTAGTGATAAGATGCTGGGCCAGCATCTCCGCAGCTTCCCCGGAATCAACTGAAGGATTAAGCGTTTTTCTCAACCCGGTCAGGAATTTATCAAACTCTTCCTTGTGGGGACCTTCTTTGGCCACAACTTTAGTAATGCGGTCCTTAAAACCCTCGGCTATTTTGGCCACATCTTTAGCCCAGAGGAGTAAATCCCGGTCACTGTTCATCTTTTTGACCAAGCGGGCGTAAATAGCCTTATGAAGAGCCGAATCATTTTCCCGAAGTCCGGCTAAAACGTCACCGGTAGTACCTCGGCAGGAAACATCTTCACCTAATTCCCCTTCCGACCGCGGCATCCCGCCTATCAGAATTGATCCGCCGCCAGCAGGGGCTTTTTCGTTAAATCTTATTTTATTAATTGTGGCCACAAACCGGTCATCGTGCGCTTTTAAAGCATTTAATACCTTCCAGACTGTCTGATAAGGCTTATTGTCGTTTAAGGCATCTCCCGGATCGACATAAGCCGGAACAACTACCGGAATTATGATATAGCCGTATTTTTTGCCCGGAGCTTTCCGCATAACCCGGCCAACTGACTGAACAACCTCAATCTCGGAATTCTTGACGGCCAGAAACATGACCGCATCCAAAGTCGGGACATCCACCCCCTCGCTTAAACACCGGACATTAGTCAGAACCCGGCATTCTTTGGAGTCTTCAGGAACCTCTTTCAGCCAGGCCATTTTGCCGTCTCTGATTGAGGCTCCCATTGAGCCGTCAATATGATTGGCGGTCAGATTCACAACCGGATTATTCCTGGACTGGTCTATTTTCCTGGAATAGTAAGCCGTCAGTCGGTTCATGACCTCGGAAATCCGGTTGGATTTGGCTATCGTCTGACAAAAAGCCACAGCTTTCCGCATAGGCTCAGGATCAGCCTGTTTTAAAATTTGGCCGTCAATATCCATGTTTTTGGACAGGGCATTGAGGCAGCCGATCAGTTTAGTCACATCATCAGCGTCAATCTCTTTTTTGCCGGCCGCCGCCTGGATTTGAATCTCTTCAGAGACTTCATTCCGGCTGACCGTAAAAACCAAACATTTATAATCGGACAAGAGACCATGGTCGACCGCTGTACCGAATCCAAGGCGGTAAACCACCGGACCGAAAAGACTTTCATCATCCATAGAGCAGAGAGTCGCCGAATACTCCTCAGCCCTGGTCCTGACTTCGTCTTTGTATATCCTGGGGGTGGCCGTCATGTAGAGACGTTTTTCCGCTTTTATGAAACTGCTGTCGTGGACTTTTACGAATTCAGACTCGTCTTCATCGGATAAAGTAACCCCCGTGGTTCGGTGCGCCTCATCGGCAACAATCAGATTAACAGGCACCTTGGCCGCTTTAATGGCCTCAGCAGTGGCGGAAATAGACTGGTAAGTCGAAAATATCACTCGGAGCCGGTCCGGATGGCGTTCCGCCCCATGCTTCAGCTGCTTAACTATGGTCCTTATATCGGTGCTGGCCGGCAGACTCAGATTTTCTACTCCGTACGTGTCCTCATCCAGATCTGACTTCCGATTGGATTTAGAGACCGTTGGATCGGAGCAGACACAGACAGGCCAGAGAGTTTTTTCGGCCTCGGCCGTCCATTCCTTGAGAGTTTGGCCTATTAAGGCAATTGAAGGGGCTAGGAAAAGCGCCAGTCCCTGACCTTTAGTTAAGGCCTCAGCTATTTTAAGGGAAGTAAAGGTCTTGCCGGTTCCGCAGGCCATAATCAGCTGACCTCGGTCAGAGGCTTTAAAGTGTTTTATAAAAGCAGCCAGAGCCTCTTCCTGATGGGGTAAAAGCGTCTTAGGAGCTTTTCTGGCTTTATGGCCAAAATCGCCTTTATCAAGCTTCTCCCAGTCAACCTCGGCGTTTTCCAGGTCATTCAGGCTAATTCTGGAGAACGGAATGCTCTGGTTCCTGATTTTCTCTTCAGCTCTGGCTGACCAATTGTTGCTGGTGGAGATCCACAGCCTTTGAGAGAAGGCGATTTTCCGGCCGTCGGAGGCTGTAAATTTCTGACCGCTGGCGGTCATGAAATTGCCCAAAGCGGACAGGTCAACCTCAGCGTCGGCCTGGTGGCACTTGCACTGAACAGCCCAATACTCTTCTTCTTCAGTTACTGCCACCAGGTCAATTCCAGTATCCTGACCGTCCCTGGCAGGCCAGTCAGACCAAAGCCATGTTTTTTTGAACTTTTGATCATAAACCTGATAAGTTTTCAGAAAATTAGCCATAAGCCGCTCAAACCGGCTGCCCTTTTCCTGTTGGGTCAACGATTCATGGCGGTATTTTTTTAGTACCTTTTGAAAATTCATCAACTACTCACTACTGGAAAGCCTGACGACTTATCGCCGGAATGAACAAAATTATTTGTTGCTTACGAATTTGCCTCAAGAATAAAAGACAGCCAGATCAATTCAAATTATAGGCTATTTTAAGCTATTTTTATTTATTTGTCAAGTTTTTTTTTGTTGTTAAAACCGGTAAATTTTTTCCAAAAAGGCTGTTCCAGCTCCAACTAGTGCCGACAAACTCAAAACAGTCGTCCAGCTCTTAAAAATGGATTTTGTCCCAAACGAAGAGCGGACCCGGCCAAAATGTCCTAGGATGTCCCCAAAAGGCCACGGAAATCCCAAAATGTCCGCATATTCTGATTCTGCATTCTTATTCAAAATCTTCGATAGTTCTCTCAGCTGGCCCCCCATGAGGGCCATCAGTTCCAGCCGGAAGGGAAAAAATTAAAAAAATTTTTCTACCACTGCAATGTAACTTTTAATTTTTTTCACCCCCGTATTTTTTTAAGGTTAGGTAGCCATCCCAATGACCGCAGCCATTTTTTTCTTAGTATGAGAGCAGAATGAAGCTGCCGCAGACTGCAATAAATAGTTAATGCGCTCAAATGCCTGCCCAACTTTAGCCATAAATGGCTCAATCAATATCTTTATCAGTCCAATTGTCAGGACTTGTTGTGGTTCCTCAGGATAGGCTCTGATGTTAGGATTATTTACGGGCTGGCTGTTTTTAGCCTGGATTATTGCGTTACGATACTCATCTGCCGACACTGGAGATGCGATGACTGGGACAGGCCCGGGAGAATTCGTTGCGGCCGTTAACATACGCCTGAGTTTGATGATAAAAAGATGGGCAATTAAGGTAAAGAGCATATGCCGTCTCCAGGCCAGCTAAATTCTGACCTCATAGTGATCCGTTCCAAGATGCTTTTTGCATTCATTAAGACATTGCTCAATCGACCATCGCATCAATGCCGGAGTGCGCGCCATCATATGCGCTGCGTCAGCAGACTCATTGCATACTGAGTACTTGACCGACCCGTCTTCCACCAATTGCCTCACGTAAAGCCATATGTCATTACCCGGCTTTTTGTCGCGTACTTCAACAACCTTAAGGCATTTATCTCTGGCTATGACCGGACCTTTGGCTCCAATGCCGAGCACAACTTCTTCCCATGGAATACTTGGATCCGCTGCTATGTCGCTTGCCTTGCGTGGAGCAAACGCTGGAGACTCGTCCGGTTTTCGCCCCTGACCGCTATACTTCGGAATCGTCAATGCCTTTGGCGCCGCTCTCACTGAACATTGTCTGGCCTTGCACGACGCTGACGGCAGCCGGCATCAGATCGGGAAGACAGCTTACTGCAGCTGCGTTCAATTCCCGCAGACTTATTACCTCGGCGGATAATTTTGATACAAACAAATCATCATAAGGTAAAATCAATGAAGAAATAGATTATCATAATAATCCGCCGAGGTAATATAAAACGCCGTACGGCGACGTTAATATTATGATGTATGCATATCAATCAGCTGAAGGCGGCGGAAGATATGTCCCCCTGGAGAGCAAGGCCCGTATGATTCTGAATTCGACACCCCTGTTCGCCAAAATGACATCCTCAAAGACGGCTATTACCTCGGCGGATAACTTTGATAAATCATAAACACAGTACCATTTAAGGATATTGTGGAATTAAAATTTTTTTATCCTTACCACAAACAGAAAATAGATATTGCATTATTTTTATTGCATAATCTACGCATGAAAACAATTGAACCTGCCAACACAACAAAAACGTATCCGCAGATGATCAGAGACCGGGTGATTAGCCTCCATCGTCGGAATTTCCCGGCGCTCATCATCGCTTTCATGTTACTTGTAAGCGTTCCTGCTGTCTGCCGCTGGGTTGAGCGGTATGAACTTGCTGGCGAGGAAGGGCTGGCGGCCAAAAAACGCGGCAGACCTGTTGGCAATGGAAGGAAACTCTCTCCAGGACAGGAAGAAAACATTAAGGAATGCCTTTTGAATGGCGAACCAACTAAATTCGGACTAAACCATTCCGGTTGGTCAGGAAAGGCAGTTTCAGAACTCATTACGCAGCGTTTTAATATAGATGTTGCCGCAAGGACTGCCAGGGATTATTTGAAACGATGGGATTTTACACCGCAGCGCCCTGTAAAAAAGGCATATGAACAAGACCCTGAAAAGGTGAAGCAATGGCTTGAGTATTTTGAGGATACTAAAAGACGCGTAATGTCAAATGGTTATCAGATATATTTTGCTGACGAATCAGGCATACGCACAGAAGACCATAAGACCAGGTCATATGCGCCGAAAGGCAAACGCCTGCAATTAAAAGCAGCGGAAAGAGATTAAAATTAAATATTATTTCTGCAATTTCTCTTAGTGGTTTGATGAAGTATATGACATATTTAGAGTCTATGACAGCTAAATTGTTCATCAAATTCATGAACAATATTGTTAGGAATTCAACAAAAAAAGTTTTTCTTGTCGTTGACAACCTGAAAATTCATCACGGAAAGCTTGTTCAAGCATGGTTAAAAGAGCGCTCCAATAAAATCGAGCTTTTTTCTTCCGCCGTATTCTCCGGAATTAGACCCTGATGAGTATTTAAACAATATTATAAAAAATAAAATGCAGAATCTGCCGCAAGCTCATTCTCAGGATGAGCTGAATTCAAATGTACATGGAATTCTTAAACAATTGCAAAACGATTATTTAAAAGTTAAAAAAATTTTTGACCATGATAAAATTAAATACGCGAAAGTCGAGACGAAACCAAAGAATAAATAGATTCTCATAATTGTCCGCCGGAGTAATATCAGTCGCTGAACTCCTATGCTCCGTTCGCTGTGGCTGCCAGTCACAATAAATGTTCCCTGGCAGCCCGGATCTTAAGTTACCTTAATGCCCAAATGCATTGAATAAGCTATAATAATAAAGCCCGTCTGAAAAAGTAAATAAAAACCCCCGATCTCCAGTCCTGGCCTTTACAGTTTCAGCCAAAAACTATCTGTTTTCCACCTGGATGAACATATTTCTGTCTCCGCGCCGAATCCACAGCAAAACCGGGTCCCCTTTAGGCGATTCAGACAAAAGACGCCTGAATTCATTGCGACTGGCAAACCCCTGCCGGTTGACTTCCATAATAATATCCTGAACCATGACTCCGGCCTCGTCAGCCGGGGAATCGGCGGCCACTTGGTCGACATATAAGCTCCCAAAAGGCAGCTTGAGCCTTCTGGCGGCGGCCTCCGGGATTTCTTTAAAGGTCAGTCCCAGATCCGGAAAGGCCGAACCTGCCGGCCCAGACATGAGATCCTGGAACCTGTTTTCCAAACGCTCCACCGGAATTTTAAGGGAGGTCAATTGTCCGTTCCGGTAAAACTCAGCAGTTACCTCCTGGCCGGCCGGCCGGTAAAGGAAAGCGCGTTCCAGTTCAATCGGAGAGGTGATCTCGCGGCCGTCAATTTCGACAATAATATCTCCGGGTTTAAGACCGGCTTTTTCGGCCATGCTGCCTTTGACCACTTCCGAAACAAGAGCCCCTTTGGCCTCTTTAATCCCAAAACCTTTGGCCAGATCCTCCGTCATTGTCTGGGTCAGGACCCTCAACTGGCCTCTGTCCACCAGGCCTTTGCTTTTAAGCTGTTCGGCTATTTGGGCCACAACAGGAGCCGGTATGGCATAACCCATTACATCAAGATCCGGCAGGTTTATAAAATTAATCCCCACTACCCGGCCGCGTCTGTCAATCAAAGGCCCGCCGCCGCTGCCCGGAAAAAACCGGGTGTTAATTTCCAGATGACTCTCGGAGCCCAGACCCGGTAACTGGCGGCCGCGGCCGGCCAGTTTCCCGAACGTGACTGTCTGGCCCATTCTTGCCGAGTAACCGATTAAAATTAAATCATCTCCCAGCTTGACTTCATCCGGGTCCCCCATGGTCAAAAAACTGTAGTTTCCTGGTTCGGACAGTTTAAGAAGGCCGAGCCCGGATAAGAAGTCAGCCCCGACTAATTCAGCCTCCAGTTCCCGACCGCTTTCTAAAATGACCGCGATGGTCTCGGCGCCGTCCACAGCTAACTGAGAAGTCAGGATATAGCCTTCCCTGTCCCATATGATCCCAGCCGCCGCCCTGTCCACCGCCGGCGGTTCAAAGAAGAAAGGACGTCCGAACGGTCCGGGGAAAGGCCGGACATTTCTTTCCCGAATTTTACGGCCAATAACTGTGACTACCCCTGGTTTGGTCAGGTTGACGGCCTCTTCCAAAGACAACTCCGGCCCCGTGCTCCCTGGCGGTGAGGACTGGGCCGCTGAAGGCGCCTCGTGACGTGGCCGGCTGCCCTGGCCGACCGCAGCCCCGGCTGGCCAGAGTAAAACCAAAACCACAATAGAAAAAAGAAGAAAATTTGCGGCCATCTTTGTCATTGAAAATCCGTCCTGAAAAAATTATTTTTTAAATGTCTCTTGATAATCCAGACAGTCGAAACCGGTTCAGGGAACCTTATATCCAACCAAGTTCAAAGACCGGCTTTCAGACACAAATTATGAAACCCGAACGACTTACGTCTGAGTATTGAGGTCTTTAAAATGCCGACTGAAAAAATAATAACCCAAACCATAGTTCAGCCGAAAAATCCGGGTCTCGATCAAATAAAGCTTTTTTGGCATGAAAAAGATAGCACTTTTAATGCCATAAGGGAATATTCGCCTTATGATACCCGGCGCCTTGGCTGACAGAAATAAAAAACTGAATTTTAAGTCAATTAACCTATTCATTTACTAAAACAGCATGGCAAAGTAAGATAAAACGCTAGATACAGCAAAAAAAACATAAATTTTTAAGGCAAAAAAAATGGAGGCCGCCCATTTTTCTGCTACTGTTACTTTTATTTTTTACTTATTTTGTAAACGCCTTTTGGTCATGAATCCGATGCTCCGGCTTTAACCAAAAGAATTAGCTGCTTTTGGCCAGACGATCTACGAAGTTCAAATTCAGGTACAGGTCCCCCCGTTGAGCTGTTTTTGGGTCATAGGAACCGGCCCCTTTAAGCCGGATTTTTCCGGACCGGACCATTTCAGGGCTGACTTTAACTTCCAGGTGACTGAACTTGTCCGCATGTCCGGTGCCGCCGCAACGGGAACAAGGAGTAGGCCGGTAAACCGAACCGTAATTCAGCTGGGTCAAAGTATGCCCCTGACCGAAACAGCGGGGACAGGCTTCTTCCGAAGTCCAGGGGACTGTTATTTTAAAGGAGCCTTTCTTTTTGACCAGGGCCAGATCATAGTAAACGTCAAGGCCGTTCCTGGTCCGGTTAAGAAACTGAAAAGGTGTCTGACCCAAAAGTTCGCCGCTTTTTTGATTAGACCGGGCCTCGGACAGAAGTTTTTGGTAAGCCTCATAGGCTGTCCGGAACTTCACGGTGTTTCCGCCGTTTACGCCGCTGTCCGGATGGTTCTCTCTGGCTAACTGCCGGAAAGCCGCCTTGATTTCAGCCTCAGTCGCTCCGGCTCTGACGTTTAGGTCCTGGCAGGACTGGATGTTATTCATGGCGGCCTCCTAAAGTTTTCTTTTGCCAGGGTATGGAGCAACTTTCGGGCCAACAGAAAACAGCTAATTATTTCAGCTATTTATCTTAAAAATTCCCTTTCCAGGCCAAGGGCCTGTGAATCTCAGTATACACTTTTGGGCATTTCTGTGATTTTATGGGATTTCAGGCCAGTTTTTCCCTGTTACTTGGCCCAACCCGAATCCGTATTGGACTGAACAATGGCAAAAAACTGAAGCTGATTTAAAAATATTTAGTTAATTCAGTATATTACTTTGATTACCTATGTGAATTACAGTTTACACCGTCTCTAAAAGCTCTCCGGCAGACTTTTACAGATTTCCATAAAAATGTAAACTCTAGTTCACACCATCTTGGAACGGCCAGATAACCTCCGGTATTTGGTAGTTTTTTATCCGGCCATGGGTCTTGGTGACTTAAACCGGCCAGATATGAGGGTCTGGGAAAAAGTCGTCTGTCTGTCAGAAAATTAGATTTATAACCTCCTGATATTATTATTTTTTAACTTAAACTTCTGAAAATAAGAGGTTTTGGCGGAACATCAAACAAAGATCCGGCAACGATAATTATGTATATTAATAATTAATTTATAATATTTATTTATATTATAAATGTATATTAATAATGTTTTAAAATAGGTTTGAAATTTCAATATAGCGTCAATTTCTTCCCGGCTGCGGCAGTCTGTCCACAAAATGGTGACTATTTCTGGGGACATTCTTATCTCAAACCTGAAAAGAAAACTTGCTGTGGCAGCTGCAAAGCGGAACTGCCCCTTAAGCGGATACACAGCCCTTCAACAGTCTTACTTAAGCCCGAAACCGATTATATAAGGAAGAACAGCGGACTCGCTTGCTCTGGACCGGCTCACTCAATAACCCAAAGTCGGAGTAATTCCGGATATTCAGCCGAAGCTCCGGATATTCAGCCGGGGCTCAGAAGGACAAAATTTGATCACCACTGCAATCAATTTGAACCCGGAAAACAACAGAGCAGAGGCTTGAAGACTGGAAGGATCTGAAGACCTCAGGCTGGCACGTACCTTTGCCTCCCGAGTCTCGGCTAAAACAGGGAACCTGAACGGTCACTAAAAAATCAACATGACCTTGGATATTATTTTGGTTATTTATTATAAAACACAACTTAATATTAATATATAACATATTTATACAATTAATTTGCATAAATTACCCATAAAAAAAACTCTTGTCTTAAGCTCAACTCTGGGCTATAGTACTGGATTAAGTACAGGTTCCTTTCAGGACCAATAGGGAACTCCGTGAAAATCGGAGGCGGACCCACCGCTGTAATCGGGGACTTCCGGAACATTACCGCCATAATCGGGTAACAAAAAGCCACTGGCTAATAACTGGGAAGGCTTGTTCCGGAGGCTTGAGCCGAGAGCCAGAAGACCTGCCTGTATCATTGCCGGAACAGACGGTTTTGCGGACTGAACCGACCGGCGACCCGGATATTTCCGGGCCGATTTCCATATCGCGGGATAAATATTGGGTAATCCCGGATTGTCACAATCCGGGGTTTTTTTTGCCCCGAACGCAATATTTGTTGCCAACTATGGAAAAAATCCTCCTTTACTCTTGGACCGTTATTTTCGGACTGGCCTTTTTCCTGGCGCTACCCAGCAAAACCGGACCCGCCTCAACTAACCTGGCCAAATTGGGCGCCCTGGTGGCCCTGGGCTATATCTTTGTCCGTTATTACCGGGCCTGGCCCATGACTCCGATGTTTATGGGTTCGGTGGCCGTGGCTCCGTTTCTGGTGATTTTCGGTCTGATTACCTTTTCGAAAGGCAGTCTCCCTGGCCGGAATTTAGGCAGGGGCCTGGTCTTTTTCCTGGCTTTTTTCCTGGGAATTTTGGCCACTGTCTGGCCCAAGGATTTTTACCTGCCCTTTTTAAAAACCGCCTCCATTTTTTCCCAAGCTCATCTGGCCTTTAATTTTTTGGGCAAAGCGGCCTTTTTAATATCCGGCATCTGGGGACTTCTGGCCCTTTTAACTAAAAACCCCAAAGCCGACAGCCAAATCCGACTGTGGCTGGCCGTCGGCTTTGTTTTCTGGACCATGTCCATGCTGACCGGAGAGGTCTGGTCGTATTTGGGCTGGGGACTGCCGGTTGTCTGGGATGAGGCAGTCATAGTCTGCTTTATGGCCACCTGGTTTTTTTACACCGCCCTTCTCCATCTTTTTTTAACCGGCCGGCACCCTGCAATCCGCCAAATTTTAGCCGCATCCGGCTTAATCTGGATTGTGGTCATCAACATCCTGCCCGACCTGGGACCTACTCGCTGGCCCCCGGAATTATCTGGACTCTGGTGAGCCTGTGGCCACAGTACCCGGCGGAATTTTAAAACTGTTAAAAAAAATCTGGACTGTTTCGGGCCACCTGGATCTGGCCGTAGCCATCTGCCTTTTACTGGCCGTTGATGCGGCTTTAGCCTACCCCCTCATCCAAAAGCATCTGACAACTTTCATTCCCTTAGGTGAAGTGGGCCTCATTACCTGGGTCACCACTTACGGCCGCTACAATCTCGGCCACACCTTCTGGTTCTACGGCCTCATGCTCGGCCTTATTCTGCTGGGAATTAATACTTTTGTCTGCACCACCAACCGGGTCTGGGCCATTTTAGGACCTAAAAGGCGCCGGAAGGGCTGGCTTTATAAACTGGGGCCGCACATTATGCACTACGCCGTTTTAGTCATGGTCTCAGGCTATCTGGGCAGCTATACCCTTGCCCAGGCTTTGCCTGGCCGGGCTTTAATTCCCGACGGACCGCCTCTGAAACTGCCCGGAGAACTGGGGTTTTTATCGGTATCCGTAGAAAATCCGGTTGTCTATCAAGGCCAAAGACTGCCTTTTTTTGACAACTGGTTTTTAGATCCCGGCTTTCAGCTGACATTCACGGGTCCTGACGGCCGGACAGTCAAAAAACACGTTGCTTACAATAAGCCGGCCAGATATCGGGGCTACAATTTTTATCTGTCTGATTTTTATCCGAAAAACTCGGTCTCCCAGGGCATGGCCGGCTACAAGACCGTCAAACTCTCTATCCGGCGGGACCCTGCGGCCATAGTCTATATGGTCGGCATTTTACTGTTTGCCTGCGGCATTATAGTCTATTTGGCCGATCTTTACCGAAAATCCCGCCTCACTTCGGCCAAGGAGAAACCCCATGAAATATCTTAGTCTCCTGTTAATTCTTCTCCTGTCCTGGCTCAGTCTGGGCTGCTCATCGTCGGAGACCCAGTCGGCTGCGGCTACCCGTCTGGAATTGACCGATGAAAATGTTGATCCCCAAAATACCGCCTATGACGGGTCAGCCGGATTTTTAAATGTCGGCGAGTACTCGCTGATCAAAAAAACCGGCTATACCGAAGTCCACGACGGGGCCGGCCGGACCATGGCCTTAGTGCCCAGAGGTCAGCCCCATCCCCCTGGCTTCGAACCGACTATGGTCATTGAAACTCCGGTCCAAAGAGTGGCTGTTTACAGTTCTTTTGATGTGGCCATGCTGAACGTTTTGGGTCAGGCCGATACAATCGTGGCCCTCACCTCTCCGCCTGAGGCCTGGCATATTGATTACATCAAAGAAGGCTATGATTCCGGCCGGATTGTCTTTGTGGGCGACTCCGGGGCCGTTGACTACGAACTCATCAAGGCCCAGCATCCGGATATGGTCATGACCTGGGATCCTTCTATTGTACCCATGATGGATACTCTGGGCATTCCGGTACTGGTTACTTCCACTCCAGTGGCCACCTGTTTAAGCACCCAGATCCGTTTTGTGGAGTTTTTGGCCCCTTTCTTCGGAGAAGAGGAAAAAGCGCACGCTTTCTACGGCCGGGTCAGAAAATCCCTGGCCGATATCCGGGCCAAAACAGCGGGGCTTCCCAAACCTAAGGCCATGTGGGGCGACATTTACGAAAAAAGAGTCCTGGTGGAACCGGGCAATGCCTGGGTGGCCGAACTAATCGGACTGGCCCAGAGCGATTATCTTTTTGACGATGTCTACGGCACTTCGTGCATTGAAGTTTCCATTGAAAGATTTCTGTACAGCGGCCGGGACGCCGATCTCTACTTTACTTACCGCTCCGTCGGTCAGGGCGTTTATTCCAAAGAAGCCCTGCTGAGAATAAATCCTCTTTTGGAGGGCCTGAAACCATTATCGGCCGAAGGCCGGGCCCTGGCGCCCAGACCGGTCTACTCCCAGTCGGCTGACCGCTTGGACGAACTTTTGACCGAGATCGCGGCCATCCTCCACCCGGAAGCCTATCCCGGCTATGAACTTAAATATTTCGTGGAACTACCGGTCAAGGATGTTCCCCGTACTGACGGAGAAAGCTGAACGTCATGGAAGCTGTGTTAAACGCCAAACTTTTCACCCGCAGGCTGGCCGGCCGGCGGGTTGCGGTTTTCTATGCCCTGGGGGCCCTGACCCTCTTTCTGGTAATTCTGAACCTCTGCATAGGTTCTTTGAGTTACCCGGTTCATCAGGTAGCGGAAGGTCTGTTTCACCCTTATGAAAACAGCGATCTGTCGTTTATTATCTGGAAAATCAGGCTGCCCCGGACCCTGGCCACAGTTATGGGCGGGGCTTATCTGGCCGCCTCGGGACTCCTGCTCCAGGTCTATTTCCGCAACCCCATTGTCGGACCTTTCATTTTAGGCATCTCCTCTGGGGCCACCCTGATGGTTTCCCTGGTCATGCTGACATCCTTAGGTCTCCAGCTGACATATATAACCCCTTTTCTGACCACCATTGCCGGCTGCTTAGGCGCATACGGAGTCATGATTTTAGTCGTGGCCATTGCCGCCAAAGTCCGCCAGGGGGCCACGCTTTTAATTGTCGGTCTGATGATGGGCTACCTGTGCGGAGCCGTGACCTCAATTCTGACAGCCTTAGCCGAAAAAGAAAAAATCAAAGGCTTCATCCTCTGGGGTATGGGCAGCTTTTCCGGATTTAAATGGATTGAAATAGGCATCATGGCATTTTTGGGCGGGGGTCTTGTTCTGGCCATATTTTTACTGTCCAAACCATTAAACGCCTTCCTGCTGGGGGAGGATTACGCCGCCTCCATGGGCGTCAACATCCGGCGCTTCAGACTCTTTATCCTCATGGCCGCCTCGGCTTTGGCCGGACTGGTTACGGCGATGGCCGGACCGGTGGCTTTTATCGGTCTGGCCGTTCCCCATATGGCCCGTCTGTCATTCGGCACTTCCGACAACCGCGTTTTAGTGCCAGGCGCCTGCCTCATGGGGGCGGCGGTTACCAGCCTGTGCGATCTCATAGCCCGGATGTGGCTTAATCCGGTGGAACTGCCTATCTCGGCCATTACAGCCTTTTTCGGAGCCCCGATCGTCATCGGCCTGCTTCTGAAACGCGGAGCCCGGATGTAGTCACCCTGATTTAAACACCAGATGTCTTCTCCGGACGATCTGTCCGGCGGGAGAGGATTGACATAATGCCAGAACCAAAAAGTATTTCCCAACCTCCTTTACTGGAAATAAAAAGCCTTACGGTGGGCTATAAATCCCCCATCGTGACCGGCATATCCATGGCCTGCGGCCGGGGTCTCTTTGTTTCACTGCTGGGCGCCAACGGCTCGGGCAAAACAACTCTTCTGAGGACCGTCTCCAAGCACATAAAGCCTTTAGCGGGCCAGGTCTTTATTAACGGACAGTCTCTTTCGTCGGTCAAAACATCAGACCTGGCCCGGGTCATGAGCGTGGTTTTAACCGACCGGTCCTCGGTACCTATGCTCCGGGGCCTGGAATTTGTGGCCCTGGGCCGGCATCCCCACTCGGACTTTTTAGGCCGGCTGACGGATGCGGATTTATCGGTCGTGGAAAAGGCCCTGGAATCTGTCAAAGCGGCCGATTTAGCTGAGAGATTCATTGACGAACTGTCCGACGGCGAACGCCAGAAAATAGTCCTGGCCCGAGCTCTGGCCCAGGAGCCCAAACTGATGCTTTTAGATGAGCCCACCGCCCATCTGGATCTTAAGCACCGGCTGGAAGTTCTGGGCATCCTGAGGGGCCTGTGTCAGAAACGGGAACTGACCGTCTTAGCCGCCCTGCACGACGTGGAAGCGGCAGCCAAAGTCTCCGATTTGGTTGTGACCATTAAAGACGGCCGTCTGACCGGTTTCGGGCCATCGGAACAGATCCTGACCCCGGAAGCGGTTAAAGAACTGTACGACTGTCCCCATGCCAATTATGACAGTCTTCTGGGGAGTTTAGAGATGGCTCCCGACGGCCGGGCAGGCCGGGCATTTGTTCTGGGCGGCCGGGATACGGCCGCTTTGATTTACCGGCTTCTGGCCAAAAAAGGTTACAGCCTCATTTCCGGCTTTTTTCTGGAGTCCGACCTCGACGCCCACGTAGCTGCAGCTTTAGGCGGCACAGTCTTTTCTTTTAAGGACGGGGAGAATCCGCCGGAAGAAAAGTTTTTAGCCGAAAGCTTAAAGGAACTTCAAAACGCGGCCATCATGGTTCAGGGACCGGCCGGTGGGCCCCTGCCGGATCTTCGGCAAAGACTGGTCTCTGAAGCTAAAAACAGGGGCATCCCCGTTTTGACCGTGGGGCCGGACGGGGATTTGGGCCCTTTAATGGCCTCCTTGAAAAAACTGGATGACGGCCAGGGCCTGATCAAATCGGCGGCTTAATCATGTCAGAGCCCAATAGCCTGAACACGTCCCTGAAAAGGCAGATTTTTCCTTTAGCCGCTTTAGTCGGGCAGGCTGAACTTAAAAAAGCCCTGCTGCTCGCGGCTGTAAATCCCCTGTGCGGGGGCGTCCTGATCCGGGGCGAAAAAGGCACGGCCAAATCCACGGCCGCCAGGGGACTTACGGAAATATTGCCGCCCATTACGGCTGCCGTGGGCTGCCCTTACGGCTGCGAACCCGATAAGCCACAAACCTGGTGCCCTTATTGCCTGGCCAGGGGGGATAAAAACGTCTGGCAGGAAAAACCCCGGCCTTTTCTGACCCTGCCCTTGAACGCCACCGAAGACCGGGTGGCCGGGGGGCTGGATTTTGAAGTCGCCTTAGGCCAGGGGACCCGCCGCAACAATCCCGGCCTTTTGGCCCAGGCTCATCGGGGCCTCCTGTACATAGACGAGGTCAACCTATTGGACGATCACATCGTGGACATTATTCTGGATGCGGCGGCCAGCGGCTTTAATACTCTGGAGCGGGAGGGGCTTTCTGTTTCTCATCCGGCCCAGTTTCTACTCATCGGCACCATGAATCCGGAGGAAGGTGAATTAAGGCCCCAGTTTTTAGACCGGTTCGGCATGTCGGTCCAGGTAATCGGGGAAAAAGAGCCCGAACTCCGGGTTGAACTAATCGTTCTGAGAGAGCAGTTCGAAGCCGATCCCGAAGGATTCCGGGCCAGATACCTGGAGCAGACCGAAACTTTAAAAGAAAAGGTAATCAAGGCTCAGCACTTTCTGCCCATGATTGAGATCCCCGAAAGGGTCCGCAAATTTATGGCCCAGATAGCCGCCGAACACCACGTGGCCGGCCATAGGGCCGATCTCTTTTTAGAGCAGGCGGCCAGCGCCCTCTGCGCTTTAAACGGCCGGAGGATCTTATCCGAAGCCGAAGTTCTGGAAGTGGCCCCCTTAGTTCTGGCCCACCGCCAAAGAGAGAGTGCGCCCCCGCCTCCCCCGCCGCCCCCGCCGCCGACGGAACCTCCGGAACAGCCGGAGCCGGAAGACAGCGACGAAAAGCCTCAGGAGGAAAAGCCGGACGAAGACCGCCCGGAAAATAAGGAGCCCCCTGAGCCGGAACAGCCTGAGCCCGGGGACCAGCCGGAGGATCCCCCCGACCGGCCGGAGCTGCCGCCTTTGGATCCGGAAGGGCTCATGGAGCAGATCTTTGAAATCGGTCAGACATTTAAAGTCCGGCGGATTGATACAGCCAAAGACCGCCTCCGACGACGCGGCTCCGGCCGGAGATCGAGAAGCCGGGTCAGCCAGAAACAGGGCCGCTACGTTAAAAGCGGACCAGACGACGGGCTGGGCGACATTGCTTTGGACGCCACCATCCGGGCGGCCGCCCCTTACCAGAAGTCCCGGACCTGTCCGCCGGGTCTGGCGCTGGCCTTAGAGCCTTCAGACATCCGTTCGGCTATCCGGGAAAAGAAGATGGGGCACCATCTGTTCTTTACGGTCGACGCTTCCGGTTCCATGGGCGCCAGAGGGCGCATGGCCGCCGCCAAAGGAGCCATCATGTCGCTCCTTTTAGACGCTTACCAGAAAAGGGATCAGGTCTCTTTAGTCAGTTTCCGTCGCAACGAGGCGGTCATTAATCTGCCCTTAACGACATCGGTCGACCTGGCCGGCAAACTCCTGGCCGAAATGCCGGTTGGCGGCCGGACGCCGCTGTCCCAGGGACTGGCTGTAACGTTCCGGGAAGTCAAAAACGTTCTGGTCAAAAATCCCCTGGCCCGGCCCATTGTCATTTTAATTACCGACGGCCGGGGCAATGTCTGCCTGGACGGCCGTCCGGACCAGAATCCTCTGAAGGAGGCCTGGACATTGGCCTCATTGATGGCCAAAGAGCATCGGGTGAAATACCTGGTCGTGGACACCGAGGAAGCGTCATTAGTGGCTTTCAATCTAGCCGCCCGCCTGGCTGACGCTCTGGGTGCCAATTACTTTAAGATCGGAGAGCTTAAGGCTCAGACTTTACTGGACATAGTCAAACAGGAATTTTAGTTTTTTTCCCTACGCACTTTAATTTTCAGGATTATTAATGAAACAGTCAATCCCGGTTTATCCATTTGCGGCTATTGTCGGTCAGGAACGCATGAAGCAGGCCCTGATCCTCAATATCATCAACCCCTCTCTTTCCGGAGTCCTGATCCGCGGCGAAAAAGGGACCGCCAAATCCACGGCCGTCCGGGCTCTGGCCCATATACTGCCCGAAATTGAGGTCTACAGCCCCGATCCCTTCCAGCTCGATCCTCAAAGCGAAGCCGATCTTTTAGCCGAACTTCATCTGGCTCTGGGCCTGGGAATGGCGGCTCCGCCTAAGCCGGAAAAACGGAAGATCAAAGTCATTGAGCTGCCGGTCGGAGCCACGGAAGATCGTCTCGTGGGCTCGCTGGATTTGGAAAGAGCCTTAAAAACCGGCGAAAAAAGAGTCGAACCGGGCTTACTCGCCGCCGCTCACCGGGGCATATTGTACGTGGACGAAGTCAATCTGCTAGACGACCACCTGGTGGACGTCCTCTTGGATTCCGCAGCCATGGGCGTTAACACCATTGAGCGGGAGGGCGTCTCCTTTGCTCACCCGGCCCGGTTTACCCTAGTCGGCACCATGAACCCCGAAGAAGGCGAGCTAAGGCCCCAGCTTTTAGATCGTTTCGGTCTGTGCGTTAACATCGGCGGTATTTTAGATTTAGAGCAGCGGGTTCAGGTCCTGGAAAGAAGAGCGGCTTTTGAAGAAGATCCCGAATTATTTTCGTCTGAATGGCAGGCAGAATCCGAAAAGCTTTCGGATAATATCCAAAAAGCCCAGAAGCTTTTACCCCAGGTCAAAGCGTCTCCGGAGCTTCTGTACCACATTGCCCGATTCTGCCTGGAAGTCGGGGTGGATGGCCACCGAGGCGATATTGTCATTTACAAAGCCGCCAAAACCCTGGCCGCCTGGAACGGACGAACCGAAGTCACCAAAGAAGATATTGAGGCTGCAGCCGAACTGGCCCTTCCCCACCGCCTCCGCCGTCAGCCTCTCCAGGCCATAGCCGACAGCCTCGACCAGGTCAGGAAAGCCGGGCCTAAGCTTTAACAGATCTCGCTAAAAAATCCTAAATGATCTATATTGCAGACCGTAAGGAGCGAGCTTTGATTAAGCTTACTGACATTCACAAAAGCTACGGCCCTAAAAAAGCCCTGGACGGCCTAAGTCTGGAAGTGGCCGAAGGGGAGCTTTTTGCCTTCCTGGGGCCTAACGGAGCCGGTAAAAGCACGGCCATCGGCCTTTTGACCGGTTTAGTCCGGCTTGATTCCGGGGAGGCGAAAATCGGGGGCCTTAATATTCTAAAAGAGCCTCTTAAAGTCAAGCGCCTGTGCGGTCTCGTCACCCAGTATCCCAATTTGGATGCTGAACTTACTGTCGGCGAAAATCTGGACATTCACGGCCGGCTCTTTGGGCTGCCGGCAGAGGTCCGCCAGGCCAGAAAAGAAGAATTCCTGCAGTATGTGGAACTTCAGGACCGGGCCGGCAGTTTTGTCAAACATCTCTCCGGGGGGCTTAAAAGACGCCTCATGCTGGCCAGGGCCCTCCTTCACGGACCCAAAGTCCTGTTTTTAGACGAACCGACAGCCGGTCTCGATCCGGCCATCCGCCGCCGCATCTGGTCGCTCATTAAAAAAATCAATAAAGACGGCGTGACCATCTTTTTAACGACCCATTACATTGAAGAAGCTGAGTTTTTAGCCAACCGGGTCGGCTTCATTAATGAAGGCCGCTTAGTGGAAACCGGCGCCCCCCGAACCATCATGAATACTTTGGGCCAATGGGCCGTGGACGTCTACAGTGAAGACGGCTTAAACTCCAGCTATTTCAGAGACCGGAAAGAGGCCGGCGCCTTCATCCAGGATCTGCCAACGGGCGGGGCCGTCAGACGGGTCAATTTAGAGGACGCTTTTCTGGCCCTGACCGGACGTAAGGTAGATTGAGCCGGACTCAGCCGACTTCAACAGGTCAGCGCCCTGTAACGGCTAACTTGCCGGATAAAGACGCCTCAGCCCGATCCAAGCCTCCGGGGCTGCAAATTATTTTTATCAAGGATGCCGACTGCTCCTTACCCATGGTCAGGTCTTACTCTCTCGCTTTATATAATATCCATGCCGGGAATTCGGCGTTTCAAGCTAGTTTATTGGCGATGAAATTCGGTTGCCCCTCCCATATGCGTCCGCAGCTTTTATATCAAAAAAAACTTCCGTGGCAGCCCGTCAAGAGCGGCCATAGCCTGTAAACGTTCAGGAATAAAAGTATCCGGGCGGCAAAGATCACCTGCGCCGCCGGGTTCCGGCCGCGGCTGCCGCCGCCGGGGCGCCGCCCCTTATCAGCAGCCGGGGAATAAAGCTTCCGGACTGGCGGGTGACGAAGACCCCGGCCGGTATCAGGGAAAAGCGTCTGGGCAGCTGCCTTGCTCTTCACTGCGGACGCCAGCTGCTCATCGGGCGCCAAAAGGCGCAGGGCCGCCTCCAAAGGGTCCATCATGTGCGGGCTCAGATGCCTGTCAGGAGCCGGATCGAATTTCGCTGATCGCCTTTGCCCATATGTTTGGACGCCAACGAAACCCGCCGCAAGCGGTTTCAGGATCGAATTGATTCTGACGCGCCTTATCAATCCTGATTTTTGGTCCGGCTCCTGACAAGAGTCCGGACTTTCCGGCACGAAAATAAGGAATTAATTGACCGGCCTTAGGAGGTAGAGACGGCCGACAGCCGACTTGGTTATGTTACCTTTCTATCTTCAAGGAGATTCGAGTCTTATGGGAAAAAAGTTCTTTACGGTTCTAGTCATGGCGGTCTGGCTGGCGGCGCCGGCTTTTCTGCACGCTCAGGAGACATTGACCCTCGAAACGGTGGTGGTTACCTCCGGGCGTGTTGAGGAATTATTGAAAGACGTGACCACCAACATTACGGTCATTTCCGGCGAAGCCATTGAAAAATCGACAGCCAACAGCTTGACCGATGTCATGCTGCAGCAGGGCCTGACCGTCTATAACACTCCTGGCACCGGCATAGGCAATGTCTATATCAGAGGGCTGTCCAACGGCAGCAACCGGCTTGAGTACGAGAGCAAAGTCGTAGTGCTGATCAACGGTCACCGCACCGGCAACAGCAACTTGGATCTCATTTCCCTCGGCAATGTCGAAAGAATTGAGATCATCAGAGGGCCGGCAGCAGTTCAGTACGGTTCCTCGGCCTTGGGCGGAATAATCAACATCATTACCAAAAAAGGTCAGGAAGGCCTGACCGCCACCATGGAAGCCGGCATCGGCAGCTTCGATTACTCCGCAGAGAAGCTGAGCCTCCTGGCCGGACACAACGGTCTGGATCTGGCCCTGGACCTGAACCACAGAACGCGGGGCGACTTTAAAGTCGGAGACGGCGGCGGCGCTTATGCGCATAACAATTATAAACACAACTACAACGGCGATTTCGACCTTGGCTTCACTTTCCTGGAAAATCACCGGCTAAGCTTCCACCACAACTTCAACACTCGCAGAGGCATAGAAAGCACCAGCGACATACAGGTGACCTGGCTGAGACCTGGCGACTTCACCGGGCAGAACAACACCGTCTACAACAGCGCCTTGAGTTACGAAGGATCCACTGAAAACAAGCTTTTCAGCTGGATGGCCGACTATACCCGGGGCTTGTATGAATATACTACTGACACTTTCAAAGATCCCAGATTTCCACTCCGCGGCCTCGCCTACCCGAATCCGGCGGATCAATTTACCCAGCGTACGGAACTGAACCAGTTCACGCTCAAGGGCAATCTGAACCATGAACTGGCCTCCTTGACCGTCGGATATGACTACATCCGCTACGATGCCGAAAACCATCGCCATACTTACAGCGCCACCGCCCCCACTACGATCGCCAGCGCTTCCAGCTATCTGGAAAACCACGGAGCCTATCTCCTCGGCAAGCTGCGCCTGCTGGACGGCTCTCTGGTCTTTTCCGCCGGCGGACGTTATGACATCTTCGAAAACGTTGCCGAGGGGCGCGGGGTGGAGCGGGATAAAAGCGTGACTAAGAACAATTTCACCCCTTCCGTCGGCGTGGCCTGGAGCCCCTTTGAATATCTGAAGCTGAGGGCCAACTATTCCGAAGGCTTTCTCATGCCCAGCCCCACCCAGTTCAACGGCGGCGGCATATACTATGTGCCCAGCCCCGACCTTAAGCCCGAAGAGAGCAAGACTTTCGAAATCGGCGCCGATCTGAACTGGAACTATTTCGACGCCAGCCTGACCTATTACCATACCGGCTACACCAACAAAATGGCCACCACCTCGGTACCGTCCCCCGATCCCGTCAATTGGCCGAACCGTACCTACAAGTACATCAACTATGACGGCGCGGTCTTCAGCGGCCTGGAACTGGCGCTGGGCGTGGATCTGGGCGCGGCCTTCGAACAGAACTTCAAGCTGCGGCCCTACGCCAGCCTGAACTGGACACGGGCCCGCAACGAGGACATGCTAAGGCCCCCAGTTCCACATGTCCCAAGCGCTGTGGCATACGTCCCCAGCTTTACCGGCGCTTTCGGTCTTGATTTTTCCCACCCGGAATATCATCTGGACGCCAACCTCAATGTTGCCTACGTGAGCAAATCTTGGGCTCAAGACTTTCGAAGCGCAGCCGACAGACCCGCTGATTGGACCCAGTGGGTGCGGAACGGCGGCTTCACCATGGTTGACCTTAGCGTGTCAATGCGGATCTGGGACTTCAAAGACAATGGCTATTTGACCTTGAAAGCCAAAATCAACAATCTCCTTGATGAATATGTGGACTACACTCTCAACTTTCCGCAGCCTGGCCGGAATTTCTATTTGGGGCTGGCTTATACCTATTAATTCGGATCGGCCGCTCCGGAGTTCAATGAACTACGGAGCGGCCGACAGACAAAAGGCGGTCTGATGGAAAGAAAGCGATTCCATATCCGCGCCGCCATTGCTAATAAAGGCCGGGCGGCGATGCTTTTAGCGGCTTTCCTGTCGGCAGCGGGTCTGTCCATTATGCGGAACGCGCCGTAAACTCTGATCGTCTGGCAATCGCCGGCCGGCATATCGCCGGCATGAAAGTCAGCCTGACAGCGGACATCTTTAATCAGACGCCCGTAGTTGCGCCCAATTCCTCTTCGGCAAGCATTTGCGGCTCCTCTTAAGTCAAAGTCTTTCTGGACAGAGCGCTGCGGAATGGCCTCACTTACAGTTACAGCGCCGTCAATTTGGATCACGCGCCTATTGAAGCCATCGGCCGCATTGAGATTTTTAGAGACTCAGGAAGGCTGCAACTGCGGACAGGCCGCCAGCGGGGGCGTCGCTTTGATGGCCCCCGTAACGGCATTGATTCACGGTCCGGCAAGATGAAGACCTGCAGGGGCAGACAGGACGCAGCTCACTTTGACTTCAATCCGGGTGGTGCGGCAAGGATTATGGAGGCCGCTTCAAAGGCGACTGCGGCGAGGGCTATAAGGCCAGCAAGACAGACAGGAAAAAGTAGCGCATGGCGGCTTCTGGGCCCCATATTGCCCGGAAGGAAGCCATTTTCTGCTGTTTTCCGCCGACTATTTTATTTCCGTAACCTAAGCTCCCGCTAGAAATATGACTAGCCCGAGTTTGCAAGTTATGAGAGGTTTGTCAAATTATTTAATAATTCCAATATGTTACGCTATATACCCTAGACAAACAAATTATAATTCAAAAAATTTGATTGCCTGCTAATAAAGCCGCCCTCAACTCCTTATTAATTTCTAAGCACATCATAAATAAACTATAAAGATATATATAAACAGTTTATTAGACTTATTATAAGATAAAATACTGTTTATTGTAATTAATCATCTGAAGTATTTTGTTCGCCAAACAGAAACGAAATTTTATTGTCTTGATCATAGATAAACTGATATTTGTGGTAGTAAAAATTGGATTAATTTTTTCTTCTCCATCTATCTATTCGATTTTTTTAATAGATATTTTTTCTCATATTTTGAATTAAAAAATGACCTTTAAAAATTAAATAGATTTCCGAAAAAAAATTATATTAAATATTTTTTATATATATTTTTGACAAATAAAGAAATTTAGAGTTAAAATTAAATTAATAGATAAACTATTTTGGAGTTGGTCACGGAATGGCCTATATTACTCACAGGAAATCCGGCAATAATACCTACCTATATAGCACGATCCGAATGAAAAAACGGCAGATCCCACCAGGTGATAATTGACCGGTTAGGGACAGCTGAACAACTTTTTGCGGCCAGAGCTGACATCTCGTCCAAAGTCGAAAACACCCGAAACAAAGCAACAGCCGGACATTGTAAGAGTTCTCAGCTTTGTAGCTGAGGCAGCCTCATATGACCTTTCCGAAAGACTTGGTGTTGCAGGCATAATTAATAAATATGCAAAAAAAAGGAACCAAGGCCTTTCAATCGGGTCATATGTTCAATTGGCGGCCATCAGCCGTGCCATTGCGCCTGTCAGCAAACTGTCTTTTTTCAATGGTTCAAGCAGACTTCTTTAACCAGCATGTTCCCGGATGCTGCCGAGCATTCATTATCCAGCCAAAGCTTTTGGAATCATATGATTGTGAACTTGATCAAAAACAGATTACTGCCATTGAGGATGAACTGACTGCGGTGTTATTGTTAATAAGTATAAAGTTTCGACCGGGAGCCTTTTTTGATAATACCAACTTTATGACCTGTATTGACACTTCCAACCCGGCTGCAATCCCGCAGCCAGCGTGGCCATAGCAAAGAAAAGAGGACTGACCTTAAAATTACCGGCTTGTAGCTAATGGTAAGCCCGGAATTCAACATACCCTTATTCCATGATATATATCCTGCAAATAAGTGTAATTCAAAATAATTTATAGATATTATTGATAAATTAAAAGCCAAAGGCGCCTTTATATCAGATGATAAAAACGATATTACTTTAATATTTGATAAAGGAAATAATTCTGAAAATATCGTCGCTTTGCTTGAAGATGATAAGATTCAAAAATACCATTTCGCTGGCGGGTTGCGTCTCAACCAGTGCCCGGAACTCTTTGGAAGTAGAAAGAAATCAATATGCCCCTCTAGCTAGTTGGCGAACAGTTCAAAAAGGCTTCTGCCTTCAGAACCCAAAAGGAAGTCTGCAATCAATTGGCAACTGTGCTTGTCACGATAACCCGTATCTTCGTGATTCGCAGCTGGTTGGCTTTGCGGCCAATATGTATAAATGTAAAAAGTCGTTGCAGGCACTAAAAGACAGATTACAGCTTAGGGCCGAAGGTAAGATCTCTAAAGGAAAAAACCAGCATTCGACTCTGTGTCAAAAAATGTTAAAGACATATTATCAGCTTATATAAAAAATATTCAAATTAAATATAAATATAAATATAAATATAGGTAATTATAATTATATAGGTTATAATTTTTTAGATATTATTAAAAATAATTACCTTGGAAAAACCATTTTGTTTTCCAATAGAAATGATTGGAGTAATGAACAAATCGTTGCAGCATATAGGGCTCAGTTTCACGTGGAGGAAGATTTCAAGCAAATGAAGAACATCAAATACCTTTCATTTAGGCCGGTCCGACATTTCACAGACAGGACGATAAGAGTTCATGCCTTTTACTGTGTTTTAGCTTTGACATTATGCTGCCTGCTTTTAAGCTCGAAATAAATGAATTGGGGCACGATATATCAATCAATATAGATTGTTGACAGAACTCAATAGCGTTAAACAAGTGTTAGTCATTAATTTTTGGAAAAAAAAGATCAACTAAAAGTTACCTCCTATTTCAGTGAGTCTTCAAATATTTCGCAAGATTATATTAACAAATATCATCTCCAAAGATATGGGGCAAAAATGTAGAAAATTGCCTGAGAGTTTGTCTAGACTCAAGAGAGAAAAACCATAATAATTTCAGCTATTACCGCGGCACGAAACTCTGAGAGGATTAGCTCAAAACCTGTAATAAAAACAGTATTACAGCATTCTCAGAGTTAGATGCCGAGGGAATAGTTATGTTATAAGGATATGCTAAAATAACTTGTAAACTCGGGATAGGTGGGCAAAAAGCATCTTACTCCCGTCATGCAAATAGCCATGAAAATAATTATTGCTTTTTTTTTAATCTATTTGTATTATGGATTTTAAATTGTCCTTGTAATATTTATTCAATTTTTGTTCAATAATTATATTTGTTTTAATTTTAATGCTTTTAATAATCATTTTAGGATAAAAAAATGAATCATTCATTGGCTTATGGGGCAATTTTGATCTTCATGGCTATTTTCCTGGGCTGTACATCTTTCACGGCCGCCGAGAGAGTGGCCGTAAAACGGGCCGAGCGCTTACACTCAGGCGAACGGAAACCCGATAATCCCAAGGACATTATGATCTTAGCCGAGAATATCAATGCTATGAGCGTTATAATACCGACCGCCAAAATAAGAATTACAAAAATCGACGGAATTCCCTCCGATAATTACAGTCTTCCGAAAACGAATATTACCTTTGTCCCCCCGGGCAGACATACCTTAACTGCCGTCTTCCATACAGGTACTTCTGTCGGAGTAAGTGTCCCGGTTTCTGCAGGACCCGTCAGCGGCGGAATCGGTTATTCTTCGGAAGTCGTCCTGCCGCCCGAAGATGTTCAATATAGTTTTGAACAGGGAAAAAACTATACTGTTGACACCAAAATGACCTGGAGCAAGTCTGATTACACTTTCACTGAAATAAACGAGCCCGCCACGCTGGAAAAAGTAAAGGAATATAAAAATAGCTATGCCCAACACTTGGATAACCAGCTGAAAGCTGCCCAGACCGACCTCAAAGGGATGGAGGACTATCTGGCCTTTGCCCGGCAGAACCCCAATCTTCTGGAGGGCCATTGGGAAGTTGGCCCAGACCGACAAGAATTAGACATTATTGGAAATAAAATAACATATAAAGCACCAAAAACTTTGTTTATAGATACAAGAATGTCTTATACAGGTACTTTTACTTATGACCAAAATACTATAACAGTTATTTGGAAAAAATTAACCACTTTTTTAGGCTCGTTCGGCCAAGAACCGACTGACAGTGACAATAATAAAATTTCCCTCCCAATTACCTATTATTACGTACTGCAAGGAGATACCCTGGACATCAAATCCGGAGGTGTGATCGGATTTACCTATAGTATTACCGGAAATTTTAAAAAGGTAAAATAAGCCGCTGATGACCTGATTAAAGACTTTTAAAGCTAATTTAAAGACCTCTTCCGCGCTCGAAAATCAAAAGTCTTAAATATTCGGAGAAAATAGTGCCAACCGGCTGTTTGACGGTTTTATGGTAAATTATCGCTGGCCAAATTACGGCTGTTTAAGTTAGCCCTGGGCAACTGCGGAAACGGAATTATTTTTTATGGCTGACCCATTTCCTTTGACTCTGACAATTCTATTGATGTCCTTATTTTAAGGAAAAACGAAGAGGCCAATATCACAGACTGCCTGGAAAGCGCCAAGACCCTGGGCCGTCATATAATTCAAGTTGTTTTTTTTGTCATTTCAGAAATTAAATACATTTTATAGGCATAATGACATATTTTTATTGCCTTAACTCATCCAAAAGACTACCTATAGTTCTATTTTATATAAATTATTGTTTTTACTATTTTTTTATATATAAAATATAAATTAATGATATAAATAATATAAATAACTTGTTATTGACTGCAATATCAGAATGCACTTCCATACGGTTAAAGTTTAAACGGTCTTTTAAATTATCAAAAACCTTTTTCATTATATCCTTTTTACTATATATGGATAGTACTTCATGAGCAGATAAGTCATTATTTGTCAATAATACAAAAAAACCAAAATCCTTACTTTTCCCCCTTACAGCTTCACGGTCAATTGTCATACTTTCAATAACATTGTCAGATATTTTTTTCACAACGAAGTATTTTTTGCATAAAGGCTCTTGTATAACGGTCAAAAATTTATTAAATTTAAGTGATTGTTAAATTTAATAAATAAATTTATAAAATTTATAAATTCCATATTGACCACACACTTTATTATAATATATATGTATATTTATTTTACTATTTTCAGTTAATATAAATTGATTTTACATTATGATGATTTGTGTGTATCAAAATTATCCGCCGGAGTAATAAAGGGTTCCTTAACCTTGGCGGTTGGCCGACCTTTTTTAGGTTTAGCTGAGCGGTCTGTAACTGGAATCGGCGTAATTTCTGAGTCACTGTTATTTTGCAGTTCAGCGCCTGGAGGATAGACGGCGTATTTTTGTTTTTTTGCTGTGCTGCCTTTAGGCCTCCCTCTCTTTGGTTTTGAGGTTCCAGTAAGGCTAATGATAAATTCTTCACTGACTTCTTTGATAAGTACATAAATAATCCGTAATTCCCGGTTTTTTTTAGGGCTACATAATTTTTGCATGGAAACCCATCTTGCCTTAAACCACCTCCCTCACAACTGGATGCGGTTCAGCAAGTGGTACTCTTCCTTAGCCATTGCTGCCAGCTGGCATTCTCCTTTCAGTTTTATTTAGCGGCAGAGCTTCCTGCTCCTACAGAAGCGGCGCCACGAATTGCGGCCTTCCTGCCGCCATTGCCAGCAGGTCTTCCCCTTTTAAGTTTAACCGACAGACTTCCCTCAGAAGCGCCGCTACGAATAGGCGCCTTCCTGCCATGGCCTGCCGGCTGGCCTTTTATAGGCCTGACCGCAGGGCTTCCTGCAGAGGCAGACCTGCGAATTGGAGCTTTCCTGCCTTTGCCAGCCAGCCTCCCTCTTT
>JAISEL010000006.1 GCA_031264185.1 Deltaproteobacteria bacterium
TCTCTTATCCTTTCAAATAATCGGTGGTCTCAATTTTGGAACCATTATATGACACGCGGAGGTATCTGAATATTATGCAAAACGATTTGATTCTTACATTATTTTAATGACACACCCTACAAATATCTCCCCATTTGGAGCCTCAAGAGCGCAATCAAGAATGCCGCCGCCGATAGATTCCTGCTTTAAAAAATTCTGTTTTGTTAAATTAAATACAAAATAAAATAATGTCATGTAATAAGCTTCATAAGAGAGATGGAGAGAATAGGAAAAAGAGGCCATAAAACTAATAAATTCTTTGGCAGCCTTTGAAGCGTCTTTTTCCAGAATGGCACGTAAAATGAGTTTGGCTTTGCTTTCTAATAAATCCGTAAATGCTGCTATATTAGGCATGCCAGGATAATTTGAGTGCAAAAGATAAATTATAAGAGACCGTTCGACTTCAAAGTTAGGAATTTTAAGCGAGTAGCCGGTGGGATCTTTAGTGTAATCTGCCTTATCAACAGTTAAATAGCCGGTCTGGAAGGCTAAAGCCTCAGGGGTAAATTGATGACCAATATCAATGGCATTAGAAATGTCATTGATAGCATTGTTTTTGTCAAAAAAATTAAAACTGACTTTGTTCTCTTTTAATAATTTGATCAAAAAAGTAGGAGAGCCTGATTCATACCAAAGACTTTTTTCTGAAAAAATTCATTAAGGACCATAGACCCGGGTCTCTCCGTCCCATGAGTAACCGTCATAAAAGCGCCTGATTTTATTTAACAAATCAGTTTCAGTGGACACCGGCAGCAATTTATTTTTTTAAGCAAAGCTTCTAAAGTAGGGGTAAAATAATCCTTAAAATAGAAAACCAGTTCTTCTTCGGTAATGCCACAGATATTAGAGTAATATGAATCAAATGTTATGTCATTCAAATTATTTAGTTCTGAAAAAAGATAATTTTTTGTGAATTTGGACACTCCAGTAATAAAAACGAAGAGCAACAACTTAAATTTTGTTTTGATAACACCATAAAATGACTTTAATAAAGCACGCATCTTATCTGCCAAATCATTGTTTAAAATATTTTTAACAATCGGAGCATCATATTCATCTATAAAAAGTACAATATTTACATTATATTTATCGGAAAGTCCTGAAATTAAACTTTCAAAATATTAACTCGGCTGATAATTATGATAGATCAAATACTCCTTATTATTTACAGTTGATCACTGTATAATAATTTTCTAGCCATACTACAAATAGGCTATTGAAATTGCATAAATTTTTGAGTGTGCTAAAGACTGAAGAAACAAAGGATAAACTCTTTTATCATAATTATCCGCCGGGGTAATAAGAAGAATGGACAGTGTCGGATATTGAAAATCCCTCTTTTTAAGCGATACTTGTCAATTTAGACATAAGATAAGATTTAAAGGTTTCAAGATCCGGGGCATAAACATCACCAAAACTAATATCAATTACAGGATAAGGCTGCAAATTATAAGAAGTACTGTCAATCCACAGACACCTTTAAAAAGCTCTCGTTGGCCCTTGAAAAGGCAGTCTAGAGTGTCTGTAAGGAGGGTTTTCCCGAACCGGCGGGGTCTAAAAGAAAATTCAGAGAACTGGATGTAATCAAATTATGTTATGAATATACTGAGTCTTATCAACATAAATATGATTATTATTGATCAATGTCGTGAAATTTGGATTATGATTTGGTAAAAATTTCATCTTAAAGACCAAAAAAGGAGTTGAAAGTTAGGGATCATGCTAAAAAATATCACTTATAGTATTATTATTTATGATATCAAAATACCGGTTGACTGTCAAACCCTCCGTGGCCTGTGGCCGGCGGACGATTGCTGCCTGCATTGAAGCCAGAAGTTCCGCTGTAAGGATAGGCTCTTTCGGGCTACTCGCCTCAGAATGTTTTCCGCCGAAGTCAGGTTCCGGCCCGTCTCTCAAACCTGCCCGTTGATTGTCTTGGTCCCAATCTTTAAGAGGATTGGCTTTTGAAGCCTCCCGTCACCTGTCTTAACCTGCGGACAATGCAGTAGGCTGGTTACCTGCTTACATGGTCAACCCAGACCTCATAATAAATCATCTGTTAGCTGAGGTGACTGCAAGGCCGATAAGAGGCACTTTTTGTCAGCTGTACAGGAGATATTTCTTAATATCCCGGCGCCATTTTTTAAGTTCCCTGTCCGAAGCCTCTATAATCTCCCGAGCCGGGCGTCCGTCGGCCAGCTCATTAAAAATACTCTCCCGGCCTAAGATGAGATCTATTGGTCTGCGGGTGTATTCATACTCATAGGGAGGCTCTTTTAAACGGAAATCCCTGCTCCAGAATTTTAAAATTATCTCCAGGCAGGTCAGAGAAGTCAGATAGGGCTCAAAATTATGGTTCAGAGGATGGATTTCCAGTCCCCCGCAGTATTGGCCCTCCCATTTGTGAAAAGTGGGCTGAAACCAGACTTCCCGGAAAACTGCCCCCGGAAGTTTACGGCTGCGCAGTTCTCCGGCTAAAATTTCAGGGTCAATAAACGGGGCTCCAAACATCAGAAAAGGTTTGGCCGTGCCCCGGCCTTCGGAGATATTCGTGCCTTCCCAGAGGACCTGGCCTGGATAAACCCAGGCTGTTTCAAAAGTTGGCATATTAGGTGACGGCATGACCCATGGCAGACCTGTTCCCGGAAAATATCTGTCTCTCGTCCAATGGCGGCATGGAATAACAGACAGGGCGGCCGGCTTTTCCAGTTGGCTGTTAAAAAAAACGGCCATTTCGCCCATGGTCAGACCGTGGCGCATGGGCATAGGATGGCGCCCGACAAAGGACCGGCAGCTTATGTCCAGGAGGTTTCCTTCGAAGGTCAGTCCGCCTAAGGGATTGGGCCGGTCTAAGATAACAATTTCCAGATCACTGTCCCCGGCTGCTTCCAGACACAAGGACATGGTCTGGGCAAAGGTGTAGACTCGTGTGCCTATGTCGGTCAGATCGATCAAAAGAACATCTATATCCTGAAGCATGGACGGCTCGGGCTGTCTCAGGTCAGAGTAGAGACTGAAGAGAGGCCGGCCGTCTTTCAGGCGCCCGTGACCGGACTCAACCATATTGTCTTGTTTTTCTCCTTTAAAGCCGTGCTGGGGAGAAAACACAGCTTTAATCCGGCCAGGCAAATACTCATCTAAATAGCTCAGAGCGTGACGGTAGCCAGGTCCGATTGAGGCCTGATTGGCCAGAAGGGCTAAAGAGCGCCCTTTATAGGTCCGGCTGTGTTCGGCTAAAAAGATTTCCAGTCCGGTTTGAACAGGGCTTAAATCTGGTTTCATGTAGCAGCTACTTCTGGCAAAAGGGACAATAAACTGTGGTCCGGCCGCCGACTCTGGTTTTTAAAAGTTTTTCCCCGCAAAACGGGCAGGGCTGACCGGCCTGACCGTAGGCCTTATGATGATTCTGAAAAGAGCCGGCTCCTTGGGGAGCCGTATAACTGGACACGGTCGAACCGCGGCATTCTATGGCCTGGGTTAAGATTCTTTGGGCTTCAGCCTGAAGGGTCCTGGCCTCATTTAATGTTAAGCTCATGGCCGGTCTTAAGGGAGAAAGTTTGGCCGCCAGCAAAGTTTCGTCTGCATAAATGTTCCCGAAACCGGCCAGAACGCTCTGATTAAGGAGAACAGCTTTGAGTTGTCCTCGGGAGGCGCTCAGGAGCCGGTGGTAGTCCTCGGGTCCGGCGCTCAAAGCATCCGGGCCCAGATTTAAGCCGGCCAGAAATTCGTCCATCTCTCCAGGGCCGAAAGCCCGGAGGCGCCCGAACTTCCTGGTATCCTGATAAAAGAGAGTCTCATCTTTCTGGGGGGAGTTTTTTTTGATTTTAAAGGCAGCGTGACAGTGGGGCGGCCAGCTTTCGGGATTTGAACCGGGCCAGAAGTCGCAAAACTTGAACTGGCCGGTCATTTTCAGGTGAATAAGCAAATTATGGCCTCCGGCCAGATCAAAGACAATCCTTTTGCCCAGACGGCGGACTTGTAAAACCTTTCGTCCGGTTAAAAGAGAAGAGAAAGATGACAGGTCTGAGGCCACAATGGCCGGGTAACTGACCTGGACCTCGGCGATTTTATGCCCCAGGGTCTTTTGAGCCAGTTCCCTGGCCATGGTTTCGGCTTCCGGCAGTTCAGGCATGAAATTCCGCCAATAGTGATTTTAAGATTTGTATTTCATCTTCCGGCCGGACAGCCAACCGCAGCCAGCCTGGCCCCAGGCCCCGGAAATTTTTGGCATCCCGGACTAAAAGACCGCGAGAGAAGAAAAATTCAATCAGCTTTTTCGTTTCCTGGTATTGATACTTGAAAAGAAGAAAATTGGCCTCCGAAGGGAAAGGCTGACCGAATTTCTGGAGGACCCGGGTCAGCTTGTTTCTCAATGAGGAAATCAATTTAATAAACAGAGCCCGGTTCTTTGGCATTGAGAAAAAATAAAGTCCGGCCGACAGGGCGGTTGAACTTAAAGGCCAAGGTCCCAGCTGAGTCCAGAGTTTTTTAATCAAAGCCGGGGAAGAGGCCAGATAGGCTATCCTGAGTCCGGGGACGGCCATGATCTTGGTTAATGATTTTAAAACCACCAGAGATTCATGCTTTAAAATTTCCGGAACCAGAGATGAGGCAGTGGTAAAGTCAATAAATGCTTCATCGACCACCAGATAGATGCGGCGTTTTTTAGTTTCGGCCAGAAGTTTCTTTAAAATCATCTCGGGCACTAAGCGCCCGGTTGGATTGGCCGGATTGGCCAAGATGACGGTTTTGGGGTTGAGAGAAAATATCCGCTCCAAAGTCTCTTCGGTAACCAGAAAATCGTCCGTATCTTCGGTCAGGACGTACGCGAAATTACGGCCGGCTGATTTTAAAGCCGCTTCGTACTCGGCAAAAGCCGGAGCCACAATTACTGATAGCCCCGGGTCCAAGGTTCTGGCTAAAAGAAAAATATGGACTGTGGAGCCGGCGCTGGGCAGAAAATGGTCCGGGGAGATTTGGTAGACTTCTCCGACAATTTGAGTTAAAGACTGGGCTTTTTCTTCCGGGTAGTGGAGAGTTCGTTCAAAATCCAGAAAAACAAATTCTTTAAGCCCTTCCAGTTGACCAAAAGGATTTATGTTGGCCGAGAAGTCGGTAATAGTCTGCCAGGGTCGGTTCAGAGCCTCGGCCGCCTCAAAGATCCGGCCCCCGTGAGCTAAGTAATCCATGAAAATCTCTTAATGTGTCAAAACTAAAAGCCCCAGCCCCAAGGCGTTCTGGAGCATGAATGAAAAAGGATAAGCTCAATTATCATGGCGCTCAACAGCATAAGAAAAGAACCGACCTGAATGAGGCGTTCGGCCTTCCGGACCAGTTCGGCCGAGGCCGGATTTCCGGAGCTGCCGATGACCGGTTTGTCAACAAACAGGCCGCCGTAATAACCGGGCCCTCCCAACTGAACTCCCAGAGCTCCGGCCATGGCTGCCTCGGTCTGACCGGAATTGGGGCTTGAATGGAAACGGCCTTCTTTTCTCCATAAGATCCAGGCGTTTTTATAATCACCGCCGACAGTTCTGGAAGCTGAGATTAAGATTAACGCTGCCAGCCTGGCCGGGATATAGTTTAACACATCATCTATTCTGGCTGAAAATCGGCCGAAAAATAAATAAGTCGGATTCTTGTAGCCGACCATGGAGTCAAGGGTGTTTATGGCTTTGTACATCCAGGCCAGAACCGGACCGCCTACGGCCAGGTAAAATAAAGGCGCCACCAGACCGTCAGAGAAGTTTTCAGCTAGAGTCTCAATTTCGGCCCGTCTGATGTCTGTAATATTTAACTGGGCCGTATCCCGGCCGACAATCCAGGACAGAGCCTGGCGGGCCTGAGGGATATCCCCGCAGTCCAGAGCTTGTTCCACCCGCTGGGTATGGTCCAAGAGATCCCGGAGACACAGGAGACTGTAAATAAAGTAAAGGCCGATTAAATACCATAGGGTCTGGGACATTCTGGCCGAGAAATGGAGAAAAATCCAGACCAGATAACCGGTTATTGAAACAGCGGCCAGAGCCATAAGCGTTCCGGCCCAAAAAAGAGCCCGATCGGAAGGCGGCCCGGAGCGGCTTATAGTTTTACGGAGTAATTTTTCCAAACGGCTGATTAAGGCCCCGATTACCCTAACCGGGTGAGGCCAGGTCTGGGGGTCGCCCATCAGCCAGTCGACCACATAGGCCACAGCAGTAATCAGGGCTGGCATGGAAAATAAACCTTATAATGATCCTAAATCCAAAGGGGTTGGCTTATGGGTTTTATATCACAATAGTGGACTGGCTGCCATTGCCACCGGGGGATGGTTTTTTGACAGGAAAAAAGTAGGGCCAGGTCTTTTAAATAAAAAAGCGGCCTGAAGACAGCCAAGCGGTTCTTCCGTCGCTTTTTTAGGGCCTCTAAAGGGCCGGACTTAAGACGAGAAATTTTAAATTAAAAAATCAAAGATTCAGCCCAAAGGCTCAAAGGTCAGAAAAACAGCTGCCGGATTGGCCGGCCAGTAGCCATAGTCGCCCAGAGCGCTGGGGTTATACTGTCTGGGCCGGTCATTTAAGGCATTGGTTACATACAGACGGACCTTCATCTTTTCGCTGAACCGGCAGTTGACCTGAAGATCCAAAGTGCTGCAATCCTCACCGGAATGGATCGGTAAAGCTCTGCTGGCTGTGGGATCGCCAGAGGTCATTAAGTCAGCGTTATAGTTAAATGAAGCCCGGCCGCCCCCGGCCTAAGGGAGGCTCGTAGGCGATTTCGGCGTTAAAAATGTGTCTAGGGGGGTGTTGGCCAGACGCCTTCTTTCCAGAACGGTATTCAGGTTTTTGCGGTATTTGGCCTCCTGATAGGTGTAATCGGAAGAGACGGTCAGAGACTTTAAGGGGAAAAATTTAACGTACGTCTCCAAGCCTGATCTTCTTGTCTGACCGGCGTTTTCTGTTCTGCGGGTATCCGGGTTCCTCTGAGCATCATTTTTGGTATTGGCCAGATAAAAAACCGAACCAAATTCCACTAATTCAAAAGGGGACGCCCTGAAATCCAGTTCATACTGCTCCCGCTTGGTCAGCTGCAAATTGGTCTGAGTGAAAAACAATCCGCTGTTCAGTCCTGGCAGATTGAACCCCTGTCCGTAATTGGCGTAAATTTCCAGAGTATCAGGAGGGGTAAACAAAAGGCCTGCTTTTGGACTGAAAATACCTTTTTTCAGAGAAGAAAAATGAGCCTGTCCCAAAACTCCGTCCTCATCGGGATCATCATGGAGCGGTCCGTAATTGGCGCTGCCCCACAGACGGCCGTAACGGCTGCCGAGTCGCAGCTTCAGCCTGTCAGCGAGGTGGTAGTTCCCCTGAGCATAGAAGGAAAGGGTATTGACAGCATATTCAGAATCATTTAAATGATCAAAATGCCGATTGCCCCAACCCTAATTTAGCTGGTATTTGTCTCTTTTTTGTTTTTCCCACAGATAATCCGTATCAAGGGTCAAGGAAAAATCACGACCGACTATTGACCGTTTGTAGCTGTAGGACAGGCCTGTTTCGTAGGCTTCCTGCTGGCCGGTCTGGTCATAGTTTCCGTCCCATTGAACTCCCGGGCGCCAGATCGGCGGTTGTCCGGGATTGACGCTTCGGTAAATTTCGGCCATATTGTTTTTCAAGCTGGTGGCAAAGAAGTACCAGTTGAACTGGGATTTTCCGTTTAGGAAATAGTTGACCCAGAGCCTGGCATCCAGGCGATCCCGGTGACCGCCGGACATATTGCCTTTGCCGGATCCGTCATAGGAGCTTTTTTTGGGGTCCTGCCAGTTGAAGGCTTGAAGGGAATTGGCCCATTCGGCCAGAGCGGCCCTGATGTTAAAACTGACCTCCAAATTGTCAGATACGTCGTAAGTCCAGCGGACTGAAAGATTCAGCCGCCGTCAATAGGAATTGTCCCGCCAGGTGTCGGATTGTAAATCTGAAAAGCGTAGACGTGATGAAGCTGTTCTCAAAGTCCTTGGCAATAATTCCATGGACATCGACGGTTTTGTACATTCCCAGTTTAAGCGTCAATCTGTTGAAAGTTCCGCGTTTTATGCCCTGAAATGAGGTTGTGCCGGCCGCGTTGCCTTTGCCGTATGAAGCCGAAGCCGGTCCTTTGGTTATTTCCACGGATTCGATTTCCAGAGGGACTAAGATGGATATGTCTGAGTAGTTATCGGCGCGGCCGTTATCGTTTAGGGGTATCCCGTCATAATAGAAACCCACTTCTCCTCCGTGGCCTCCGTTAAAGCCTCGGATTTGGACTTGCGAGGCCACTCCCTGAAGGTTAAATTCATTGACTCGGACTCCGTGGGCCTGCCTTAGCATGTAAAGCGGCGATATGTAAGCCAGGTCGGCTATGTCTTTGTTGCCTAGGACTGCGGCGAGGTGCTTTCCAGCTCTTCTCGGCGGACCGTGCTTTTGACCTCAATTCCCCCAGCTCAACAGTATCGTCGGTCTGAGCCAGAGCTCCGGATTCCGGATTCCGGAATCAGGACCGCCGCCGCCAGAAGTCAGGCCGATAAGACCGAATTAAAGATTTTGCCCACTTGTTTCTACTTACTGAATCTTCAATAATCAAATGCTTCCTCGAAAAAAAGGAAAACCGATAAATCCCGGTATGCCCTGCCCATTGGCATAATCTTGAAAATAGCCGTAGATGTTTCAAAAGAAACGCTGAAAACAGAGTAAATATATGTTGCATGCTATAGTCGTAGTATAAAAATATGCAAATATATATGTAAAGATAAAATAACAAAGAATATTGATACGCACGAATTAAGGACAAAAAAGGCCGCACCCGGCCAGTGGTTTATCTGACAGGAAGCGGCCTTCGTGACCGAATATTTTTATGGCTGATTGAGCCCTATAGCCTAAGAGAGCCGGAAACAAAAATTTACGGCACCGTAGGGTGACCGGAATTCCTGGGTGCTAAAATATATTCAGATTCCCTGAGCATTCAGCCAACTGATCAGGCTAAACTGGTTCGGCTCCTGAAGAAAAATTCGAAACCTGATTGAATTGACCTGATTATTTCAAGGGCCAGTCAATTTGTTAAGAAAAAAACGCCGAGTCGGCAATTCAGAAACAATCAGTCCGGTGTAAGCAGGTACTGGCGGAGACTATCCGGGCAGAGGCGTTTAATCGAACCACTCGTTCTCCAGAGCGGCGTTTACTGAGTCAAGGTCAAATTTTTCAAGATCATATGTTTCGTCTTCGCGGCACCCAACGTATTCTTTCATTCCCGCGTACGCTTCATGGCTGGGGTCAGTTAATATATCGCAAAATTAAAATAGCCGAATCGGCCGCCAATGTCTTCAGGCGGACAGGCTCTGGCTCCGGCCAGACAGGCGACGGTATCTTCGTCAAGCACCTTTATGACATCCCTGTCTTTGGAACGGGGCTGATATTGACAGTCTTCCACCGTGATTTTGTGCTTCCAATTGTCGCCAAAATCGTAAACGTATTTGAATATAGCCTTTTCGATTTATCAAATCACGCAGGAGGTATTTTTGGGAATCCTGACAGTCAGTCACTGGTCCTGAGGAGAAAAAGTTACCGTATATTTTAAACCCATAAAGATGATAGTTAGCCCAGTCCATGACAATCTGAATGACTTCATGGAGGCTTTCGAGGGAAATGTCATTCGGTACGACAAATCGGCGCCAGATTGCGGACATATTACCCCGGCGGATAATTTTGATACAAACAAATCATCATAAGGTAAAATCAATGAAGAAATAGATTATCATAATAATCCGCCGAGGTAATAATACCAATCAGCTGGATTTTTAACCTTAAGTGATGGTGATTCATGTCAGTCCTCAAAATTTGGAAGCGCTTATCAGGTCCTGATACTGGAAAAAGCTATGCCCGGCGGTTCAAAAGGCGGCAGTAGAAACCGGGGAAGCGCGGGTGATTATGGTCTATTTATGCATATTTAAATCATTCACGCGTCCAAATCTGGAATTTTCTCAGTTCTTCATTTACTTTGCCTAAATGGAATTGAGAACGGATAGATTTTTTCTTATGGAAATAATTACGGCCATTGTGCCGTTTTTTAAAGTCATTGTACCGTTTTTTAAAGTTAGAATGCTCTTCATGCCGGGAATTACTGGTAGCCTCACAGAACTCATAACAGCCGGTTACATCTCCGACATCTTCAGGCGGGCAGCATCCTTCACCGGACAGTCATGTAAAAAAAGTACTCCGCCCATCTCCGGCGTGGAGTCAGCTTCCGGCAGGTAGCGGCTGTCTTCCACGGTGATCAGGCGGCGTAAATTGTCGCCAAAATCGCACCTATATTCGAAAGTTCGGTTTTTGCTTTGATTACATCCGCCAAGCTGCATTTTTCAGCATGCAAAAAGCGAAAATCAGGTTCATGGTCTTCCGCGTACTTTTGGCCGCCTATTTTGAACTCATACAGGTGATAATCCAGCCACCCCATGATGATCTGGATGACATCATGAAGTTTGTGAAGATATATGGAACCGGGGACGAAAAATTGCCGCCAGATGACCGGCTCAATCTCTTTCAACTAAATTTTTAGCAAAAAGCAACGTTCATCCATTTTAGCTGCCTCAAATAGTCAGATTCCAGGACTATGGGCAAAATAGCATTTTGGTTTATGCTTTTTAGCATAATTTTAATTCTGCTAGGCAACGAAGACTTTCGCATGATCTTTCCAGGCCACCATAGAGGTGATCGCTGGTGGAATCAAGGTTAAATCTGTGGCCGTCGAAGTGACGGTGATGTCCTAATTTTTCCGGCTCTCTGAGTCAGGATCATCCTGATGTTCCGCGACATCGGGGTTCATTTGATGATATCTGTGAGCTTAGTATAGCCAATATGGCCACCAGTGACTTCGGGATGGACGCCGGTCTTCCCTGAGGCTACAGCTTAACTCTGCTGATACTCAGCGGCCTTTTCTCCTGGGTACGGCTGACAGTTAGAGTCTTTCACCACATTTTTAGGCCGCTGATAGTCGCGTAATCGCATAAGCAATAAAACTCTTGACCTCTGATGTCGCCCAAATTTCCGAGGCAGCAGTCTTTGGCCTCCAAGGCCGTTATGCCATGAAAGTCCATACCAGAGGACCGGTGCAGTTTTGAGGGCAGAAATAAATACTGCCTGCAAATGACAATTTGACCGCCCCGTGGCCGCCGGAAAGATGGCATGGAGTTTGGCCAGGCTGACTCCGGCTGGCCCAATCACTCATGCCAGCCGGGCGCAGTAATCCGGGTTAAGGCATTTTAATTCAATAGCTCTGGTCGGCCATTATATTTATTCCGGTTAATCTGAAATAGCCTGATTAACAATAGGCAAGTTTGATGCGGTAAATGGTTTCAATTTCCGGCTTGACTTGGTTAAGCCTTTTGATTTAGCTATCTTGTCCAAAGGCCCGGAAGTACGGCATTTCTAATATACCCCTAAGGTGCCAATTAACTGAGTGCAGTGAAAATTCTTCACTGTCATAGGTTTTGAAATCAGGATCGTTTGGGTCATCGCCTCCATACCACTCCACATAATGTTCGTGATTGGGGTGATTGAAGTCTTTAATGGCAGCGCAAAAATTGTAATATCCCCAGACTCCGCCAACGTCTTCCGGAGGACAGGCCCGTTTGCCGCTTATACAGACCACAGGATAATCGTCCAGATCTTCAATGATCTGTTTTTTCTTCGGGTTTGGAGTATAGTCAGTGTCTTCGATCGTAATTTTGTGCCGCCAATCGTCACCGAAATCGTAGATATATGTGAAACTTTGGCCTTTAAAGGGGAACAAATCTTCAAGAATGTATTCTTTGGCCTCTAAGTCCCGGCCATACCCAAATCCAGCAGAATCATCATTGGAGGAGTATAATTCTTCGGCGATTCTGAAACCATAAAGATGTATTCTTTCCCAACCCATGGCCTTTTGAATGATTTGGTGTAGTTTTTCGAGGTGAACATCGGCGGGCACAACAATCCGGCGCCAGATGGGTGGCTTGATATGCATGATAGATATTTTAAGGCAGTAGCTACGTTTAGGCATCTTATTCCTGAAATGCGAAAAAAGAGGTAAAAGTATTACCCCGGCGGATAATTATGAGAATCTATTTTCTTCGGGTTCACCTTGACTTTCGCGTATTTAATTTTATCTATGGTCAAAATTATCCGCCGGAGTAATATCAAAAACAACAATTGTTTTAATCTTAATTCTTCAAGACTTCGAACGTTGGGGCTATAATATCAGCCGCCAAAACCGAGTCACATCAGAGTTTAGCCCTGAGAATATAGGACAATTAGCTCAATCAAATTTTATTGTTTTATTTCTGTATATCAGCATCTCAAAAACCAAGTCACGTTAAAGTCCAATTGGCGGGGCAGTGTCAATTAGCTTGATCAGGGCCCTAATTTAATACCTATCAGACCTGGCCGGAATGAATACTATAAAACGAACACATGACCATATTTTTGGAAACCAGTCAGCGTGATGGCTTCTGTAGTTTTGACTTTTGCTCTTGCAGAAAAGCCCCCAAATTTAATCCGCTCTTAACATGCTGCAGCATTTTGCAGCCAAATTCCCTATGGCCGAAAATCATCTGTTGTTTATTCTAGTATACGTTCAAGATGGCTGCCATAATCCGCAGCCAATTTGTCAGCGCAGAAATTGTTTTTTTGTCTGTAGCCATTTCTCGCAACCCTCTCTTCCACGGTCATAAGTCCGTATCGCCGCCCTCACCAGCTATTATTTTGAGGATACGATATCCCTCTCGAAGCAGCTTCCATGTGTCTGCCCTGTTTCGGGAAACAGTCCTTCGGCTAATGTGAAGAACTCCGGCAGTGGTGTCAGTGTCCAAACCAACTTCAGCCCCCAAAATAACAACACAGAGGCTTTTTTAACTTGGTTACCAGACTCATTTCCTTCGCACTGAGCGGACTAATGATAAACCATCCTCACCAGCATAATCATGTCTAGCCATGGTTCAACCTCAAGGCTATAATTATATATTTTTATCTTTATCAACTCAAGTTTTAATAACACTATCTGAGGCTACTACTGCCTGAAGTTTTGTCCAAATTTTTTTGGAATAGACCATGAGACAATTGACAAAAAAATAATTGATATATAAATAATTCAATTTATAGAGTGAAAAATAAATTTACCTCTTTAGTCTACCAATAGGCAACCTTCATAGCTATGCCGAATAATATTGGGTTTTCTGAGAAATAGGATAATTTATATTAAGGCCAAATGCTTTGGTATGTTCTCTCCAGGACCCCCTGGAGATTTTTGTTGGCGGACTCAAGGTTAAAACTGTCGCCGTCAAAGTTCCGATGATATTCCAATTTCTCCCAGATCCCTGATTCAGGATCTACCTGGTGTTTGGCGGTATTGGAACCTTTGTTGACCTCATTAAGCATGTTATAGCCGATGTGACCGCCGATGTTTTCCGGAGGGCAGGACCGTCGGCCAGCCAAGCAGGCTACCTGATAATATTGCAGATACTTAGTGGTCTTTTTCTTTGGGTCCGGCTTATAGTCAGTGTCTTCCACCAGAATTTTGTGGCGCCAATCGTCCCTGAAATCGTAGACATCATAGAACTTCTCGCCTTTGGCGGTGACCAAATCTTTGAGGCAGTAATCTTTGGCATCCAGGGAAGGATCATCATCAAAGTCCATACGCAGAGGACTGGTGTAATTTTGGGAACCGATATCAAAATCATACAGATGACAATGTGACCAACCCATGGCCATCTGAACTATGTCGTGGAGTTTGGCCAGGGTAACATCGGCGGGTACAACCATCCGCCGCCGGATTGGCGGGACAATCCGCGTTAGAGTTATTACCCCGGCGGATAATTTTGATACAAACAAATCACCATAAGGTAAAATCAATAAAGAAATAGATTATCATAATAACCCGCCGAGGTAATATTTTAAGACAATAGCAACGATCGGCCATGACATTACCTGTATTGAACTAAATTAGTCAATAAAACGCAAATTATTTAAAATTAATGATTTCAAGTTCTCGCTTGACCAGCATAAACGGTTACCTAAAGCTTTACTGGGTCGAGGCGAATTCCAAACATAAGAATTCATCCTTTATTCCCTTGATCCATTTGGCTCCGCCGCTGAGAAATATCGTTTCCTTATATTGACCATATACATTCTGTAATGCGCATGCGAAAAGAATTTTTAAATTCTGAGCATTCCTCAATATTACTCCGGCGGATAATTTTGACCATAGATAAAATTAAATACGCGAAAGTCAAGGTGAACCCGAAGAAAATAGATTATCATAATTATCCGCCGGGTTAATATAAGAAGTATATTTTCTTTTGGTTATTTTATGATATATCTCTCTAAATTTCGGCGGTTAACATAAGAGCGAATGCTATCTGATGAAAATACCAGGCCAAGTTTATTTTCATGCCAGGATTGTCCGGCATCAGTTCTTTGTCTCGTGTTAAACATAGCTCCATCTGTTTCTATAGATAACACCATCTTTATATTCCTAAAATTATGCTTCATTTTTAAAAACCCATAATATGCCTCCTCGGCTTTCTCACATTCATTCTTAAAGGCGATTCTGGCAATGATGTTTGTGTAACGACCAAAATTGTGGCCGCACACACATTAGGACAGAAATCATTTCTGAGAGTTTCTTCTGCCAAGTTTGTAATATGTATTGCTGCGCCCTTACAGGCAGTCAATAGCATGGCTTCAGCCGTCATTTTCGCAGGAAGAGCAGACAAGCCTAAATATTCATCTTTTGGCGCTATTGCCGTGACACCCCCCAATTTCAAGGAGCCGTTGATAATCATCTTTCAAGGAGCCGTTGATAATCATCTTTGGTTTTGGGCCTTAAGACAATCTCCAAATCTCAATGTTGCCGTTTATAGTCAATATAGCAATTAAATATTTCCTATTTGTTATTAACAGTATATTTTTTCTTTATAGATATTATTATTAATATATATGTTATTATTGTTTTTGACTAGTAATATGTTCTCTGCGACTCTCACTCATCCTGCAAGAGGTCTTCAGTCCATAAAAATGGCTCCCAGATTTAGTTGGTTGAAGATCAGTATAGCGCAACTCCAAGATTACATCAATATTTTTAATGCATCAAAAAAGTGAAATTTCTATGGTCATTATAAAATAATTATTGGAGGAGGCTTAAAATTCACAAAAAATTATGTTTTATTGGTTTTGAGTTATGATTTGGCGCATATTTTGCTTAATTCGCTGGCTAAGAGGTCATGTGTCCAGGTTTCCACGTCTCCAGGCGTCCGGTTCGACTGTCAAGACAGGGTTTGGAAATGTTTGGGATTTAAAATTCCATGGATTTATGTTTTTAAATTTCTCCTAAACTACGAGTCGAGGCCCGGCCAGGAATATCTTCTTCCGGACAGCCGGTTGTGACGCGCAGTTCCCTGGTCTGGGCTAGAATTCTGTGGTGAGGCCGCAGTGCCGGTCAGGCTGTGTAATTTAAATTGAGGGAAGTTTAAAATTCTCCCCTCTAATGCCAGTGATGAAAAAAACGTGAGAAGCCGATTAGAGCCTATCACGCTTCGGTTGAGGCCTAAAAAATAGCCAGTTGCTGGTTATTCCTTAGCATCCCAGTTCATAATGAACGTCACATAGAAAGCCCTTGGATTTGTGTAATTAACAGAATAGTCGCCTGTATCCCACTGTTTGCCGTAGGCGTAGCCTTCATATGATTTGCCGACAATGTTTTTGGCGTCAAAAAGTATCTTGTATTTTTCGTTGAACTTGTAGCTGAACTGTATGTCCAATGAACCCTTGTCCGGGGCCCGGAAGGGCAAATAATCTGCGCTGGCAAGAGGAATTCTGGTCCCGTCTGTATAGACGAGAGGCGAGTCCTGGTAGAGCATATCGGCTTCCCAGCGGAAATTGATCCTTCCCCCTAAGCCGGTTTGAGGGGCATAGGCCACTTCCAGATTGGTAATCTGTCTGGGCACAAAAGGCAGCCTATGATCGGACATATCCATCCGGCCGTTAATAAATTTATCGTACTCAGCCTCTGAATAGGCGTAATTGGCGGTTACGCGCCAGTCTTTGTAGGGCACAGCCTGAAGGGACAACTCCAGGCCCTGCCGTAGAGTGGTGCCGGCCTGAACAGTGTTGCCGGTTATAGGATCGGTTAAGGTGTCATCGTAAGTTTTTAAGCGGTAGGCTGTGGCCTCAAATCCGAGCCAATCCAGAGGAGTGTAGCGGAAACCGAGTTCCATCTGGTCGCGTTTTTGGAGTTTTAAATTGGCTGCGTCATTAAAAAAGCCGTTATTCCCGCCGTTAAAGCCTCCTGGCATGGAAAACCCCCTACCGAAGTTGGTGAAAATGTCCAGGCTGTCAATGGGAGAGTAAATGAGCCCGGCTTTGGGACTGAAGAATTTGTATTTGGCAGAAGTCTGTCGGCCGGTATTATTGTCCTTATGTTTACCCTGAAGCCAGTCATAGCGGGCTCCTATACGGACGTTCAAGGGATTGAGAATCTGGTAGGAAAACTCAGCCAGAACGGCCGGATTTTCCAGACTGAAAGTTGTATCGGTGGCCGGTCCGCCTTGCCGAGCCCGGCCCAGGCCCCATGGAATATTCCAGGTCCGTCTGGGCACGTCCATATCTTTGGCATAAGTGATTCCGGAGGTAAAAGAGGCTTCTTGGCCGCCCAGTTCGTCCTTCCAGCTGTAAGTTAAACCGGTGCCCCACTGCTGATGCTTGTTATATTGCTCGGTCATTTGCGGATAGGCCGACAATGGGGGGTTAGTTAAAATAAAACGCACCAAAGGGTCGCCTCTTTGGTAGCGGGTGAATTCCATGGTCGTACCGTAAAGATAATAAGTCAACTGGCTTTGGTCGGTTATGAGATAATTGGCCCAAAGACGGGCGTCATAGCGGTCTCTTTTGCCTCCATTACCGTTGCCTGCGCCTGAACCGTCATTGACCCAACCGCGTTTAGTATTAAGTTTGGCCGAAACATAACCGGCCGAATCCCACTCCGAATTATAGGCCCTAACATTTAAACTGGCCTGGAAACGGTCCGAGAAATTGTACGTCCATCGGCCGGAAACAACTTTTCGATCCCAGTCGGAATTGTCCCGGTAACCGTCTGAATGGAAGATCTCAAAAGCGTAGACCTGGGCCAGTTTTTCGTTCTCCCTGGCAATAATTCCCTGGGCATCAATGTCGTTCCAGGAACCGTACCTGAGGTCCAAACGGGTGAAATTGCCGTGTTTGATGGACTGGACGGCAATGGTTCCGCCGGAAGACCGGGCTCCGTAGTAAACCGAGGCCGGCCCTTTGATTATCTCAACACTTTCAATTTCAATGGGAATCACTACCGTTGAGTCAGTAAAGCCGGCTGCGTGTCCGTTGTCGTGCAGTGGGATGCCGTCCATATACATGGCCATGTCGTTTCTGGAGAAAAACCCCCGCATCTGAAATTGCGGCGACATACCGGCCTCGCCATACTGAATAATACTGACACCTGGGCTCATGTTGATCATATCCAGGGTTTGATAAAATACCCGTTCCGTAACCATTTCATTGTTTAAAACCGTGGCACTGGTTGATTTCAGCTCATCGCGCCTTAAAACACCCCGGATATCAATAGTTTCCAGGGAAGCCGGCTTGGCCTCGGCAAAACTTTCCGGAGGTTGGGATTCCTGAGCCCAAATTGGAAAATTCGGGCCAAAAAAAATTAGCAGCGACAAGCAAATGAGTTTTAATCTCATGTTTTCTCCTGTTAGGAATCGGCTGACATTTACCTTTTGATGAATCCTGTGAATTTGCAGGATGAATTCACAAACAAACGGTAAAAAGACTGAAGAAATAAAGGCAAAGTCCATAAATATTTAAATAAGCTGCATTAGATGTATATAACAGCAATGTATCATGTGAATCGCTCTATATACATGATTTTATTGTAATGACATGTAAATACGCATAAATATTTAAGTAACATTTGTTGAGTAATTCACCCATTTAGGTCTGACGGCCGGTCTGTTTTTCGGCCTCAAAAAACCAGATTTTCTGGGATTTAAAAACAAAAAAGGCCGCCTGGTGATTTAAGTCATCAGGCGGCCTTCGTGACCTGTTCAAATAGGCAGTATGTAAATTTAACCTAAAAAAATAAAACAGAATAGAATTTTCGCATCATGAATATAAAAATTCTTAATGATACCTATAATTAGTCTTAAACAATAAACCTGGATATACAGATATTGTCAATTTTGAGGTCTTCGTAACCAGAGGAAAGTGTTTAGGAAAAACTCTGAAGAGCCTTCGTGGTAGTCTTGAGGTTAAAGAAATTTAAATCATGGCAATCCGATTTGTCAAGTAATTTTTTTGGCGGGGAAAAATTTTAATAATGGCCGTCTTGTTTAGGTCAATTAGTCTGACCGATCAGATCCATATATTATATAGTATTAGAGATAGGGATCCGGTATAAAAAAGACAAATTTTTAAAAAAATCTTGACAACAGAAAAAAATTCGTTTATAAAAACTTCCTGACATTAGGATTAAAATGCTTTAAGCTGGAATCAAGCGGCCGCCAGGCGTTCGGCACGGCTTTGGGACCAAAGTGGCAGCTGATCAGGAGATTGGGTGCTTGGAATTCCGTTAGCCTGTTTATCCTTAGATTCTAAGTCTTTTATTACCTACTGGATATATTCGCAGTAATATCTAAGTTTTTTGCCTTTCAAATATTGTTTAATTTTCATAGGGACCATGAAGGTCATATTTCAGAAATTTAATTCTGGAATATGACCTTTTTAGGTTTATAATCCCGAAATAGCTCAGAGCCACTTAGAGGCCTGAGGGAAATGAAATAATCAAACCTGAGCGGAACAGACCAAAATCAGTCCCAGTCCGAGGAGGTTAAGATAATCAACGCATATTAGGGTAGAATTTTAGATACTGAGGCTTTAATAATACTAGCTTTTATTTTTTGGAGGCTATTGACTAATGGCAGTAAAATTTATTAATTTATTTCTTATAGTAATAATTTTATTCTTAATATAAGATACATCATGCTTTAATCTAAGGAGCCGTCGGTAAGCCTTGAATAATATAAAAATTATTTTGGTCCGGCTCGTTTTAGGCTTGACAGTGACGGCGGAAAAAGATATAATCGGAGCGGACTTCAGAGTTTTTTTGAATCTATAACGTTGAGAAAAGCTATTGAATTTTTACCGTTCATGAAGAACGGTAAAAAAGGTTAATCCGGTCGGTTATATGCCTGATATTTAGCTTTAACCGGAGGCGCCGTTTTCCTGGTTGCGTTTTGCCCAACCTGGTTTTCACTGTTTCAGAAACTAACTCCCCATTTTTGTTTCTGAACTCATAGCTTGAGGTCACGAAGGCCGTTGCTTTTGGTATTTGCCAAAGTAACGGTCTTTTTTTGTCTTTTTTTCGGAGGTGCCTATAGGAAAATTTAACACATTGCTTGAAACTGATGTACCAGATGACGAAAGCGGGTCGGACCTGGCCCGGCTCGCTTTCAAAATAAAGTTGTGCGCAAAAGTCTTTTCAAAATAGATAGATATTTTTAATAGGCCAATTCAGTTTTTCCTAAATTTCTGCAATCCTGAGACCCGGGGCCAAGCCCGGTCCGGAGTTAAACTTCAACACACGTGCGAGGAGACAATGAAAAGTAAATTAAGTGTTCTTTGCCTGAGCGTTTTGGCCATTGGTTTTTCGGCACAGGCTTCGGCCCATGATTTTTGGGCTGAGGCTGTTAAACCCAAGGCTAACCAGAAACTGTCGGCTCTGATCGGTTACGGTCACAATTATCCGGTCGGCGAGGAAATTCCGGCAGAGGAAATTTCTACTCGGTTCCTGCCGCCCAAAGTCACAGGAGATGGAGGCGAATTGACTCTGGAACAGGGGAAAGCTCCTCGTGAGTTTTTAACCGCCGACAATTTACCGGTCGGCAACTATGTAGTCACTATAGAGACTCCGGGCGGTTTTTCCACCAGAACTTCAGACGGCTGGACTAGAAAGCCAAAAAACGAATCCCCTGGGGCCAAAAGCTGTTCAAACTATTTCCGCTACGGCAAAGAAGCTATTGTCTTGGGCGGAGCCAAATACAGCGGTTTGGCCGCCAAACCCGTAGGTCAGGAACTGGAATTCGTCCCCCAGGCCGATCCTTCCAAGATTAAGGCTGGTCAACCTTTCCCTGTCAAAGTTATCTATAAAGGCCAGCCTCTTCGGGGTGGTGAGGTTTCGGCTTATTTGGCCGGGATGGTCAAAGACAACGCGGCCTTATTCTTCCAGGCCGCTACCGATCAGGACGGTCAGGTCAATATTATTCCTTTAAAGAGCGGCGACTGGCTGGCCAAGGTTTCTGTTGAAGAGCCTTACCAGAACAAAAGCGTCTGCGATACTATTAACTATACTGCCAGTTATACCTTCAGGGTCGATAACTGATAAATTAGGACGTATACGTGAGGGCCGTAAGAGAGCAGGCCGACTGCTTAACCTCGGATACCTTCCGTCAGGCTTTCGCGGTCAGCTTGATATTTCACTGTTTAATCGCTGTTGGCCTTCTGTCAGGGACCCAGAGTAAACCTATTGAATATATTCCTTTGGCGGTTATGGATTTCAGTGAGTATGATCCTCTAGGCGGACAGGGCGGTGGCGGCGTGGAGGAGGCTCCGGTTGAGGAACCTCCTCCGCCCGAACCTGTGTCAGAACCAGAACCCGAGCCGGCGGCGGATGAGGAAGTTAAGGTCGTTGAAAGTACGTCCCAACAGGCGGAAGACGTGATTCCACCTCCGCCGGCCGGAAAAACTAAGCCACGGGAAAGACCTAAACCCCGGCCTAAGCCCAGGGCGGTCCCCTCTGGAAGTTCTGTCGGCGAATCCGGCTCCAAACCTGGAACCGGCGGCTCTGGACCGGGAGGAACTCCGGGCGGGACCGGCCGAGGAACATCTGATGCGGCCCTGGCTTATCGGAACCGAATCAGGCAGCGGTTGGAGAGATCAAAAAAATATCCCCTTGCCTCCCAAAGTCGTCACGAAACGGGGGTGGCTGTGGTTAGTTTTGTGGTTTTAAGAGACGGGACCGTCACCTCACCCCGTCTTGAGTCCAGTTCTGGGCACAAACGGTTGGATGATGAGGCGGTGGCTTTATTGAGTCGGGTTTCTCCTTTGCCGCCGTTTCCGCCGGAAGTTTCCGGCCAGTCCATGCCATTGTCGGTGCCCTTGAGATTTTCCATGCGTTAAACTGGCGAATAAATAAACTTAATTTTTTTGTTTAAAATATATAAAAGATATAATTTGATGTTGATTTGCCTAGTCAGGGAATTTATCCGGTTCGGTTAGACCAAAAATTAGGGGAAACTCTGGCTTTCAGCCGGTGGATTTTTGGGCAGAGTTTTTGATATCATCTAAAAGCTCAAAAATTTCACCTACTTTAAGGTCAACCGAAATATGGACGATAAATCACGGAAATCGGGCCAGAAAATAAAACCCTACTGTTATGACCGGAGGCGACTGTGACCTCCAATGGCCTGTTTCCTGATTGGCTGCTCAGGACTGATCCGCGGCTTAAAGTCATCTTGCTTGTTCTGTGGTCCTTTCATCTGGCTTTCCTGAGTACCGTGATTGCGGCCGCAGTCGGTCTGTCCGGCTCTTTTTTGATTTATCTTATCTCCGGCCAGCGAAATTGTTTAAAAGGCCTGAAAAGTTTACTGGCCATCAACAGTTTTCTGATTTTTATCTGGCTGCTTTTGCCTTTTTCTTTTTCCGTGCCCGGGACGGTTATTTACAGCCTCGGACCTTTGGACGTAACCAGGGAGGGAGTTAATCTTTCGGTCATTTTGTCTCTTAAAGCGCTGGCTATTACTTTAGGGGCTTTGGCCATCACAGGTTCGTCGGGTCCGTATGACCTTCTGGCCGGGGCCAGGAAACTGGGAGTTCCGGAAAAACTTACGGCTTTGTTTCTGCTGATGACCCGCTATATTTCGGTTATCGGCCAACAATATCACCGCCTTGCCCAAGCTATGCGGGTCAGAGGTTTCAGGCCTGGCTCCGATCTTCATACTTTGCGTTCTTACGCCAATTTAGCCGGATTACTCCTGGTTCGAGGCTTTGACCGGGCTGAGAGGATTTACGCAGCCATGCTCTGTCGCGGCTACCGGGGCCGTTTCTTTATTAGGGCGGATTTTAAATTTAAATGTCTGGACTTAGGGGTAGCATGGCTGTTTGTCTCTTTGGGTCTTCTGGTAGCTGGTCTGGATGTCATCGGAAACATTAATTAAATTGAGCGGGATAGTTTACGGCTATCCGGGACGTCCTGTGGTGTTGGACAGTCTGGATTTCATTTTAGGTCAGGAACTGGTTGGTCTGATTGGTCCCAACGGGTGCGGCAAAACTACCCTTTTGGAAATAATTATGGGCCTTATTAAACCTCAGGCCGGAACAGTGGAGATCATGGGCCGGGTCTGTTCGGAAGAAAAACATTTCCGTCCCTTAAGGCCTCAAATAGGGTTTGTCTTCCAGGACGCTAATGATCAGCTTTTTTGTCCGACCGTAGCCGATGACTTAGCCTTTGGACCTTTAAATATGGGAGCCAGCCGACAAGAAGCCGACGAGGTCGTCCGGACGGTATTAACGAATTTGGGTTTAGAGGACTTTGGGAGCAGAATTACTTACGATCTCTCGGGCGGAGAGAAAAAATTAGTGGCCTTAGGCACGGCTTTAGCGCTGAATCCTAAGCTTTTGATCTTAGATGAGCCGACCAATTTTTTAGACGAAAAAGCCGTAACCAGACTGGAAGAAATTATCAGGACCCTTAAGCTGCCTGGTCTGGTGGTCAGTCACGATTTGAATTTTTTGAATAAAATGGTCTCCCACAGTTTTCGTCTGGAAAACGGCCGCTTGACTGAGGTTTGAAACTATAGGACGTTAACCAACAGACAGTTATGGCTGTTAAGCGGCAAAGCAAAAATGGACTTATTTTTTAATGTTGCCTTGGAAGCAAAAATTTAGACTCTGAGAAAACAGTTACCCATGACTGGCCAGTCTTGGATTAAGTTACTGGCGAAGTTTTTTGGCTGACAAACTAACTGATTTATCTGTAGGTAAATTAATTTGACATACGTTCAGGGTTTGTCAAAAAACTGACTGTTTTTTGAGTTAATACATTTTTATTTAGTTGGTCATGAAGGCCGTTCTCCCCATATTTGTTTGGGAGGACGGTCTTTTTTTGTTCGGTGACCTGGGCTGTAGCCTTGATTGGCTCTTTGGATCTGTGCTTGAACTAAAATATCTTTATTGCAAAAAAAGACTGTTTAGGCGACCTTGTAGGCATTGATTTTCATGAAATTTTAGGTTTTTTGAGGATTGCTGAGCTCGGGACGGCCTGATTAAAACTTAAAGAAATAGCCATGTGGCGAATAAACATTTGGTTATTTTAACTAAGAAGGAGGTGAGCAAAACATTAAAATTAACGGGTCACCGAAAGGAGCAAAAAGCATGGCATCAATGAGGCAACAGGGTAAAGGCCGATGCTATGTCAATTGTGACCAGGCCTGATGATTCACAACCAGGCCGATACTGACCCGTTTGATGTGAGTCTAACACTGAAGAGTTTTTTAATTTAATCTAGAGGCATTTTTTATTGCTATCTTAAGGAAAAACGGATGTTGAAAAATATTTTAGGCCTGATGTTTTTAAGCTTGTTACTTTTTCCCTTTCCTGCTGTTGCCCAGACTGATGAGGAAACTGAGGCTGCCGAACTGCCGGCAATTGACGTACGCGGTGTAATCCGGCGCGAGGAGCTGAAAACAACCAGCGCAACTGTTCTGGATAATAAGGATGTGTCCAGCCGGGTTTTCTATGAACCTTTGGATATGATTAAAATGAGTCCCGGTGTGAGTATGACTCATTACGGTGAAAGCGGTGTCGCACCGCCTTTTCAGATCCGGGGTTTCAAAGCCGGGCACAGCGGGGATGCCGACGTGACCATGTATTTAGACGGTATCCCTCTTCATGATAACGGCCATACCACCGGCTACCTGGATACCGGAATTATCATGCCCATCGAAATTGAAAGCATGGAAATCATTAAAGGCCCATCTTCAGTGTATTACGGGGCCCATGCGGCCGGTGGATCAATTCCTATTCAGACTATCAAGGGCGGTAACTTGACCCGCCTGAACCTCAGGTACGGCAGCTACAATAATATGGACGCCACCGGTCTTTTGGCCCGGGAAGATGACAAATTCAGCCAGGTCTACGCCTTTGAGGTTTTTCATACCGACGGTTGGCGGGCCAATTCCGACTGGGACAAAAAGAATTTTTCCGGCCGTTGGTCTTATAAGTTTACCGACAAGTTTATGGCCAGCTTAAACGTCAGGGCTTACCAGTCGGAGTGGGATTCGGCCGGCTATATATCGAAGCTTCTGGGTGCACCGCCCTCTTCGGCGGTCGATGACGGCAGCGGTCAGGGGAACGGCGGTAAGCGCGATCGCTACGACGCCAGATTATGGGCCAATTACTTCATTAATGACGAAAACGAAATGAGCTTTTATATTTACGGAACCACTTTGAAGCATACCCGATGGCAAAAAAGCGGTCCGACTCTGACCCGGCCGATACCTGGCGCGGGTTCGGAGCAATACAATACCCACAAATCATGGGGTACGGGCCTGACTTACAGTTTCAAGGGTGAACTGGACGACCGGGAAGCGACTGTGACCGTGGGTGCATCTTACTCTAACGAAAAGGAAGATCCCCGCCGAACCTGGTCTTTACCGTGGGGCACCGGTCGGGCCAGAGGGGGCCAGACCTCCGATACCACTTTTGACATAAAAAATCCGGCTGTTATGGCGGAAGCAACATATCAGGTTTTAAAGCCGCTCAACATCAGACTGGGAGCCCGCTATGACTGGCTTTCGGGAGATTTCGCCAACAACTTGACCGGAACGCATTTAAACGGTCCTACCTATAAAAACTTCAGTCCAAAGGCCGGTATCCTCTATACGCCCTTGGAATGGCTGGATGTTTACGCCAATTTCGGCCGGGGCTTTTCTATGCCTTCTGTAAATGCGGCTCAGTTCTACGATGGTAATGTCTGGGATCTCAAAAGGCGCGATCAGTATGAACTGGGCTATCGAGCCAGAGTTTATGACTGGATGAATCTGGAAATGACTGTTTATAGGATTAATACCGTTAATGACACAAGTTTTGACGAACAAACCAACACCAACATGCCTGTAGGCAAAACGACCAGGCAGGGGGTTGAGGCGGCTGTGGATGTCAGGCCGCATAAAGATTTGCGCTTTCGGGCCAATTACGCTTACACCGATGCCAGATATAAAGATAGGAAGGAGTTTAACACTTCCCGTGGGGAGATGGTTAACCTTAAAGGTCACAGAATCATCGAAGTCCCCCGCCACATCACCAATCTGGAATTGAGTTATGAACCTCCCCAGGGTTTTGGGGGACGGGTCAGTTTTCGCTGGGAGGCCGATGCTCTTTTGAGGGATCCCGGCCGGACAACAGTCAACGGAATTCCGATCTTAGACAATGGAGTTCAGGTTGGGCCTTACAAACGTCAGGACAACGGCACTTTGGACATGCAGCTTAATTACCGGTTTAACGACAGTTACCGTATAGTTTTGGACGTATTGAATGTTCTGGACAAGAAATATTACGGTTCCCAGGGTGCGCCTGACTATGCGACCGGCGACTTTACCTATTCCTATCAGCCGCCCATGACCGTCTATTTGGGTCTGGAGATGAACTGGGACAAAAATTAATTTGCTTCTGATTTGGTCCTGGGTCGACAGTTGGTTGCCTTTGGCCCAGGACACCCTGAAATATAACAATTGTTCAAACTCTGAAATTCCGGATTTATTTGGCCTGCTTTCAGGCAAGAAATGTAATTAACTTGCCGGTGATGAAGATAAGGATCTTACGGCCGATTAAATCCAAAGGAATAGGAAAAAGGCCTTGAGGCCATGGACCAGATGAGGCCGGAAATGATGCCCTGAATTTTTCAGGGCCAGAGCGGTAGAATATCAAATAGCTTCGCAGTATCCAGTCAGGTCAGCGTTATGAGTTGTTTTTGAGGCGGCGGCGGGAAGTTGGAACTTTGGAGGAAAATACCGGACAACAAAGTTATGCGGTCAAGAAAGTTTGAACTAAAGAGTTGTAACAAAATAACTTTACACAGTTAGGGGAGAAATGTACAGTTCCATTAGCCGTGAAATTTTGCACGCTTTACCTTAATTTTTTCAATTTCTTCATCGGAAACCTTTATTCCGATTGGGTATTCATTAAGCTCAAAGTCATACTTAACAGCTTGGCCGGAATTGGTTTTCGTCGAACCAATCAAACTGACAGCAACTTCGTAACTAATTAGAGGTCTGCCACGCCAACTCATTGTTGTTATATGTGAAAAAAGACGGTGTTCAATTTTATTCTATTTAATTGTATTTAGAGGTAAATGGCAAATATTAATATATAAATTAGACTATTTTACAAATTTTGACAGCTCCGCCTTACATAATTATTATTTTTTTTCCCTATACCCATTACTCCCGCCACAATCAGCAGTAATGAACAGGCGTGCAGCGTTTCGATAAGTTTTTAACCCCATACTTAACCGCCAGTTTCTTATTGATTGTACCGCAAAAATTGATGTATCACGGTTTGCACCTGCATTCACATATATCCATTACTTTGTGTTAAATCATAAAATCCAAATATAATTATTTTACCAGGATTTTTATCCATAAAATCATGATCTTTTACTTTTACTGAGTTGCCTTTAGGTTGATATTCACATCCGTTATTTTTATAATTGCCAATTAATTCAGGTTTCTTGCAGTCTATAGATATTACAGGCTGGCCAAGTCGTAGAAAAGCTTTTGCTCTCCTGTTTATAAAACCAAACTTAGCGTTCCTGTCCGGGTGATCGGCTCCTTCAAGAACTTTTTTATTGGCTTGGAGGCTATAGCCTAACTGATCCAGCATTGATGCGACCGTTGAGTGACTAACCCTGAAACCCAAATTTGTAAGCTCATCAGCCAAGTTCTTTAGACTTTTGCAAGTCCTCAGCAGCAGAGATTCAGGATCCCCTCCGGCCGTTGATCCGACAAGCCGCTTCAGCGCTTCTAACAGTTCAGGACTGACTGCCGAAAGTTTTTTCCGTCCGCCGCCAGGCTTTCTGATTCTTATAGAGAATTGCTGCCCGGATAAAGCTCCCTTCTTTGAGTTCAACAAGTCCTTTGCGGATAGCTTGGAAAGAAACCCCTGTCCCCCTGTTTCTTTCGAAATCTTGCTGCGCAGACCGTATTCACCGCTCAACGCCAGAGAAGCGGCGAAAAGCCGGCGTGTTTTTTCGTTAATATGAGAGGTCCTAAGGTCTCGAATGCTGCTTTAAGATCTATCATGAATTCATGATGGCACAATTTTAAAACTGTGTAAATTTATTTTTTTACAGGCACTAAAGGTTTTTCGGAGAGGGATCTTCAATAACTATATACACCTGCAGTTTAAAAGTTGGGACCGACCTTCTGGTTACGGCCAAAGCAATAATAGACTTTGGAATATAAAGAGGCGGATCGAAAGCGGCAGCGGCTGAGAAAGGCTGGTGAAATAAAATATTTTACATCAATTTTCTGGATAATGCAATATATTATCATTATTTAAGTAATTTATATATAATTATTTAATAAAAATATTTTTTTAATGGTCTTTAGTTTGTCTTAGAGAGGATGTATAATTTTTAAATGGCTATCTGAGCCAGCATTGGCTGAAAAGGTCAAGAGCCTCTTAAGAGGAAAAATGAAAAATTTTTTTCTAATGGATAAATGTTTTTAACAAATCTCTTGACAAGCCCAAAAAATAAATGTACTTTTACGGGATGATTTTTTGGTGACCTTTTTTTGAGGGAAAAATTACTGAACTGGTAATTGGCCCGGACATAGTACCGGGTCCTTGAACCCTGGCTGGTAACACGCAGTTAAGCTCTTAATATTAAGAAAGTGCTATAGCCAGTCGGCAAATCCCATTGTCTGGAGTCCAGACCCAAATTGTCGGACTCAGGCAGGGATCCTCTGAATTATAGTCAGAGGCGGCTTGATTGTTTTGGCAATTCGTGGGGGTAAAAAGCGGACCACTCCCTCGAATTCGTTTTCCGCAGACCAGATGAACTGGAGGCCGAAGACATTATGTTTTCGGCTATTTTTTTTCTTAAGACATCATGTCATTTAAAAAATTAATTATATCTGGTTTTCTTCTTTTGGGAGCGGTTTTTCTCATTAAAACCGACTTGAAGGCCCAACTCCTGCCGGTTATTAGGGTAGGGGTGGTCAGAGGGCCGGACCAGACTATTGTGGAAAAAGTTAAAGAGGTGGCGGCCCGGAGTGGCCTGGCTGTGGAGGCCGTTAATTTTTATTCGGCCCGGGAAAGTTTAAACGCTCTGGCCGTCAGGCAGATAAATTTAAGCGCCTGCCAGCACAAACCTTTGTTGGAAGATTTTGTTCAGGAAAATAATGTCCTGTTAATTCCCATGGGCAATACTTATGTGGCCCCTTTGGGCTTTTACTCTCAGAAGTTAAAATCCCTGTCCGAGTTGGAAGACGGGGCCAGACTGGTTATTCACGAAGAGCCGGATAAAAGACGGCGGGCTTTATTGCTTCTGCAGCGGTACGGCATGATCACGTTAAAAGATGTCCCCTGGCCGTCCAAGGCGGATGTGGTCAATAACCCCTACCGTCTTAATATAATTGAAGCTAATTTTATTAAGCCTTTTTTAAATAATGATACAGTCTCGGCCATTGCCTTCACCGGTATGTCTGATGATATTAATGCTCTGGCGCCTACTCGTTTCAAGTTAAAGCCTATTTGCCTGGAAGAGGCTTCACTGCCGTATGTCAATGTAGTGGCGGCCAGACTGTCGGGTAAAGAAAATCCCCGATATTTGGAGTTTGTCAAAGCTTACCAGAGCCTTGAGACAGCCCAATTCATTTTGGATCATTATAAGGGCACCGTTATTCCGGTATATGACTTTAACTGAGCTTTTTTCCGGTCAGTAAAAAGATCCTGGAAAAATAGCCCGTTAATTAAATCACTTCTGACGCGACCATTCGGCTTGCGTCACCATAAAGACCCTCCTTGAAGTCTTCTGATATCCTCTTATGAGACACTCCGGCCGACATATGGTCGGCCTGGGGTGCCCCCTCCTTTTTTAATACTTAATTGGACAATAATTATCTGTTTATAGAATATTAATGCTCTATTTAATCGATATTAATATTCAATAATAGTCAAAAAATTTTTAATAATATATATTTTAATATCTTTAGATTATAATAAAATTATAAAAAAACTAAAAATTATATAAAGTAATTAAAATACTGTATAATACTATTATATAATATAATACAATATATAGTTAAAATTAATATAAATAATTAGTTTAATTAGGATTAATAATACTTCAGGCAAGTAAGTTTACAGAAAAAATTCTTGACAAAAGTTTCGGCTGGTTGTATCATCTTCAGTAACTTATTGTTACGTTTCAAAAATGATTTTTTAATGAATATAAATAAATCAATGGAAAAAAGTTATAAAAAAGGATTGACAACCGATGAATACTCATTTATAACTCTAAAAGCTCTGTTTCCCCAGGGCAAAAAAATAATTATAAATGTTTTAAAATTTTAAGCTATAAGGTCAAATTGGCCGGGCCATGGTTATGCTTAAATCCCGGCAAAATGCCATTTTTAGTTTTAACCTGTGAACCTCGGATTGAAGCCGAGGCCGTCTTCTCTCCTGGCGCAACCGTTCGGTGCCCGCCAAAAAGCGCAAAACCCTCCATAATAATCTTCGATTCTCCGCTTCTTCGAATCTCCGGTCATTTTGGCCGGAGGTTCTCTCATTTAGGGCTTGAAAATTTCCTTCTGTTTTGGAAAAAAAGGCGGCCAATAATCAGGCCGCCAAAATAATTAAATATTTCAGCAAGTTAAGGTTAAAGCCCTGGCTCTTTTTTAACCAGAGTCAGTTTGGGGTTGCCATTTTTTCTTTCCGGGCTGTCTTGAACTGTGATTTCCCGGTTTTGGACCCCCTCCACAAGGGGGAACTGTATTCCGTAGTGTTCGTCGGTCAGAAGATCCATGTCCAAAGCCCGGACATAGTGCAGGCGTCCGCTTATTGAGAATAGTTCCTGACCGTCCAGATTGTCCTGATTTATTATAATGGACTTAAAGACCAGAGGCATGGCCAGAAAGCAGAAACTTACTGTCCACCAGTTCTTGCCGCCAGGAGCCGGTTCGATTCGGACAATTTGGGCAAATTTAGCCGACACTTTTTTCTTCATATTTTCCTCCAGAAAAATAACTATGTCCTTGGACTCGGATTTTTTTTTCAAAGGCAGGATAAGTTCCAGCTCTTTGATAAATTCGGCCATGGGCAGATTTAAGACTCCAGACATGGTTACCTCTTAGCCGGCTTGAGGTTCAGGCGTTGTTTCGGGAATCTCCTGGTCCGGAAGCGGAGTTTCCTGGTCAGTCTGATTTTGGCCGGGTTTTTTCAGCATTGGGGGAAGTGTATTTGGCTGCGGCGGCCGGGGCGGACCTTTTTTCCACAAGGTGGTGGATGAAAAACACTTCCAGCCCCAGATGAGCCAGCGGATAATGGAGACAGCCAGCCAGACTGCCCAGACCAGCATCAGGTAACTGTAGATCTTGGTGGACAGAGTCAGAATCCAGGCTCCCGGCCATGGTCCTTCGGTCCGGTCGGAAAACCAGCGGAGTTGATGTTCCCAGGAACCGTTGCCCTGGACATTCATGACCGGAGCTTCCAAAAGGCCGTGTTTTAAACCTTCATAAATTAAGTATAGGGCGATGGCGGTCCAGAAAACCAGACCTATTTGGGCCAGATTAAATACGGACAGTCTTTTTATTGTATTTGACTTGCCCCTTATTCCCAGGACCAGAAGCCAGCCGGCCACAAAAAAGGCGGAGTATATACTCAGCTGGGCCAGACCTAAAATTAAAATAAACCAGGAAAATGTTTTTAAAGGAGTCAGTTTCAAGTGCCCGAGGAAAGCCGAGATGATTAACACCGCTCCGGCTATTGACCAGAAAAGAACCGCCGGACCCTGAGTGGGACCGCCAGCCAAAAGCACCCAGCGGTCTTCGGGCACTGAGACAGTCAAATTAATATTAGCCGTCTGAAAGCCAAGGTCCAGTTCAGGCGTGGCTGCCAGACTGGTCAAAGGCTCCGAAGTCAGCCAGACGCAGGCAACTTTATGGGTGCCGGGGGTCAAGGGCAAAGTGACTTCCGGCCCCTTTTCAATATCGGCCGAACTTATGGGCAGAGTTTGATTGTCCACAGACAGGGACTGAATTTCGGAACCTGGCGGGAGCCTGAAGGTGTGATGGCCGCCTAAACTGGAGCGGACTGTGAACTTCAGTTCCGCCCGTCGGTTCTGGGCACCTAAAATTAAATTAAGGCTGGCTTCGTCGCTGACTAAATAAGTGCCCGGCACCGGCTCGGGCTTGGTGATTTTGACAGTCAGCTTTTCATTCGGCCAGGGACACCACTGGGGGTGCCAGTAGCCGGACTGGGTGACATTATAGATGGGATTTAAGCCGGTAGCCTCGACCCGCCAGAGGTTTGAGGGATCTAATATCCATGATTCGGAATAAGGTCCGGGCTTTGCCTCCAGCACTAAGGGAGCCTCGGTCTGCTTTAAGTCGGATTCAAAAGTTATCTGCTGCCTGTTAGGGGAGAAGTTTAATATAACCGCTCCGTCCCGGACAATCTGATCGCCGATGGGGGTTTCTCCGGGCAGGAGGGGCAGACTTAAGGAGACCGGATAATTTATCTCGGAATTTAAAGTTACCTGATTTAGGACTTTCCACTCCAGACCCAAAGAAATGGTCCTTTGGACAATATAAAAAGGAGTAATAGCCTGATTGTCGCTCTGAGTTTCATTACCGGCGCCCGATTCGGCCGAACCTTCGGCCTTGTCAGAGGGCGGCTCTTCGCCGGCGGCGGACTCATTTTCTTTAGGCGGCTCTTCCGCTTCGGCCTTCTCCCTGGACGGCCGGACTTTAGTCAGCATGACAGCACTGCTCAGAGGGTAATTTTCTTCGTCTAAGCCGCTGACTTCCCAGCCTTCACCTTTGACGGTAACTTTTTGGGGCTTAAAGTTATTAATTAAACTTATAATCAAACTGCTGGCTGACTTCAGGCGGCCTTCATAAGTAAAGACCGACAGGCCCGGGGGCAATAGAACATAAATTTCTTCATTGGATCTCACCAACAGAGGCAAATTCCGGCCTTCGGAAGTGGCTAACCGGCCGGCCCGGAAGGAATTGCTGTCCAAAATAGGCATCGGAACAGCTATGGCTGCGGCCGCTTCAACCCGGAACGTCAGTTTGATCGTCTCATCCGATATCTCTACGGCCAGTTCCGGAAAACCTGGAACAATGGCTTCCTCGGGACTGGGTTCCAATAGCCTGGTTTTCAGTTCATTCAAAAGGGCCGGACTGGGAAAGGACTGGGTATTATCAGACTGGGCCTCGGCTTTAAAGTTTGAAAATACAACCGAGGCTGCTAGAAGAGCCAAAATTACGGCGCTTTTGACCGGTCCGGAATTGGTCGGTTTGGGTTTGGGTTCCGGTGATTTATGGGGTCTGGACTTGGGGTTCAGGCCAAAGATGCCCAGGACTAAAGTTATCATGGTCACAATTTGTAAAAATCCGAGGATTTTTCTCATTAAAGGCGTAATAAGACAGAGCCTGACCTCCTGATTTTTTGCCACCTGTCCGTTAAAATCCAAAGCCACGGTCTGCCATTCCCAGTCCGGACGGGCCAGAGAATTCTGGGTTTTAGCCTCAGGGTTTGGCTTGGCCAGAGAAGACTGGAGAACAATTTCCTGCCTGGCTCTGGCCTTAAGTCCGGCTTTTTGGCTGGGTGCTGCCGGAGGTGGCGGGGCAGCGGCTGAAGAGGGTTGAAACCGGGGAGATTCGGCTAATGAATCCTGGCTGACTACAGCCATTTCTTGGTAATCGGTCGTCTCATCATAGGAGGGCTCGTATAGTTCAGTATTTTGGGCCGCACCAAAACTGGGCAGGAACCAGGATTTACTGTAAAAAGCTTCGGACATAGGATAACCGAACTTGCCGCCTCGGTAGGCGTTGACTTCCTCCAGCTGAGGATACATGGTGATCCGGACCTGGTGAATGAGGAAAAAGACAGAAGTTAAAAGCAAAAACAGGCAGGCTGTGCCGTACCAGAACCGGACTATACCTCGGGCTCCGCCTTGGGGCGGTAAGACTTTAAGTAAAGCCAAAGCTCCTAAGATATGGAGAAAAACCAGCCGGGGAGCTAAAAATTCATGGTAAGCCAGGATCATGGTCACTAAGGCCACCAGAGCCAGTCGTCGGCCTTTGATGCGGTAAGTTGCCAGAAAGATGGCCAGAACAATGAACATGTCCAGAGTATTCCAGCGATCCTGCCAGGTAATGGGCTGACCTTGAGGCGAGACGGCCCGGGCCCCTTTGACCTGAAAAAGGCGGTAACCAGGCGGCAGATTCAGTCTTTGGGCGGTGCTGGAAAGGTCATGATCCCAGCCGGAGGCCGGAATGACGCTTTGGAAATTTTCCAGACGCAGATCGGCCCGGACCGCCAGACTGCCGTGCCTGAGCTGAAAACCGGGAGCTTTTTCACCCTGGGAATTTATCTGCCAGGTCAGAACCTGATCCTGACCGTTGACACTGGCCTGCCCCAGAGTAAATGGCGGATCAACCGACAGTTGCCAGTTTCTCCGCATGAGACCGGTCAGCCGATCATTGCAGGAAAGACCCCGGCCGGTGTAATCCAGCCAGCACTGCCGCTCCAAAGTTAACTGGTCAGGTCCAGGTTCGGGATCGCCGCGCCTGACTGTCTCAAACTTTAACCAGTTTCCTGGTTCCAGAGCATAGATCGGATAGTTTTTCCACGGAATATCGACCTGGGAAGCGTCAATCTGTGGGGCGCCGGAGATGTTTACCTGCCTTAAAGCCGGAATTAGATGAACAGCCCAGTTCTCCGATCCGTACTCACCAACGGGACCGACCTCTTCCTCCGGTCCTTCCAGCCGGGCATTGATGATCAACTCAAAAGCGCCGGGCCGGGCCTGTATTCTCAGGCCCCGGCCGGACAGCCTGGCCGAAAGCGGGGTGACAAGTGAGGTAGGCAGGGTTTTGGACAGTAAAATGTTATCTAAAAATATCTCCCTGTTCTGGCCGGTGACCGTCAAACGGACCCTGGTCGTAATCTGCATTGGCTGCTCGTCAATTAAGAGTCGGTCAATTACAACTTTAACCTGATTGGGCTCGGCCGGTCCCGGCGAATCAGGGGGGGTGACCAGAGGGACAGAGGGAGCGGCCGGGTCTTTGAGCCAGAAGCGGACAGTCTGACTGGAATAATCAATTTCTTGGTGTCCGAATAGTTTTTCCCGACCGTCTACCGTGACTTTATAGATTGGTCCCAGAGGTATGGTCAGGGTTTCCGGGATTTGGGACCAGGACCACTGACCCTTTAAAACATGGCGTCCGGGCTGAAGAAAAACCTGAGGCCTATTCTGGCTTAGAACCGTCGCCGGAATTGCCGGTCCGTCGGCCAGGGAGTCGGTTACTTTTTCCGGCCAGGTTCGAGGTCCGCCTGGCAAGTTTACGGCCATTGGCCTGAAAATATCCCACGTGCCTTCAAAAGTGCCCCCGGTCTCGGTTAAATTCAAATCAAGGGTGCCGGGCCAGGCGCAAACTCTTGCCAGGTTGCCGATGGGTTTGGGACAGAGACGGTTTTCCTGGCCAAATAAAACCCATTTCTCCCAGGCGGCCAGCTCGGGAGGAGCGCCGATCTCTTCCATGGTCATTGCCAGAACATTGTCCGGAGGCCAAAGACCGGCTAAAACCAAAACTATTAAGGAACCTAAGAAAATAAAGCCGCGAGACAGGGGAGTGGATTTCAAGGCAGACCTCCTAGTACTGGGGGCGGTCAGGTCAATTACCGGCAGCGGAGTAACAGAATAAACCGTTTTTGGCCTCAGTTTTATTGAACCCTAAAAAATTTCAGATATTACTAAACTATTATAGCATAGACAAAAAAACCGAAGAAAGTATTTATTTGGGGACGGGTAAAGGAGAGAAGCAGGTGAATTTCAGCGGTTTTAATCAAAAATAGATGATTTAAGACCAGGACTGGCGGATAAACGGCCGGGATTTTTTGGGACTATTTTTCGGCGTTTTGGAGAATGTTTTTGAAGTAATATTTTAGAAGATCCAAAGGGATGATTTTATTGGTCGTGTCTCCGGAAATCAGGTGATTATAAACCTGACGCCAGGGAGTATCGTCGTTTAAGGTTGAATTAATCATGATAATAGGCTCAATTTTGGAAAATTTCTTCCAAAAAGAAATCATAAATTCCTCTTCTTTAGGGGAGCGAAAAAGAATTTTGGGTATTGAAATCCGGTAAACCCCGTTTTCGACCAAATAGCCGTGGATCAGCCCGGTAACCTCTTCAAGTTTCTGGCGATTTAATGCCTTAAAGACAGAATTGACGCAGGGGCCGGAGCGCCAGGCTTCAACCGGATCTTCAAAGAGAGGGTAGTCAAAGGTAGCTAAAAACCAGCCTTGGGCATAGTAGAGGAGCTTTTGAAGTTTCGAAGGTGACAACTCGCTGCGGTCATAGTGGTTTTGCTCTATAAGCCAGTTGGCTACAGCCACAGCGGAATTAGTAACAAGTGAATCAGCCATTTTTGTCACCTAAATTGGTGTGTTTCTGATATATTGCCACACCCTAGGCCGTAAGTCAAGGTAAAATTTATCTCTTTATTTAAAAATCGCTTGAAGCAAATGACTGGCCTGAACAGATTGAAGCCGCCGTCAAAGGGATCGGATTTTTCCCAATTATGCCGGGACGTGTTAGAATAGCTAGTTTCAGTACTGTCTGTTCTTAGGAGTTTAAACATGGAATTTAAAGCCATGACACCCATATTTTTAAGTGTTTTACTGGCCGAACTGGGTGATAAGACCCAGATAGCCGCTTTGTCCTTTACGGTCGGCGGGGCGGCCGGCAAGTGGGAGATTTTTGTGGCCGCCAGCGGGGCTCTGGTCTTTTCCACCTTAATTGCTGTCCTTGCGGGTGATTTTATCGGCCGATTCATTTCTCCTCATCTCATGAAGCTTTTAGCCGGCCTGGCTTTTTTAATTATGGGCAGCTATTTCATTTATCAGGCTCTGGGAACGAAAGGGGCCTAGAGTGCTGGCCTACCGCCTTGGTCCCCAGAGCGATCCATTTAATTATATATTCAGTTCCGACAGGTGGCTGAAAGACTACGATCCGGTCGGACCTTTTCCCATGTGGGTTAACTTAGAGCCGACCAATGTCTGTCAGCTGGAATGTTTTTTCTGCTCCAGGCAGTTATCGGACCGGCCTCTGGGCTACCTGGATTTGGATCTGGCTAAAAGCCTGTTTTCGGAAACGGCCCGATATCCCGGCGCGGCTGTCCGTCTGACCGGCTGGGGCGAACCGCTTCTCCATCCCCGGATAGCCGAACTTACGGATATGATTAAAGGCTTTGGCCTGAAACTTAAGATTTACACCAACAGTATGGCCTTAACTCCCGCTCTGATGGAGCATTTTATTAAAATAGGGGTCGATGACATACAGTTTTCTCTCCAGGGGCTGACTCCAGAGCAGTATGAGTTTAACCGGGTCAAGGCCAGATACTCCCAGGTCGAAGGGAAAATTATTATGGCCTCAGAGCTTAGGGGAGATAAACAGAGGCCTTTTTTGAGTGTCCTGACCTCGGTTCTGGCCGACGAACTGGCCCAGGCTGATCCTGTCGAATTTACCCAAAAGTTATTAAAATATGCCGATAAAGTGGCTATGGATCTGACTAATTTGAATTTTGTGAGCGGAGAGGCCCGGGTCAAGCCGTTTTTGGGCCGCCAATCCAAAGGTTTGACCAGAGGTCTGTGTGTGGACGTCTTTTTGTCTTTGGAAGTCAAGTACGACGGTTCAATACAGTTCTGCGGCCAGGATGCCCGGGGGCTGCCGGAACATACCATCGGAAAGGCGCCTGAAATGACTTTACACGAGGCCTGGCTCAGTCCGGCCATGGAGGCCAAGAGGGAGGCGGTGGGCCGTCATTTGGGGCATGAGAATTATACGGTTTGCCGGGACTGCTACCATAATACCGATAAATACGAGCTTTTTAAGAATTTAAGCAGTTCCAAGGTGTTTAAGTGACTGAGGCCAAACGGCAGGCCAGCGCCCGGATACTGGCCGGGACATTGACCCTTCTGGCCAGGGAGGAAGAGGGTCTGCCCAGTCCCTTTGCCCTCTGGAACAGTCCGCTGACCCCGGGCTTTATTAAAGAGGCGGCTTTAAAGGTGGCCAGCGGCTTGGCCGGGGCGGTCTGGGCAGATGACAGCTATCCGGCCAGAGGCTTGTTGCTGCGTCAGGAGCAGGCTTTAGAGACATTGATATTAGGTCAGAAATCGGTCCGTCTGGCCGGTCCGTGGCTAATGGATCCCGAACCGGCCGACCGCCAGAGAAGAACAGCTCATTTGGCCCGCAAGGCAGCTGATCAGGAGCAGGGACCGGTTTTTATGGCCATTAAGACTGTCCACGATCCGGCCATTATCCGGGGTTTTGCCGAAGCCGGTTTTCAGGTGGCCGAGATTAGCACCCAGTTGGCCGGAACTTTAAACGGGGATATAATTCCTGAGTTCCCTTTTGTCAGACATCCCGGGCTTTTTCTGAAAACCCCCGAACCAGAGGAAGGGGAAAAATGGCTCAGGGCTTTAGGCGAGCTGTTTTATGACGGCCATTATCTCCACGGACCATATCTGCCTCCTGATTTCTCCTGTAAACTGTGGCAGGCGGTCACTAAAAATCAGCTTTACCAGGGTCAGCCGGTTTTATTTTTGTGGGAAGAGTCCGGCCAGCGTCCGGTGGCTCTGGCCATGGCTGCGGTCAGCGGCCGGGAAGCCCGCCTTTCGGTTTTGCACGTGACCGAAGACAGGCGCGGTCAGGGGCTGGGAAAATTATTGCTGCTGGAACTGGTTCGGGTCTTAATTAAGAGGCAAGTTACTTCTCTGGCCTGCGAGACGGCTTCTTACAATCTGCCGGCTTTGGCTCTTTATCAGGCCATGGGATTTAGGATCATGACGCCTTTGATCACTTTCCATTTTCGGAAACCTTAGATGAGGTCATAAAAATTTACAGCGGCCGACTGACCGTTTGATAAAGATTTCAGGCCGCCCCCAGAGAGGATATAATGGAAAATCAGTACTACGAACACCCCGGAAAAATCAAGGTCTTCACGGTCTTAAAAAGGGCTGCATCGGCGCTGACCGGTAAATTTATGCTCATAGCCGGACTGACTCTGATTGGGTTTCTGCCGGTGGCTCTGAACATGCTGACTCCGTATTTTAAGTTTCTCCTGCTTATCCCGAGCATAATATTAGGTTTTTTGATGCAGGGCTCCGTGGCTATGGTTATGGTCAATGATTATCAGGAAGAGGAAACGAAAATTCTGGAATGCTTAAAAAACGGCCTGGCCAGAGTCGTGGTGGTGGTTAAAATCATTTTTTTAACCTGGCTGATTATTATAATTCCAGCGATTTTGATTGGCGTTGGGGCCGCCATGGCCGCCGCCAGGAGCGGAACCGGCTATATGCTGCCGACGGTGCTGATTTTGGGGGGCTTGTTATTCATGGTCTGGTTTTTTCTGGCTTACGGCCAGGCCTACCTGCTCTGTGTGGCCGCTCAGTTGGGAGCGCTGGAATCATTTAGTGTCAGCAAAGTTTTGACTAAAGGCCACAAGGCGGGCATTTTTTTGACTTTTCTGGCTATGACTATAATCAGCACGGTTGTTTACACTGCAGGCGCAGGCCTTCTGGCGATTGTCTTTGTGGCCCCTGGAACCGATCTTCAGTATATTGTATCCGTCATAAGCTCCAATTCTAATTTCAATGCTATCATCAAAAATTCTGGCTCAATACCGATCTTTCTTTTTTTACTGTCTTTGGTCCAGTGTTTAGTCAGGATAGTGTCCACCACAATTATAGGGGCTTTGTATGTGGAACTTTTAATTTGCCAGCAGGATAAAGATTTGGCTGATAAAAGCGAGGTTTTCGCCTAGAGGCTTCTATGTCCGAGCTGTTCAAAATACCAGTTGACGGTAAAATTGACCGGGTTCCCCTAATTTGGGCCTTGAGCCGGGGGTTTAAAGCCCTGATTAACTGTCAGCCGGCCTTAATCCTGATGGGTCTGGTCAGCTTTGCGGCCAGTTTTCTGGGGATGTTTGATTACATTCCTGAAATAGTCAGCGGTCTTTTGGTGTTGACCGTAACTAACGCCATGGATGGTTCAGCGGCCTTGGCCATGCTCCAAAAGTACCGGACTGGACTCATAAACATTAAGGAATGTTTTTCAAAAGGCTTTTCAGCTTTTGGCCGCATCATATTGCTGAGTATGATATTCGGGCTGATATTTTATACACCTCTGGCCATTATCATAGGTGTGGCCTTTTATTCATTCAGTTTTTTTGTCCTTTTAGCCGGGGTTATGGTCATTTTAGGCGTAATATTTCTGTGCTGGTTTCTGTCGATCTATGGTCTGGCCTTACAGTTTTGCGTGGGGCACGGCTTGGGAGCGGTGGAGTCTTTGAAGGCCAGCCGCGCTCTGACCTATGGCAATCGGTGGTTCATGGCCAAAGGCATCTTCTGGGCTTACCTTATTTACGGCTCTATATTTTGCGGTCTGATTGCGGTGGCTATAAGTTCCTGGTTTTCAGGCTTGTCGTACAGAGAATTTTTCTCTTCTCTGATGTCCCCGAAGTTCTTATTGGAACTTCTTGACGGCAGCATTTGGTTCTGGGCGTCTTTGGCCTTAAGTTTTGCCCAGTTTGTAGCCGGAACAGTTCACAGCGCTCTTTTCGGCGGCCTGTACGTTGAACTTTTGATTTCCAGGGAAAAATCGGATATTGACCTAATGGGCCGGGTTTTTGAATAGCGGAGTTAAAAAAAGACAGCGAAGATGGGAACTCCGCTAAAAAGGGCTGAAATGTCCAGCCTTCCGCCTGGCAAAGTTCCGCTAAATTAAAGCACCTTACCTCCAAAGCATTGCAGATTTTTGGTATTTCGGAGGCATCCCGTTTGTTTTCTTCTGCTACGACAGTCAGAGCGTGGAGTTTTCCGAAAGCAATTAAAACAGGGTCAGCTGGGTTTGGGTTGTGCCAGGCCTAATAAGGCGCGGGTGCTTTTTCAGCATTTTCTCGGCCAGCTGCATTACTTCATCCGTCGGTTTTTGCGAAATAATCCCATGATTTTTGAGCCATTCTTCTATTTCCGGATCACCTTTGATCTCCCCAGTAACTTCAATGCAGGTTATAATGTGGCCACAATTAATTAATGCATCAATTTTACTCCACAAATTTTGGCGAATGCATCTTCTATAGGCCTGAGCTGATTTTTGCGGCAGAAGAGAAGAGGAATCTATTATATACCTTGCTTCTTTTGGTTCAGCGCAGGTTATCGGTTACTGAGTCCAAATAACTATTAATATGGGTAAATTGAATTGAACATTTAAAATCATGCTAATATCTAATTGCTTAAATTGTCATCGCTATATAGCATAAGAATAGATTTAGACAGATAATTGCTGTTAAAATCATAAATTTCTCCTGGCATATTGCGGGCATAAGAAGTTGGTTCGGATATATCCTGCTTCTGTTTTTTTGTCTTAAAAAAAGCAGGTAAAGAAAAATAATCGTTTTTGGAAATATAATTTAAATCACACAACCTCCTGGCTGTAACAGTAGCGCGGACAGACAGCTTTTCCGATAGTTCAGAAATAATTTCGGCATCAAATACAGTGTAATTATTGGAATTCAAATAGTTCACAAAATGATCTTTAGGAACCAGAACTTCTCCAGCTATTTTGTTGCAAAAGACTTCCTCCTGGGAACCGGGCCTTGCGGTAAAAAGATCGCAGCAAACTGCTGTATTGTTTTTAAGGATATGAACCAGTTCATGGATCATTGTAAATATTTTAGCTTGAGTCTTGTCTTTGGAGTTGATACCAAATATTAGGTAATATATCGGATCATAGATGGCAACGCCTCTGGGACAATTTTCATCTTTAGGAGTCGGGAAACATTGGACAAAAATACCCTTATTTTCAATTTGCTGACTTAGGTATAGATAAAATTTTCTTATTACCTCGGCGGATTATTATGATAATCTATTTCTTTATTGATTTTACCTTATGGTGATTTGTTTGTATCAAAATTATCCGCCGGGGTAATATATAGCCGCAATGAATCTGTTTATCCCAATTTAAATTGAAAAAACTAATAATTAATTTATTGAAAGGTTGGTAAGCGTCATCTTTAAATGCTGAATTAAATGGTTCAATCGCGAGTCTAATTTCCGGGCGTAATCTAAATAAGGATTCCTAGCGGATATCAAATTGACTAAAGCCAAATGATAAGGCTTTTATCAGTAATATTATTGCCACAAATAGTTTTTCAATTAAAATAAGCATGTAAATTAGTGAAATTTTATCTTGTATAATCGGTTAATAGATAGAAAACAGTATAAAAATTCTTAATATCATGGCCAAAAATTTAAGCAAAATAGGCATATAATTATAAAATTTGTCAAATTAGTTGATTATTTTACTAATTTTTATTAAATTAGCATTAATTAAATTTAAAGAGACTCTGTAGCCTATAAAACTATATTAATATATTTTATTAATATAAATACATATATTATATATCTAATAAATAGTTTTGATTATAAATATATTACCTTATTATTTCAAATAAAAAGATCAATTTATCTAAAATTTACTAAAAATTTTCTCATATTTTTATATTGGAATGTAAATACGAAAATAAAGGGTATGCCCTGTTTTTTAACTTCCAAATTAAGGGTCCGGAATCCCAGAAAGCCTAAGCCATGCGTGCCGACCCCGGGCGGCTGTCAGGTCTGGCGATCAAATTAGGGCGGCCGACCAAATATTTTGTCCGAATCTCCTTGGTCCGGCAGGTCAAGGCGCCGTCTGAAGAGACAGTTGCTCCCTGAATTTTAAATTTCTGGGCTTTTTCGTCTGGCAGGCGTCAGAAGGAGGCCAGATCAGGTGCTGCCGGTTACTGCAGCCGGTAAAATTTCCTGTTTAAGGCGAAAGTCAGTTTTGCCATTTTCAGGCCGACGGAACGCCCTGAGATTTTTTGACCAGGATTATAAAACTTAACCGGTCTTTTCAGAAAAACAATGTTCCTGATTATAAGGTGAGCTATTGGGAGCCGTTTTAACCCGTTAAAACCGGCTGTTCCGGATTACTGACAGTATATGTGCATCCTTTTATCTTAAGCTGCTGAAAGTACTATATTTTTAGATGACACCTTTCCGGTATAGGATATGTAATCCGCGTGATTCATCAGCCTGACTGAAGTAATTTTATTATTAGGGATTAACATTATAAATAATGATGTTATAATATGACGTTTCTGCCATTTAGGAGGCGCTTTATGGCCGGTGATTCTTTCTCTTCCCTGGGGCAGGCAAGCATTTCTGTCACCGAATCGGTTTCAGATTCGGACAAATCATATTCACCGTCGATTTACCTCAAGGCGAGAATTTTCCGGCAGCTGGGGAAGCTATTTTAGTGATTGTGAGCAAAATAGGCTCCTCTCCCGCCAGACATTGATCATCTGCGCCGGACAAAAACGGCAGTCAGAAGACGGCCGCAGGCCAGAAACACAAGAGGCGGTCCATTCAACTAAGCAAGATGATGCCTCATGGTGACATCCAAATAATGAGGCATATTTATCAATCCTAACATGGTGGGAAAAAAGTAGTCCCCTTTGCGGTTAAGGCTCGTATAGTACATAAATCAACAGCCCGGACGCCAAAATTCGGTCAAGAAATGAGCGGTCGATGAACGAACTTGCTAAGATTTTTGTGTGCCTTAATAATCAGATAAATGAAACGTATTGCAGGCGGAAAAAACAGCCAGCCGCCCCGACCTGTCAGCAGCGGAGTAACAGAACAGGAGCTGCGTTTAAAACGCTTATCAAGCCACGCATTGCCTGCTCCGGAGTCAGATAGTCAAAAGATAGGGCCGCAATCCGATTGCTTTTCGTGTACAGTTATTCTTTGAAATAATTCAAGGCATAAATTTTAGGGAAATTCGGCGGTTCAGAAAAATTTATAGATGACGGACACGATTTTTGTTTCATATGGTCAGTCAAATACCTCACATTGTTAACTCACCGTTTGAATCAGATTAGAACGGCGCTTTATTTTTAAAGATGATTTATGTGCAATTATATTAATAAATTATACGCTCAATCTTTTTGGAATAACCGAATAATTAATATTTTACCCAGAGTTGATAATATCTCAGATAAATTTTTATTTTGCGAAAAATTAATTAATAAGAATTATCGGATTGATAGCTATAGTGAACAAGATATAATTGACAAAGTTATTTTGCCAATACTTGATAATATGGGCTGGAACTACTCTTTAGGTGAAACTAAAATTATTTCCGAGGATTCCCAGAAGCTGGAAGCAGTCCTTTTTGCTGATAAAAATAAGCATGAAGCCTATCTGAATATAAATAGTATGGATCGCCAATCTGCATGGGCAGGCATAGATATTATTTTAGTGGCCAAAAAGGCCGCGAGCATGTTAAATACCGGTCAGGTTTCAAAAAAAAATAATCCTTATCTTCAGACATTGGCTTATCTCCAGAGCTCAAAGATAAGGCGGGGTTTTTTGACCAATGGGCGGCAATGGTATCTGATTGACAATACGGGCGACTCTTGTAACAAAAAGTATCTGTCCTTTTCTCTGGCCAAGATCCTCCAGGAAGGCGATAAAAGAAACTTTGAGCTTTTTTGGCGGATTTTCCACGTTAATAGCTTTGTGGCTGCTGATCAGTATAGTTCGCCGTCCATAGATCTTCTGTCTGAAAAGGACCAAAAATGGCGGCAGGAGATTGAAGCGGATTTTAAGGCCGCACTCTACTATTCGGGCAGCCAATTTTCTTTGTTTGAGGAGACAGGCCGGGCTATTTTTCAGGCAGTAAAAAAAATGAAAAATCCGCCCGAACTGGACGAAATTTTCCGCAACAGTCTGTATTTCGTTTACAGGTTGTTTTTTTTAGCCTATCTGGAGGATCATTACCGGAATTTACTGACTGATAATCCAGAGTATGGTTATATGTCGCTCTGGAAACTAAGAGCCGAGATTCTGGAAATACCGGACAGTTACTTGGGCTGGGATAGGCTTAATGATCTATTCAGCATCCTTGACACCGGTAGTGAGACCGCTAACATGCCTCTCTTCGGCGGAGGCCTTTTTGACCGGACCAAAGCTCCCCTTTTGAATCTGAGTCAGCTATTCAGCGACTATCTTTTGTCCAGGCTGTTAAAATGCCTTTATTTTGATTCCAGGGGATATCTGCGGGATTTCACTGTTTTTGCTCCGTCTCATTTGGGAACACTTTATGAAGGTCTTCTGGAGTTTCAGTTTCGGGTAGCTGAAGAAGAGCTGTTTTACGCTGCCGCCGTTTTCAAAAATAAAAAAATGGAGGGATATTTCGGAAAATATGAGATAAGTAAATTAAAAAATAATAAATATGCAAGAGACTTTATAATTATTCGGGTTTTAGCCAGAGGGGAGTTGTATCTGGTTAATTCCAATAATAACCGGAAATCCAGCGGCAGCTATTATACTCCAGATTCTCTGGCCTTCCCTCTGGTGACAAGAGGCATAGAGTTGCAGTTGACCGGACAGCTCCGCGACTGCTCAATATTGGATATGCGTATTCTGGACTGTTCTTGCGGGTGCGGTCACTTATTGTTGGCGGCCTTGAATGTTCTGGCCAATAAGGCGCTGGACAGATTGGAGGAAGACCATAACCTGAGCAAGGCTCTGGCTTCGGAACTCTGGTCCATAAGGGCTGATCTCCAGAGGTATGGAATAAATCCCGGCCTAATTGAGCTGGATGAGATTTTGGCCTTGAAGAGAATTTTACTGAAAAAGGTCATTTACGGAGTGGACTGGTCTCCCTTTGCGGTGGAGTTGACCCAGCTGGGATTATGCGTTGATACTTTTATCTTTGGAACTCCAATGTCATTTATTGAACACCGCATCAAATGCGGCAACAGCTTGATTGGGGCAGATATCCAAAGCCCGGTGACCGAAGAAGCGTCCAATGCTCTTTTTAAAAGCATTTTATTTGAAAAATTAGAGCCTGATCAGAAACAGGCTGCTGCTTTGAGCTTTTTAAATGATGCTGATTCCGATGAAATAGGAATAACAAAGAAAAAATATAAGCATGAAATTTTACTGATAACTAAACTTAATAATGAGATATTAGATTATGCAAATTATCAGTCTTTCATGGAGCTGGAGGGGAAAAAAGTGCCTGCTCTGGAATCACTTTTAAATCCCAGTAACTGCGATGAATCGGAGCTGGAAGAGCTTAAAGCCTGTAGGGCTGAAATAGAAAAATACCGGCAGAAGTTTGGGTTTTTCAATTGGGAAAATGAATTTCCCGAGGTCTTCTCGGCGCAAAATTACGGGGGGCCGGGCTTTCATGTTCTGGTCGGCAATCCGCCCTGGGACAAAACCAGATTTGAGGAGCCTCTGTTCTTCGCCCAGTACAGGTCTGATTACCGGACCCTGCCCAACAGCCAAAAGAAGGAAATAGCCTGTGAACTGCTGGAAAAGCCAGCGATTAAAGAAAGATATGAGCGGGAAAAAGAGCTGTTTTTTTTAATTAACGGGTACCTTAAAAAAAAATACCATTATAGCAGAGGGGCCGGCGACAGCAACCTTTTTCGTTTTTTTGTGGAAAGAGGTCTAGGGTTGCTGGCCGAGGGCGGAAGCCTCAATTACGTCTTGCCGACGAGTCTTCTCACTGAAGACAGTTCAACTGGCCTCAGAAAATATATTCTGGAAAACTGCAGCCTGAATGTCTTTGACGGTTTTGAAAACCGGAGACGGATCTTTTCTGATATTGACAGCCGCTATAAATTTGGATTGATTCAGATTCAGAAAGTAAAAAATCCGGATCAGGTGGCTAAAATCAGGTTTTTGCTGACAGAACCAGCTGAACTGGACGTTCAAAAAAAGAGCTTTCTGTATCCGCTCGCTGATGTTAAATCCACGTCACCCAAGCACTGGTCTTATATGGAAGTTGCAGGTGGGGCCGGGGGACTGGCGATTCTGAAACGCCTTTACGCCAAATATCCAGCCTTAAAAGAGAGTTGGCTCGACCTTCGAAGAGAATTGGATGCAACCATTGACAAGAAAATATTCCGGGAAAAAGAAGGTTCAGGCTATCTGCCTCTGTATAAAGGCGAGATGATCTGGCAGTATCAGGCCCTGGCTTCTAAGCCCGGCTATTGGCTGGATAAGGCTGAATTTGACAGTTATTTGCTCTCTGCCCAGATAAATCGCCTCGTGAGTGACATAAGAAATCAGATCTCCGGGAGCATAAACAGCCGTAAGCCGGATATCATCCCCGGCAGTGGCAATTTTGGGAAGTGGCTGACGTCTTTTCTGAATGTCTCCTGGAAAGATCTGGCTGAATTTATTATTCCGGAGAGGCGATTTTTCCGCCTGGGAGTTAGAGGAATTGCCAGGGATACCAATGAAAGAACTTTGGTTGCCGCTATTTTACCTCCTAATATAGGAGTTCAGCATTCGCTCTGGATTTCCGTACCCGGCCAATATGTTTTGGATTTAGAACGAAAAATTGTCAATTACCGGAAAATAAGCCTCAATAAGCTTCTTTTTAGCCAGGCGATATTCAACAGCTTAACGGCGGACTGGCTGTTGAGAGCGTCGGTGACCATGAATGTCAGTAAAACCTATTTATACAGGCTGCCGATCCCTCAACCTTCCGACCGGGAATTTTCCGATAATCAGAATTTTCAGGCCATTATCCGGGATTCCGCCTTACTCAGTTTATACAATGCTCCGGAAATACTGGCGGAAATAAAAACGGCCCTGAAGATCAGAGACTCGGAACTTATCCGGACCACCCAAGCCTTTGAACACAAAAAGGCCGCTTTGGACCTTTCGGTAGCCAGGCTATATGGGCTGGACAGTCAGGACCTTAAATATATAACCCCCAGTTTCAAGGTCTTGAACCGCAAAAAACCGGAGTATATTCAGAAAGTTTTAAAAATGGCTGATTTGTCAGTCGCCTTCAGTTAAAGCAGATGCTTAATAGTGCCTGAGGTTGATCTGACTAGGCGGCAGCCGATAAACGTCGGCTTCGTTTCCTGCTGGTTCAGGCCTGCGTGGTTTTTTCCAGGCTCAGGCGATGCTGGAAATACGTTAAATTGATCTATTAACACGATAAATATTCTTTATAATAATATTTTTTCTTAATTAGCATATATAGATCACCTTAAAAATATGAAATTTTTAAATTATTCTTAGCCGTATTATATGAATCACAGTTTTTGTGCCGATTAGAGGTCTGTCTCCCCGATTCTTTGAAATACAGCAGAAAACCCTGTGTTCTGTCTTATTCCGCTTATTCTGAAAGGTTGGACCAACCGACTGTGTCTATGCTAAAAAATTTAGGTTGAGACGATAGATGTTGCTTTCTCCTTAATCACAGGTCACGAGCCCTTTTTGGCCTTTGGGAAGATTTTATGCCGGCGCTTCCCACCACCAAAGAAAGGATGCTTTCGGTCGTGGATATAGCAGTGGTCGTAACTGATGCCGGGATTAACAGAGTCTGTGTTGCTGCAGTTTAGGTTTAGATTCAGGCAAGCGGCTCCGCTTATCAAAAAAACGACCATGGTCAGAAACAGTTCTGACTGGGACGGTTTTCAGAGAATTGCCTAAAAAACGGGCTGAAATGCCACAATAAAGGCAGAGGCCTGAGTATTCTGATGATGTCAGGCTTTATTCAACCCGATCCTCCATATGAATCGTTCGGCCGTTTTTTTGGTCAGAGCCTTTTTCAGCCTGGCAATTTCCGCTTTTTCCTCTGCAATAAGAGGACCGGCTGGCTCTTTGAGCAATTCAAAGGCTGACAGACTCATTTCTTCACCTTTAGCGTACAGTTTCCTAAGTAAATCCGGACAGCAGGCAGCAGAATAAAAAGAACAGGCTGCTTTAAGCTTCGTACTTACCGTATTATCAGGATTAATAGACAGTAATTTATATGTAATGTATAATTAAGAAAAATATTTCTAATTATTAAATTTTTTTAAATATAAACAACATAAATATGCTTATATAATCATCTATTTTTTCTGTCGTAATAAACTTATAGTTTATTGATTTAAGCAATTTTTTTGTATTTAGTTTTGATAAATATAAAAAACCATGATTATAATCTATATAGTTAGTTGTAAGTGTATAGTAATATTTTTTGACTCACTGTTTACGCTTGGAAAATATACTATTGCTGAATATAGTTTATTCTTAGGAAAATTAAAATACGATGCAGCTGCATGTTTAGCATTGCGGAAAAAAGTGCGATACCTTTTTTCCGCGTCAAATTCAACATGGATTAGAGCGTTGTTTGTGCCTTCAAAAACATAGTCTGAGTTTATCCCGCCAAAAGACGAAAGATTAATATATGTCTGGACATAACCCCTTAATAATCGGCATCAATATTCCAGTTCAGCACTTTCTTTAAAAAAGAAAATGCTGCAGACACTAAAACTTCAAAAACAAATTTTTGGTAGCGGTCGAGGACGGCGGTTGGGCTAAGATTAATCAGAAGCCATTTATCAGCCGATAAGTATTCGGCGTCATTTTTAAGGTCTTGTTTTTGGGCGCTTTCAGGTTTAGCTATAAATTGGTCTCAATGGTCTCTAACTAACTTATACCTCCTTATCCTGATGCAGATTTCAAGGTTCAGTCAGTTCTGGTTAAAGGACAGGACTTCGCTTTCATCAAGTTTTAATCCTATCATAATTTATGCAGTCAAATCCGGCCAGTTGGCTTGGCCTTCTGGCCGCAAGACTGAATTGTTATTAGTTGATATGAGGTTACTTTACTGCAGAAATAAAAGTATGTAAATACTGGACTGGAAAAATTTTTTTGTGGCATACCTCTAAGATGGTATTTAACTGGAGCAGTAATACTTATGAACCAACATTCCTGGCGTGTACTTTTAGACCCGTCGTTGAAATGAAAAAGCGAGCACTGTAAATGATATCTAAATGTAAGAAAATAATTATTAATAAATAGTTATTTTTTAAAATATAACTATCTATATAGTAAAAAAAAACTAATTTTAGGCTTTTGGGGTGGTTCTTCTTTAGGCCCTTACTTTGGCAGACCGTCTATGTAAGCTTTAAGGCCGTCAACCAGGCCGTCAGTCATGGCCTCTAGATATTCCTGCTTGGTCAGCTTTTCCGCTTCGCCTTTATTGGTGACAAAGCCTATTTCAAGTAAGACCGAAGGCACTTCCACATTGGCCAGAACGATAAAGACCGCTTCTTTGACTCCCAGATCTCGGATTTTAAATTTCTTACCCAACCGGGATAAGGCCCCGGTGTGGAGAGATTTGGCTAAAACCCTGGATTCGGCCACTTTAGTGTTTTTGGCGATTTGCTCTAAGATATTGAACATCTCTGACATGGATTTATCAGAGGCTGCGTTTTCCCTGGCCGCTGTTTCCAGCGCCCTCCGATCATCGGTGAAGTTTAAGATATAAGTTTCAAAGCCTTCAACTTTGGCAAGGTTGTTGGCGTTGGCGTGGACTGAGATAAAAAGATCCCCCTGATTTTCCCGAGCCAGGCGGGTCCGGCGGTCCAGGGTAATAAACCGGTCTGAGTCTCTGGTCAGAATAACGGTCAGACCCAGACGCTTTCTAATTTTTTCGGCCAGAAGACTGGCGGCTTTCAAAACCACCTCTTTTTCCCGAACTCCGTTGCCCGAGGCTCCTGTATCCTTGCCGCCGTGGCCTGGATCTATGACCACCCGCCGGATTTTAAGTCCCAGCTGTCTGGCCAGAGAATTTGAGGGGCCTCGGACCGGCCGGACCGGAGTATTTGCTTCGGGTTTGACTTTAGGTTCTTTAGGCGGAGGCAATGAAGGCGGGGCGTCCGGCTCCGGTCTGGGTAAGTCAGCCCCGTCTTTGGCCACCTGAATTATCAGTCGGCTGGGATTTTCCAGAAAAAGAGGCCGGTAAGGATAAGCCTGAGCCAGATCGGCAACCAGACGGACGGTATCGTTATTTAATTGACTGGCTTTAACCAGCTTGATTAAGCCGGTCGTCTTGTTCAGCCGGTCATTCAGCTGAGGATAGAGTTTGGCGCCTTTAAAATCAGCGTAAACGCGAAATGCACCCCCGGCTCCGGCCGGGGGCAAGAGGTTATAGACATAGGGCGTGACCTGATCGATGTAAGCCACCACTTCTTGATAGGCCCCGTAGTCCACTAAGTTTAATGAGTAAACCTGAGGCCGCCCGTCGTTTCTGGCTTTTGGGATTTTAGGATGAACGATTCTGACTTCTTTGACAGCCGGAGACTTACTGGCTGCCGGAGGGGCAGGCGGCTTGTCCCGGCCGGGTGATGCGGCAGGCGCCGTGTCCCGGGTTTTGTCCCCGGGAGGGGTGTCCGCAGCGGTTCTTTCCGGTTCAGGAGGCGGAGTTCCTCCTGGCCTTAAAGAGGCCATGAGGGTTCGGGCTTTAAGCCTTTCGGGACTGCCGGGAAAATTTAGCTCCACTTTCATCAGTTCCCTGTAAGCCTCATCTGGCTTATTCCCGTATATTAAGGCCTGACCGATGATGACCTGGGAAGCCGGAGCCGGTTCGCAGCGGGGACAGTTGCGGATAACCCGTCTGGCTAAGGTTCTGGCCCTTTGGACATCGGGTTCCTGACCGAAACGCTCAAAGCTCATGATGGCCAGTTCGGCGGCAAGATATCTGGCCCTGGCCGCCGGTTCGGCTTTGGGCTGTGCAGCGGCCGCCTCTTCAAACTGGGTAATTAAATTCAGCCAGTCTGAGCGTTTTTTGCCGGAGATATTCTGGAGAAAAGAAGCTCGGGCGGCCTGGGCTCTGGCCAGTTCCCCGGCCGCTGACAAAGGCGGGCTTAAAGGGCCCAGAAAAAGGACCAGCCAGGCCAAAACAGATATTAGAGGGAAATAATAATTCTTCAGATGCCTTTTATTCAACTTATGGACTCATTGGCCCGGGTCTTCAGCTCAGTTAAAAGGTTTAAAGCCTCCAGGGGAGTCAGTTCCTCTATTTTGAGGTTGGAAATTTCCCGGACTAAAGCCGTGGCCGGATCGTCATGGAGTCCGGCCTGGGCCAGGAGATCGCCCTGGAACTTGTCGGGCCTGACCAGCTGTTTGTTGTGCCTGGTCAGATCGGCTAAAACTTCTCCGGAGCGCCTGATTACCCGGTCCGGCAGGCCGGCTAAAGCGGCCACGGCCAGTCCGTAGCTTTTGCTGGCCCCGCCGGGAGCCAGGCGTCTTAAAAAGACAATATTCTGGCCCCATTTTTTAACCGTAACATTGTAATTTCTGGTCAACGGCTTAGTCTGGGCCAATTCTACCAGTTCGTGGTAATGGGTGGCAAATAAGGTCGGTACCCCCCGGGTAGCCAGATCGTGGAGATATTCGGCCACAGCCCAGGCAATGGCCAGACCGTCAAAAGTGGACGTGCCTCGGCCGACCTCATCTAAAATGACTAAGCTCCGGGGCGTGGCTTTTTTCAGGATCCGGGCCGTTTCGCTCATCTCCACCATAAATGTCGACTGGCCGCGGGCCAAATCGTCCGAGGCTCCGACTCGGGTAAAAACCTGGTCCCTCATGGAGAGAGCGGCCTGTTCGGCCGGCACGAAAGACCCCATCTGGTTTAAAATGACAATAATGGCTGTTTGTCTTAGAATCGTAGATTTGCCGGCCATATTGGGGCCGGTAATGATTAAAAGTCTCTCCCAGGGAGTTATTTTAAGATCATTGGCCACAAAAGTCTCTCCGGCTGCTAAAGACTGCTCCACGACCGGGTGGCGGCCGCCTTTGATGTCAATTAAATCGTCTTCGGTTAAAGTCGGCCGGATCCAGTTGTATTTAAGCGCCGCACCGGCCAGTGCGGCCAGAGCGTCAATCTGGGCTAAGAGCATGGCCAGTTCTTTTAAAGGTTTGGCCGATTTAGCCGCAGTTTTTTTCAGGTTTTCCAGGATCCTCTCTTCTAAGACGGTCCTGTTTTCACCGGCCGTGACAATCCTTTCTTCCCATTCCTTAAGTTCCGGAGTCACAAACCTCTCCCCGCCGGAGACAGTCTGCTTTCTTTGCCAGTCGCCAGGGACCGAAGCCAGATTTGACTTGGTTACTTCCAGAAAGTAACCGAAAATCTTATTAAAACCAACTTTCAGGTTATTTATGCCGGTTCTGGCTCTCTCTCTGGCCTCCAAGGCGGCTATGCGCTGTTTGCCGCCGGATTCCAAATCCCTCAGTTCGTCCAAACGGGGGCTTAAACCCGATCTGACCACCGGATCCCCTGGGGCTGAAGGGGTTTCGGTCAGGGTGCGGCTGAGTTTGGCCAAAAGCTCCGGCAGGGGATTCAGGCTGGCGCCTAATTCCTTAAGCAGTTCCGAAGAACTTAAGGCTAAAAGATCTTTAATGGGCCCGGCCTGGGATAAAGTGGCCTGAACCGCGACCAGATCCCGGACCGTGCCTCGGCCTAAGGTCAGGCGGCTCAAGGCTCTTTCCAGGTCAAGGGTCTTTTGCAAATAGTCCAGCAGGTTTTCCCGCCAGAGACTGTCGGCCAGTAAGTTTTCCACCGCTTCGTGCCGTCTTTGGACCTGAGCGCGGTTGTACAGAGGTCTTGTCAGCCAGTCTCTTAAAAGCCGTCCGCCCATGGGGGTGACATTTAAGGAAATGAGTTTCAGGATGGTACCGTTTATGCCGCTGTCCCGTAAGGATTTGATGAGTTCTAAATTTCGGATGGCCGCTTCGTCCAGACCTAAGTAAGGACTGGACCACAGTTTTCTTGGTCTGGCCAGGTGCTCTAAATTAGAGCCAGGGGAAAGGGCCAGGCAGTAACCCAAAACAGCCGAGCCGACAGCCAGGGACAGAGGCTGATCTTCGGGCTCAGGCTCAAAATCTTCCCCGAAGGCCTTTTTCCAGTGATCTAAAAAGGAACCGTCAAACTGGGAATCGGGCAAGGAAGTGGTATAGACCCCCAGAGCACTGACCAGATCCGAAATTTTTTGAGATGCCCCCTGGGCTATAATGATTTCCGAAGGCTCCAAGGCCGACAGTTCCGCCCACAGGCCGTCCTGATTGTTCCATTGACCTAAAATGAAGTCTCCGGTCGAAAGTTCGACAGCCCCCAAAGCCCAGTTCTCCGAGGCTTCACTGCAGTGGATAGCGGCCACATAGCGGGAGACGGTCTCAGTCTGAGAGTCCTGAGCCAGAATCGTGCCGGGGGTAACGACCCGGCGGACTACCCTGTCGGCTAAACCGTGTTTGGGCGGTAAGGGTCCGACTTGCTCACAGACAGCAATTTTATGGCCCATCTGAGCCAGACGGCTGATGTAGCTTTCACCGGCGCTTAAAGGCACCCCGCACATGGGCACCGGCTGGTTGTCCAGTTTTTGGCGGCTGGTTAAAGTTAAATCCAGTAAAGGAGCAACTAGGGTGGCGTCTTCGAAGAACAGTTCGTAAAAGTCGCCCATCTGGAAGAATAAAACTGCCTCCGGATGCTCTTCCTTAACCGAAAACCACTGTCTTAAAGCCGGAGTCAGACCCTGGCCGGCGTTTTTGGCTAACAATTAAACAACCCAACCAGTTTGTCGTAAGTAGCCCGGATATGCTCCGGAATAACCCGTGTTTCCCCCAGAACGGTCATATAGTTGGTGTCGCCCTGGTAGCGGGGAGTAATGTGAAAATGGAGGTGATCGGCCAGGCCCGCTCCGGCCACCAGACCCTGGTTTATACCTAAGTTAAAGCCGTGCGGCTTCATTGTCTCGTCTAAAATCTCGGTGGCCCAGGCGGCTAAGTTAACCACAGCCAGCCTTTCTTCTTCCGTGGCCAGGGCCAGCGTAGCCACATGACGGCGGGGGGCGGTCATTAAGTGGGCATTGTTATAGGGGTACAGATTCATGATAATTAAAGCCACTCGGTCACTGTAGAGAACCAACCTTTCCGGCAACGGCCCTAAATGTTCTTTGGGCAAACAGAAAAAACAACTGTCTTTGGTGTCCTTGGGCCCCAAAATATAATCCATTCGCCATGGTGCCCAGATGGTGTCCGACAAAATCGCACTCCTTCAATAAATTACCTGATGATGACTCAGGCGCCGAAATCTTTGGTGGGCCGATGAGTATACTTGTACTCATATTATATAGCAAAAACCAGTATATTGTAAAGATAAGAATGTTAATCTACAGGACCGGAGCTTAACTGTATAAGTAAATTCCGGCCGCAGGCCGCTTGGTAATTTAAGTCATAGCCCCGGCCTCCGTTCGGCGGTATAATGATTGGGAAAAATAAAACATTTTTCCGTCAGCCTGCTTAAACCCTTTTAGGTGTGATCATGGATATTTTACCCAAAAATTTCATTTTAAGTCTATTGGTCGCTTTAATTATAGGACTGACCGCTCCGGCCTGGGCTTTTGGCCATGATTTTCAGGAAGGGGATCTTCTCTTTCAGTCTTTAAATACTTCCCAGAGTCTGGCCATAAAGATGGCCACCGGCTCGGACTACACCCACTGCGGGATAGTTTTTATCTCCGAAGGCCGGGTTTTTGTCTATGAGGCTCTGGCGCAAATGACTATGACCCCGGTGGAAGAGTGGCTGGAACGTAGCCCGGAAGTCCTTTGGCTGAGACTGAAAGACCCGAAAGTCTTAACGCCCCAGGTCATTTCACAGATGAAAAAAGCCGGGACAGATTTAAAAGACCGGACCTATGATACCCTTTTTCAGTGGTCGGATGAGAAGGTTTATTGCTCTGAACTGGTCTACAAAATATATCAGAGAGGGGCCGGTATGGAACTGGTTCCCTTAAAAACTTTCGGCGACTATAATTTAGGCTCAGAGGCTGTCCTGGATTTGATTGAAAAGCGTTACGGAGGAGAACTGCCTCTGGCCGAAAAAGCTGTGGCCCCGTCAGATCTTCTTCAAAGCCCGCTTCTGGAGGTCGTGGGCAGAATTCAGGGGCAGGTCCAGTAGGCTGTTAAATTTTTAAAAAAATACTTTTACTGAGCAGCGCCTGATTTGTCTGGTATGGACGCCCAGTTTGATCCGTGCCTCTGATTGCTGAAAGCGGCTGTCTGCCGGATCAGTACTTAAAGGGCACAGCTTTTGATGAACAAGCCAGCCCGGCATGTCCGCCGTAAAACTGCCGGACGGAGATTTAAGGCGTACGTGGATGTCACGCTTCATAAGGATGTGCGCTTTCGGGCTGATTACGCTTACCCCGGCACAGGAACGGAAAAAGTTTTTCCGCCAACTATTTTGCGATCAGGCTGACAGCAAATGATCTAAGAACTATTGAAGTCCGCGCCGCATAATAAATTTGGGATTAAGCTATGAACCGCAGGGTCTCGGGCGATCCCGAGCAGCCTCGGAGAAGGGCCGTCTCTGCCCAGTTTCTAAAAATCAGGCCTAATAAAAAATAGATATTGTCTTCTGAGTAAATTGGTGCTATTTTGTTAAGGTAATAGTCTTCTGTCTTTTAGTAGATAGCCTATGGCTGTGGAATCGAATCCTGAGATCTCTTTCCCGCTGTTTTGGATTGCTGAACATGGCCGGGATTTTTTGATACAAATAGGGGGATATAACAGATGCTTTGGTCCAAAAGTCTGGAAACCGGGATTCCCAAGATTGACGATCAGCATAAGGAACTTTTCCGCCAGGCCGATATCCTGGTGGATCAGTCCAAAGCTGACCGGGTTGAGAGTACTTTGAACTTCCTTAAGGATTATGTGAACAAGCATTTTGCCGACGAGGAGGTTTACCATCGCTCCAGTCAGTATCCCAAGGCCGATGATCATAAGAGGCTTCACGTGGAGTTTACGGCCGCTTTAAAGAAACAATTTGAGGAATTCCGGAAGGCCGCTAACAAGTCGGCCATGGTGCTGACCATCAACTCCATTGTCATTAACTGGCTCAAGGAGCATATCATGCGCCATGACAAGGAGTTTGCCGCTTACTACATTCAAAAGCAGCAGCACTGAGACCCATGGTTCGGTCCAGCCTCCCCCCAGAGGTTTTATTAACGGCTCCGGTCACGGTTGACACCTTAAAGAATCTGGCCGCCGGACAGGAAGTTATAATTAGCGGCCAGATTTACGCCGCCCGGGATCAGGCTCACCGTAATCTTCAGGCCCTTATTGAGGCCGGGGAAAAACTGCCTTTTGATTTAGAGGGCCAGATAATCTACTACATGGGCCCTTCGCCGCCGCCGCCTGGCCGGGTTATCGGGGCAGCCGGACCAACGACCAGCGGCCGGATGGACCATTTAACCGAACCGCTTCTGGCCAGAGGCCTTAAGGTTATGATCGGCAAAGGCCGCCGGGGAGCCCAGGTCAGGGCGGATATGCTCAAATACGGGGCAGTCTATTTGGCGGCTGTGGGCGGAGCCGGGGCTTTTTACGGCCAATGCGTCAAGGCGGTGGAAACTTTAGCCTGGCCGGAACTGGGACCGGAGGCTCTTTTGCGGCTGACGGTGGAAGATATGCCTTCGGTTGTCATAAATGATCTGGCCGGCAGCGATCTTTACGATTCCGGACCGGCCGCCTGGCGTCAGACGGTTTAGTCCAGGGGCGGTCAGTTTTTAAGGAAGAGAATTCCGGCTGTTTTTTAAGCTGCTGGCAGTGAACTTAGGGAGTTAATTAATGGCAAAAGCATTGGTTTCCGGCAAAAAGCAGAAAGAGATCATTAATGAACTGACCAGAGTGGCTAAAAACGTTGGCCTTAAGGTCTCTTCGGGCAAACTTTTTTATGCCGGCCTGAAACTTAAAAGCGGACAGTGCTCTCTGCGCGAGGAGTCGTGGCTGGTGGTGGACAAGACTCAGCCCTATGAAGATCAGATTGAGCTTTACAAAAGAGCTTTAGCTGACCTGGAATTGCCGGACGATCTGCCGGAGTGTGTCCGGGGCATTTTGAATGATAAGGTTTTGCCGCTGGATAATCAAAAGACCGCTTCCTGATAAGGTTTTGTTTTTTGACCCCGGGAGGCTTCATCTTCAGCGCCGTGAAATTTCCGTCCGTGAGGCCGGGGAAATAAGGCGTATTCCGGCCGAGGCTGAACCTTCAGGTCAGCCGGCAAAGCGTTTTGGCGGCCGGACAGGCTGCTGTCACTGGCTGTTGAGGCTTAGTCCTCAGTCAGCCTGTGAAACGGGAACCCTTTGAGGGGAGACCGGAAACGGCAAGGTTTCTGTCTCTGTGAGAATCCCCTGGCCTACTTAAGGCGGGGGAGGATGCCGGTATTACTGAACATCTGGGCAGCGGAGGATTTTCTTTCGGTCAGCGGCCTGGTTATGGTATGATGCTCATGGTTTTATAGTTTTTGTATTTTGGAAGATAATTTTGGGTTTGAGTTGGACATGATCTCGGTTTTGTTTTTTTACACCCGCCGACCTGACCGGACTAAAAATCTGGGCCTTTTTATCCTGCCACTTCCCAGGCCGTTTTTCCATATTGAAAAGTTCGCTTGCCCTTTATTGCCAGTGAGCGATTTTTTTGGAAATAATTCAGAATTGTTAAATAAAGACAACAGTATTTACCATAATTAAAAACTATATAAAAGACCGTTTTCAGAAAGTGCTGAGGCTGTGATATGATGGCCTATAAAAAAATCTTTTGGCTGCAGATAGAAGATATTGTCCGGTTAACAAAGGCCAAGAAATTTGAGGCGATAAATTAAAGGTCCTCCAAAGCCAGGGGACCAAGTTGCCAGGAGTAAAAGATGCCCCCAGACCGGAAGAAAAAGACTGTTTGGCTGGTTACGGCGGCGGTGTTAGCGGCCGTGGCGGCGGTATTTTTTGTTTTGTCCTCTCCGACCGGGAAAAATTCAGGCGAGCCGCGCAGCATCCCAGGCTCCGGGTCCGAGCCTTCAGCCCCGAACCTGGCCAGAGTTCAGCACGGCCCTCAGACTGCGGCCGGCGCTCCTTCAGTCGCGATAAACACGGTTGGCCGGGAAGAGGATTTCCATATCGGATTAGTGACCGGTTCCGGTTCTCAGGGGGAAGACGAACTGAGTTCGGTTAAGCAGGTGGAGAATCTCTACGGTCAGGCCGATCAGGGCGGCCGGATCCGCCATGTGACTTACCCGGATAACTTTTTGGGCAATTTGGAGACCACCATCAGCCGCATTGAGGAACTGGCCTCAGATCCTTTGATGCGGGTCATTATTGTGAACGAGGCCGTACCTGGCACGGCCGAGGCTTTCCGGCACATCCGGGCCAAAAGACCTGAGATATTCCTTTTAGCCGCCGAGAGCCACGAAGATTACGAACTTATTTCCCAGACCGCTGATCTGGTGGTCAGCACCGATTTTCTGACCCGGGGCTATCTCATTCCCCACACGGCCCAGAAACTGGGGGCCAAAACCCTGATTCACCTGTCCTTCCCCAGACACATGATCGGCGAAGGCCTGAGCCGTAAACGGGTCATTATGGAAGAAGCCTGCCGGGATTTGGGGCTTAATTTTGTGTTCATAAACACCCCCGATCCTCTGGGTGAAGCCGGGGTCGAAGGGTCCCAGGATTTTATTACCGACAATTTCCCGGAATGGATTGAAAAGTACGGACCCCAGACAGCTTTTTTTACAACCAACAATGCCCAGACTACGCCTTTAATCCGGCAGATTGTCAAATCCGGCGGCTATTTTATTGAGGCCGAAGAATCGTCGCCTCTTCTGGGTTACCCGGAGGCTCTGGCTTTGGATATCCAGCATCTGGCCGGGGACTGGACAGCCATACTGGACCGGGTGGAAGAAATCCTGGTCAGGTTCGGGGCGGTCGGACGTCTGGGCTCGTGGCCGTCGTCCATTATATTCGCCCACACCTCGGGTCTGGTGGAATTCGGCCGGCTCTTAGTCCAGGGGCAGACGAAGAAGGATGATTTTGCCACCTTAATCAAATGCTATGAAAAGTTCGCCCCTGGCATCAAATGGAGCGGGGGCAGCTATTTTGATCAGGACGGCAACACCTTAGATAATGTCTTTCTTCTTTTCCAGGACACTTATATCTTCGGTCAGGGCTATCAGGGAAATATTGAGCTGAAAATTCCGGAAAAGTATCAGCACAAAAAAAATAACTATTTCTCCGGTTCGGCTTCGGTATATCACATCGGCGTGGTGACCGGGACGGCCGACCAGGGCGGGGAAGACCTGATGGGGGCCGTTGAGATGGTCCGGCGTTACGGTCAGGCCGATCAGGGCGGCTTAATCCGGCATCTCGTCTACTCAGACGATTATCTTGATAATCCGGAAAAAGTGGCCGTGCTCATTGCCGGTTTGGCCGAAGATCCTTTAATGAAAGCCGTGGTCGTCAATCAGGCCATTGACGGTACGGCCGAGGGATTCAGGCGCATTAAAGAAGTCCGGCCCGATATATTCTGTCTGGCCTCGGAACCTTTTGAGGAAGCCGAAGTCATTACGGCCACGGCCGATCTGGCCATTGCCACCGATTATGTCTCCCGGGGCTACCTGATCCCCTATGCGGCTAAGAATCTGGGGGCTGAGACTTTTGTCCACCTGTCCTTTGAGCGCCATATGGATATGGAATCCATAGCTGTCCGCAATGAGGTCATGAAACTGGCCTGCCAGGATCTGGGCCTGAAGTTTGTGCAGGCCGAAATAATGGATCCCATAGGCCCCCAGGGTCTGGAGGCGGCTAAGAATAATCTGGATACGGTCTTTAATGATCTGTTCAAGCAGTACGGCCCGAAAACGGCTTTTTTCTGCACCAATGACGCTTTAACCGAACCTCTGATCCGGTCCGTGGCCTCCAAAGGCGGCCTGTTTGTGGAAGCCGACATCCCCTCTCCCATCCTAGGCTACCCCGGGGCTTTGGAAGTGGATATAGAACCGATTTTGGGCCAGTGGAATGTGGTCATCAAGGAAGTGGAAAAGGCGGTCGAAAAGCACGGGGCCTCCGGACGTCTGGGCACCTGGGCCTACCCTCTGGGCTTCAGCGAAACAGCCGGGCTGGTGGAATTCGCCAAACTTCTGGCCGAAGGCCGGGCCTCCATTTACGACACTCAGGCCTTTCTGGCCTGCCTGGACAATCTTTCTCCCGGGGCCAGATGGAACGGCAGCTACTACAACGACCCCAGAAGCGGCAAACCGTCCAGGAACTTTTTTCTGGTGTATCAGGACACTTATATTTTCGGTCAGGGTTTTATAGAAACAACCAAGGTCGATGTGCCGGTCAAGTACTACAATCTGAGCTGGCCTAAGGAAAACGGGTCATGAATTTTGGAGAGGCCATAAAGAACGGCTATAAGCTGGTACTTTTTGTCCTGGCGGCCTTTGTTCTGATGGCCTTGGGTTCGTATTTCTATGTTTCCGGCATAGTTAAGCGCCAGATCGATCATCTGAGCCGCAGTGAGATGCAGGTCTATCAGACTTCTTTAAAGTCCCTCATTCAGGCCCACGAATCGGCTTTGCAGCATGCGGCTGCCACATTGGCGCTGTCACTGGACCGCCGTGATTCACCGGCCGAACAGCTGAATATTCTAAGAAAACTGTCCACGGTTTACCCCTTGGAGTCTTCCATTAAAGACGTTTTTTTATCCGTTTACGGCTATTTGGACGGAAATTTCATTGACGGTTCGGGGCTGATTCCGGGAGAATTCTTTAATCCAAAAACAGCTATCTGGCTTCGGGGGGCTCTTCTGACCAACGGCATTTTTCATACCGAAGCCTATATTGATCCCCGGACCGGTCAGGCCGTGGCCGCCGTATCGACCGTGGTTTACGATCAAAAAGGCGAAAGCCGGGGGGTGGTGGCCATTGATTATTCCCTAACCCCCATTTTGGATCAGGTCAGCGGTCAGCGGATGGCCAATTCCGGTTACGGGCTTCTGGCCGACAGCTCTTTCCGGATCCTGACCTATCCCGAAGCTTCTTTTGTCGGTGAGCAGCTGGACGAGATTCCCGGTTTTACCGGCCTGCCTGAGGAGCTGAAAAAAATAACCTCCGGGGCTTTAGTTTCCCATTTAAACATCCGGGGCACGGAGTATGTGGGCTTTTTCTGCCGCTTAGAAAACGGCTGGTATCTGGGCAATATCGCTCCGGTCACGTTTTATTACAGTGAAGTTTTTGACATGATCCCCTTTATCGCGGCCATCAGTCTGGTTTTGGCCGTTTTGCTGTCCGCCATGCTTTTGCGCCTGAATATAGCTAAAACCAGGTCGGAAGAGGAAAGCCGCTCGAAATCATCGTTTTTGGCCCGCATGAGCCATGAGATCAGAACGCCCATGAACGCCATCATCGGTCTGAGCGAACTGGCCCAGCGGGATTACGGACGTCCGGAGGGCCTGGGTTACATTACGGAAATAAGAAGAGCCGGCAGCAGTCTGCTGGGCATTATTAATGACATCTTGGATTTTTCCAAGATTGAGTCGGGTAAACTGTCCATAACCAACTCCCCTTACCAGGTTAACCAGCTTTTAACCGACATTCTGGCTCTGGTGGGCATAAGGCTGAGGGATAAGCCTTTAATTTTCTTTACCGACATTGATCGGAATATCCCCAGGGGGCTTTTGGGCGATGACCGGAGTATCCGGCAGATTTTACTTAATCTTCTGTCCAATGCCGTCAAATACACCCCCTCCGGCTTTGTTAAGCTGGCCGCCCGGTCCCAGCCCGTCTCCGACCGGGAAGTGCGGATGGTTTTTACGGTTGAAGACAGCGGGGTGGGCATTAAAAAAGAAGATCTGGCCAATCTGTTCGCGGATTTTGTCCGTCTGGACGCCGGAAGGATTAACCGTTACGTTGAGGGCACCGGCCTGGGCCTTTCCATCGCCCGGAACCTTTGCCAGATGATGGGCGGCGATATTTCCGTGGAAAGCGAGTTCGGCAAAGGTTCAAAATTTACGGCTTCCTTCATTCAGGTTGTCTCCGATTCCGTACCTTTGGGCGAACTGACCGATCTGACTTTAGTCCCCAAGGCGCCGGAGTCAAAAGTCTCTTTCAAGGCTCCCGGCTATCCGGTACTGGTTGTCGATGACATTAAAACCAATCTGGTGGTGGCCACCGGCTTGCTGGAACCTTATCTGATGAAGGTCACCACTTCCCTGTCCGGAATGGAGGCGGTGGAACTGGCCAGGCAGCAGCCTTTTGAACTGCTGCTGATAGATCACATGATGCCCGGTCAGGACGGCATTGAAACACTGCGTAAAATTCGGGATTTAAGTGAACATTACCGGAAGGTGCCGGCCATTGCTTTTACGGCCAACGCCGTCTCCGGCATGAGGGAGATGCTGCTTTCCCATGGATTTGACGATTACATTTCCAAACCCATTGAGACTGACAAATTGACCGCTCTCTTAGACAGCTGGATTCCCATGGAGGCCAGGGAAAATATAGAACTGCCTTATCTGTCAGCTCAGACCGATCAGGCTAGACCGGCCGGTGACGGGCCGGTCAGGCCCAAATCAGAGACGGCCAGAAGCCGGGCCGTTTTGTCGGCCTTAGATTATCCGGGCTGGAACGTTAAACTGGGACTGGAAAGATGCGGCCGCAATCAGCAGAAATTTATCGGGGTTCTGGATGTATTTTACAAAGATGTCGAAGGCCTGGCCGGCTATCTGACTGTCCCGGCCAAGGATAACCAAAGAGCATTTTCCGACCTGGCCATCCGGGTCCATGCCTTAAAAAGCGCTGCAGCCAGCGTGGGGGCCGAACTGCTGTCCGGCCAGGCGGCTGAGCTGGAAAAAGCGGCCAAGGAAGCTGATATCAGCTATTTAACCAAACACCTGGACAGTTTCCGTCAGGATATGTCCAAATTTTCATTTTATGTCCGGACGAGTCTGAACGGAAACGGTTCGGACGGTCCTCAGAGTAAAGGCAGTTTCGGCCTTTTGCGTGAAGCTTTGGAAGCTAAGAATATCCGCCGGGTGGACCGGCTGATTGAGGAAATCGCCGAAAAGGGCGATGATCAGACCAGACGGACTTTATTAGAAATCTCTGACCAGATTCTGATCTCCGATTTTACCCGGGCTTTGGAACTGGTCAGTGATTTGGAGAAATGAGGCGTATCGTGAACGGGTTTAACCCAGAAGGCACCAAAATCATGGTGGTGGACGATTCCGTGACCACCTTAAAAAGTGCCAAGGTCGCCTTGTCGGAATTGGGAGATGTTTTTACTCTGCCTTCAGCCACAAGACTTTTTGAGATACTGGAAACAGTTGACGCATCTTTGATTCTGCTGGATATTTTCATGCCCGGAATGAACGGTCTGGAGACTATCAAGCTTTTGAAAGCCGATCCCCGGTACCGAGACATTCCGGTTATTTTCCTGACCGCTATCTCCGGCCAGGATTCGGAGTTCATGGGCCTTAATTTAGGGGCCGCTGACTACATTACTAAGCCTTTTAACCCGGATCTTCTGAGAAAGAGGGTGGAGATTCAGCTGACTATTTCGGCCCAGAAAAAGGCCTTGGAGCAGCAGAGCCGCCTTCTGACTATCTATAACGAAGATCTCCAGAAGATGGTCTTAGGGGAAATGGAGAAAGTTAACCGTCTCCAGAATAAGATCCTGGACACCATGGTCGATATGGTCGAAAGCCGTGACAAGCTCCCCGCCAGCCATATCCGGCAGACCATCAACTGGCTGGGTATTTTAGTCAACGGCCTGAAAGAGTCGGGCCTGTATACGGACATCATTGAGCCCTGGGATCTGGCGGTTTTTCTGCAGTCGGCCCGTCTCCATGATGTGGGCAAGATTTCCATAAGCGACCGTATTTTGAAGAAGCCCGGCAAGCTTGACGTGGACGAGTTTGAGGCCGTCAAGCTCCACACCACCTTTGGGGCCCGAATTATAGATGAGATCTCCCAGGGGCTGTCGGAAATGGAAAACAGTTATTTTGAGCAGGCCCGGGTCATGGCTCTGACCCACCATGAAAAGTGGGACGGGACCGGATACCCCAACGGCCTGGCCGGTCAGAATATTCCCCTGGAAGGAAGGCTCATGGCCATTACCGATGTCTACACGGCTTTGGTCTCGGACAAACCCTATAAGGATCCCTTACAGCACAGCCAGGCCGTGGAAATTATCCTGGCCGGGTCGGGGACGCATTTTGATCCGGTTTTAGTCAGCGTATTTAATAATATCCAGGAACAGTTCACAGCGGTGCGCGGAGATTTGACTGAGCAGAAGGCTGAGTGAAAAATTTAAGGCTCTTTCCCGGCCGGGGGGAAGAGCGTGTCTTTTTTATAATTCATCATAATTTAGTCTTAATAACTCTGGTTAAATGTATAATTATAGATGTTTCCTTCCTTAACTGTCTGTTAAAATCAAAGTAAGATAATTAAAAGTTAATATTTAGCCTAGGCCAATGCCAGCGGTGAGCAGGGGAATAGACGGCTGTTAGCTGATCGTCCGGGATATACGATACGCGCTGAACGTCATGGTACCATTCAATTTCATTACTCATTGCCGCGCAGCATAATTTCCATGCGTGAGACTGCCAGGATACAGTCATTCCCCGATACGTTTGTTTTCCCGTGTCAGCTCAGGAAAGCAGAGCGGCAAATTGGAAACGCTGTTCCTTCTGTATTAGCCTGGCACGTTGCCGAATCAGTTAAAAAACTATTGAGGAGAAATAATTGTGACGAAAGCTGAGTTTGAGCAACTTTTTGACAGTTGCTGTGAACAGCTAACAGATGAGGCCCGTTCAGCTAGTTTCAAAATATCTCCGCAATTTTAGAACAGGGTGCGTGAGGTTTTAAGCGAATTAACAAAAAATGACAGTTATTTTGAAATTGATTTTGCTCCGCACCCGCAAGCGCTTCCCTATATTGCGACAGGTGAGTTTGGTGCTGAGGTTAAGTTCACTTTGAGCGATACTTGGCGTAGTGCCGTCAATAGTGTTTTGGAAACGTAACGAATTGAGAGCGTGAAGCATATTTGCATAGTTTTCGGCAAAATGGGCGGCGTTCCGGGAGTGCGTTGGGCTGATTATGAGCAATGTGTCATTCACGTTCGCACTTCTCATGCTTCACGTTCCGCGTTTTGAAGTGGAGCCGCCAAGTGAAAAAGCGCCAGTCAAAGAATCTCTTTTTGAGGGCATGGGGGTTCGATATAACGATTTTCGCAAATTACCTATATAGGAGAAGATGAAATGTATTCGCGCATATGCCAGAAAAATTCACCCTGACGGGCGCTTATGGTGGATTGAGGATAAAGACACGGATGAGCACATTTTGCCGGTCGAAGTCCGTCTTTATACAAATCTCTCCAAAGGAGATAGAATAAACCTAAAATTCCGGACTTTTTAACCTGCTTTTATGCATAAACTGGAATAAAACATAAATACAAAGGAGAGTTGATGGTTAGCAAATAACGTTTTGCAGGTTAAAATTTTTTAACCTGCAAATATAAAACATGACATTAATTTCTGCGGTTAGGTAAATACACATATTTCTATGAAAATAGCCGAAGGTTCGGGATTATTGGATTCAATATATTTGGGCCATTAACAAAACAGCAAAAAAATTTGATTCAAAGTGTTTTGTAAACCATTACCTCGCTAAATTTTTAAGCTGCAGTTTAAAAATTTTCCGGGAATTTAGGAATAAATCTTCAGGCAGAAGCGGCGCTGCTTTGTCCGAATATCGTAAAATCAGACGGTTGCGCAAAAAATACGATGATATGGTCTTGTATTTGCTAACTTATCATGGGGTGCTTTGCCGTCAAGCAAGGATCTGTTCTCTGCCGGAAGTGTGGCAAATCCAAGTAATGATAATGAGGGGGGCAGTTACATTGAGCGAGCCTTGAAACTCAAAGAAATGCGCGAGGCCGCGCTTACAATGGACAGCGCTCTTTTTGTAGAGTTTTGGGGCGGGAATGAGCCGCCCGGAAAACGGATACAGCGATGGCTTGAGAGAGCGGACGTAACAGCAAGCAGCTGGAAGCCATCCGCAAGTCTGTTTTTGGATCAGCAGGAGGCTTTTTAATGTCAAGGACGCCTGAAACTACTTACAAATTAATGCCTTCTCTTCAATAAGATCCGGAAATACAGTGCCAGATATGGCTTTACGTCGCGTTTTTCGGTCAAGAGTCATGAGATGTCGAGCGAATGTCAACTCTTTGGTCGGCAAGCCGGATATTTATTTTCAATAGTATACGGTAGCGATGTTTTGTGCTATGGCGGCTACTGGCCTGGACATAACCGGGCAACCTGATGATTTGCTTCTATTATCGAAAAATTGGAACAATACGCGCCGCACTGGAAGGATAAAATTCACGGCAATGTCAAGCGTGACTGCGACAAAATCACGCTATTGGAACCGGCTGGATGGCATATTATCCGCTTTAGGGAAACCGCAGTATATGCGGATGTTAAAAAATACGATGAGATTTTCGCTGATTGTTATAATTTATAAGAGTTGCGACAGCAAACGGAGAGAAAGAGATGATAATCAAACAGCTTGATCCACAACAGCTTGCGGCATTGTGCGGCGTACTTGCCGACACAAGCAGAGGGCTTTCCAAAAGTGAGATTACACAGTTGCTTGGACAATGCGGGATTGCCGCAGTTGATGAAGGGTTGAACAAACGTAGCTGGCTGTATAAATGCTTCGGCAATGATATCCGTATGCGCAAATCATTTGTTGGTGTATACAGCTTTACTAAGGCTGCGCTTGCCCCGGTAAGATTTACTGATTCAGGTAAGCGCGATTCATACGAATATCTGTTTGAAGAAACTAATAAAGTGCTTGTTTTGGCGGGGCTGTCAATAGATAAAACCGGATCGATCTCTGAGGTAGTCAGCGCGGCTACTCTTGATGAAGCTGATATACGAGTTAACAGCTTGAAACAAAAATTCTATCATCGCGCTATTCACAGCGAAGTTACGAAATATTGCGTTAAGGACAAGGACTGTCTGCGTAAAGATTATTACGATGCTGTATTTGAAGCCGCAAAAGGATTAGGGGAACGAATTCGGCAGCTTTCCGGGCTTGATTCGGACGGCAGTGCTTTATTCAATAAAATTTTCTCAATGGGTAGCCCGTATCTAGCTTTTATGAGCTTAAAACCGCTAGTGAGCGGAGCGAATTTTTAGGGCTGAAAGAGCTGTGCGAGGCCATATTTCATTTGATCAGAAATCCTGTGGCGCATACTCCAAAAATTCACTGGAAAACAGACGAAACCAAGGCGCTTGATGTATTGACGCTTATATCTTTTGCCCATAAGTATTTAGACGAGTGCTTTGCGGTTTCGAGGCGAAATTAAATGCCTTGACGGCGGGTACAATCCTCACCGTACCTTGTCCATTATCTGAAAACTGTTTTTTATGCCCCATCATTGGTCAGCCTCATTCCTGAGCAACGTATGCGTTGTTTGATGAGCGTTTTATTTGCGGCTTCAGTTACACCGCTGCCAATTAATTGTTTGTTCTTTTGGTCTGTACGTTGTCCGTTCTTTCTGACTGTTGCGGTGATTTGTTTTAACCTGGGTCTGTAAAGTAAAGCCCAAGTCCCGGCCTTGTTTTTGGTATCGTAATAATATTTTTTGAGGCCTATCGACCTAAATTTCGATTTTGACCACTGGCCTCCTATTAAAGGTATTTAAGGGATGAGGGCTTTAGCTTATTTTTGGACCGCCTGGGAGATCTCAGGCCGACTTGCGGGGGCGACCGTATTGTCCGGCCGGCAACAGAGGCAAAGACGGTAAAATCCGGCTAAGGCAATTAGGATCCAGATCAGTAAGGCGTCTAAAATCAACTGAAAAAGAAAACCGGCAGCCTCCAGAGCAGGACCTTCCGGGACAGTCTGAATGACTATCAGGCCCAAAGCTACGGCCGGGACAATCAGGGCCAGAATCCAGGCAGCCGTTGCCTGGTTTAAGTAAGACGGAAAGCGGTTTAAATGGGTGAATATAGCTTTAACTCCGTATTGGGCGTAAAGGCCGTCCAGGTAGGAAAAAAACGGGATGACCTGAAGACACATGATCCGGCGGAAGAAAGGCCAGAACAGATAGTAAAACCCGAAAGCCAGGAGGACCAGTCCCAAAAGTCCAAGAAACGGTCCGCCCTGTTCGCCGCTTAAGGAGGTTAGTATGGCGACCGGCAAAGAAATGAGTGTGGCCAGAACAGCTAAAAAGATAAAATACAGGCTGATATAAAAGCACAGGCCCATGGCCGCCGGATACTTTTTAAAAGCGAAAAGGAGGTCGTTAAGACTGGGAGCGTAGTTGTCCCAAAGGCCGAGAGCCACCCGGCACATGGCCAGAAAAACAATGGGCAGAAACAGCCACGGCAGGATAAAGCCGCCTAAATAGGAAAAAAGTATCGGCTCGCTTCCGGGGGCGGTTAAATCGGTGATCAGTTCCTGGACAGCCAGTTCCGGTTCGGTTTGGACTATAGCCGAAAAACGAAGCAGCAGTGGAGCCATGGGGGCCATGAGTTTATGGGCCCCGTAGTTCATGATCAGGCGGCAGGCGTTCAAAACGAACAGAAAAATAAAAAGTTTTTGGGGATACTCGAACAGAATGTTTTTGGCGTTTTTGAATATTTCCCAAAAGGCCGGAGCCTCGGGGTTAGGTTCGGGCCACTGGGCAGGCTGCTGGGAGGCTGGCATGGACGGGCCTAGAGCTTTTCCTGGGCGGCCAGAGTCAGGTATTGGTCCAGTTCCAGCAAAATCTGACGGTAGCCGTTATAGACGTCGATCAGGTTCTGGTTCGTCCGGTGTTCTTCGATGGTCAGAAGCAGGACCGGCAGCCGGGCCATAAGATTGAACAGGCCCTTGATGGCCGTAACGGCGGTCAGTTCTTCCTGGGGCAGACTGCGGGGAGAGGTTTTCTGGATAATGGCCCTTAAATCCGGCGCATAGCCGGCTAAGGCTTTGGCGTCCCGGAAGGCCAAATCGTGAAGCGTCGATCCGGGGGCCGGTTCCTGGGGCGGATTTATCTTCTGCAGAAGCCCGGGCCACAGTTCCCCGTCTAAATTATTGACAAGGCCTCTTAAACGGCGTTCCAGTTCGGCAAAGGTCAGCATACAGTACCTTTTGGTTTTTGGGTTTGAAATTTTCCGGCCGCACTGACGTTTTGGCTTCAGGAAAAAAACAACCTATAAAATTTCGGCCCAAAGATCAATAGGTCAGGATATTGGGGTGGGCCATGTTGTCCCGGCCGGCCAGAGCGGTCAGTCTGCCTAAATTGTCTAAAGCGCTGTCCTCGGGAAAGCGGGTCATGCGCCAGGACCAGTTGCCGGTGGCCAGGCCGGGAGTATTGAAGCGGCTTTTCTCGTCTAGGTTCAATAAATCGGCCATTGTCGTCATGGCTACAGCCCCCGGCGACAGCCAGGCCAGACGGGTCAGGGCCTGGGCCGCATTGGTTTCGCTGACTTTATAGCCAACCAGATCCGACAGCCTCAGCCGGTCAGCTGGCAGCAGTTCCTCCCGGAACCAGCCCCGGGTCGTATTATTGTCATGGGTGCCGGAGTAGACGAAATTGTCCGGCTCAATGCGGAAAGGGGTGTGCAGGGACAGCGGCTGGTCGTCTCCGACACCGAACTGAAGAACCCTCATGCCCGGCAGCCGGTAAGTCTGGCGCAGGCAGGTGACGTCCGGGGTAATGATGCCCAAATCTTCGGCAATAATGTTTAAAGGACCGTTTTTGTTCAATTCCCGGAACAGCTGATCGCCCGGCGAACGGACCCAGAAGCCTCCGGCCGCCGTCTTCTGTCCGGCCGGAACCGACCAGCAGGCGCTCATGGCCCGGAAATGATCTAGCCTGGTCCAGTCAAAATGCTCAAGACAGTGATTCAAGCGGTATTTCCACCAGCTGAAATCACTGGCTGAATGGCTGGGCCAGTTATAGACCGGATTACCCCACAGCTGACCGTCTTTGGCGAAATAATCCGGCGGCACTCCGGCCATTTGAGCGGCGGCTCCGTCTTGATCCAAAGAAAAAAGCCACTGGTTGGCCCAGACATCCGAGGAGTCATGGTTAACGTAAAAAGCCGTGTCGCCGATTAAAGCCAATCCTTCTTTATTGAAAGCGGCTTTCAGCTCTTTCAGCTGCTTAAAAAATAAATACTGCCCGAACTTGCGCCTTAAAATGGGCCGGAACAGCCTGGTGCCGTGAAAGGCCAGAGCCGAATCCTCCCGGTGCCTTAATTCCGGGGGCCAGCCGGACCAGGGCGCTCCGCCGAAGTCGTCTTTGGCGGCCATAAAAAAAGCGAAGTCATTGAGCCAGACTGCGTTTTGCCGGCAGAAGCTCTGGAAATCTTCCTGATTCAAAATAGTATCGGCTTCCCGGGTAAAGATCAGATCGATTAGGGCTGTTTTATGGTGGCTGACTTTCTCAAAGTCAACGGTCGGATTCAGGGGCATCTGAAAGCCTTCCGCCTCGCTTTCGGTCAGCCACAGATCCTGAACCAGCTGTTCCGGAGAGATCAGTAACTCGTGCCCGGCAAATGCCGAGTAAGCCGAATAGGGCGAATTGCCCAGACCGGGAGCTGTAGGCACCAGCGGCAGGACCTGCCAGAAGGTGAGCCCCGCTTTTTTTAAGACCTCAATCATAGCGTAGGCGCTGGGCCCTAAATCGCCGATGCCGTACCTGGTGGGGAGAGTGGTGACATGGGTCATCAGACCAGCCGCCCGCCAGCCTTCACTGAAGCGGGTCATCAGGTATCCTTTTTGGGTTTAATGAGACGTAAAGCCGGGCGTTCCGGCTTTTTGGGCTCCGGGGAGTCTTTGGCCGGAGAGGCGGCCGGCTTGTCCTTGGACTTCTGGTCCGCCTTGGAGGGCTGCCGGCCCGGAACTTTCCGGATATCGGGTTTAATCGTCACCGGCTGCCGGTCACGGTCTTTGTCTTTCCGGCTCATGTAGCCTTTGAGCTCTTCGGAAAACTGGGCCGATTTGACCCGGAAGCCGTTTATAATGAAGTATATTATGACCGATTCTTCCCACTCCTGGCTGGGCGTAAAGTTATCCATGCGCTTGCGGTACTTGGGGATGAGCCTGACCAGTTCATCTTCGTCCAACGCCAGGATACGCCGGGCCAGAGATCTTAATGTATCTTCCAAGTTAGCCATGGAAACCTGAATTTAAGGCCAGTGTTCGGCCTAAAAAAAGGCCCTTAAAAACAAAACTCCGGGTTTGTCTGTTTTTATTGGGCAATATATAGGAAAAAGACAGTAAAAGATAAGAATAAAATATTTAATTATTATAAAAAATAATTATTTTCTATTAAATTTGACCAGTCAGACTATAATCATAAAGGCTATGCCTTGATTTTCCAATACCTTAAAAGTATACTGTCGAGGTAGTAAGATTGCAAGAGCCGGACACTGACTGGCCCTAAAAAGCTCTGTTTGTTCGGGAATTTTTTGGGGTTTTAAAGGGTTTTTAGATTTCTGATTTTTTAATTTATAATTTTAAAGGGCGATTTGGTTTTTAGTGATGTATAATATATGATGTTTTAAGGTGCATTTAAAGTCATTAAGCGTTCAGCGTCACAGGAGGCCGGATTATGGCGGGCCGCACTCAAGGTTCCAAATGTCTTCTGAAAGTAGATTACAATAACTTAACCGCTCAGGCCGTCGGTTCGGCCGGACTTGCTCCGGAAGAGCTGAATGATCTGAAAGCGTCGGCCTCCGAGGCATTAAACGATGTCTTAAGCCGCCACAAAAAAGGGGACCTGCCGTTTATGGATCTGCCTCTGGATGAGGCAACGGCCAGATCTTGCCAGAGATTGGCTGACCGGAGCCGCCGGAAATGCCGGGATGTGGTCGTTTTAGGTATCGGCGGCAGCGCTCTGGGCACCGCAGCCATTTATACGGCGGTCAAGCCTTTAAACTACCACCGCCTGCCCGAGGAAAACAGACACTGGCCCCGCCTGAGTGTGGCTGACAATATTGATCCCGAAGGTTTTCAGGCTGTTTTAGAGAACATGGACCTGGAAAAGACCTGCTTTAACGTTATCTCCAAAAGCGGGGCCACGGCCGAGACCATGAGCCAGTTCATGATTATCTTCGACCTGCTCCGGAGAAAGCTGGGCCCGGAGGAGATAGTAAACCATTTAGTAGTCACCACAGATCCCAAAAACGGCGTTTTAAGAAAGATTGTCAAGGCCCATAATCTGGTCTCTTTTGAGGTGCCGCCCGGAGTCGGGGGGCGTTTTTCGGTTTTGACCGCCGTCGGACTGGTGCCTTTAGCCATGGCCGGGGTTAATATCAAGGAGCTTTTGGCCGGCGCTCTTTCGGCCAGGGAAGACGGTCTGAAAAGCTTTTCTTCCAACATCGCCGCCCTTATAGCCGGTCTCAACTGGTATATGACAACCAAAAAAGGCCGCGCCTCTCTGGTCCTGATGCCCTATGCCGATTCTTTGGCTAAAGTCGCGGACTGGTTCGGCCAGCTGTGGAACGAATCTTTGGGCAAGGCCCGAAAACTGGACGGCCAGCCGGCCAATTCCGGCCAGACGGCCATTAAAGCGGTCGGAGCCACCGATCAGCACAGTCAGCTCCAGCTGTATATGGAAGGCCCTTCAGACAAAACAGTCATGTTTTTAGGGACCGAAAAGTTCCGGAAAAAACAGCCCATACCGGACATATTTTCCGAGTACCCGGAACTGGCCTATTTGGGCGGCCGGAATCTGGGGGAGCTTCTGGAATTTGAACGAAAAGGCACGGCCCGGGCTTTAGCCGAAAACGGCCGGCCCAATCTGACTCTGACCATGCCGGAGATTAGGGCCAGGACCATCGGCTATCTGATCCAGACCCTGGAACTGGCCACGGTAATTTCGGGCTCATTATACGGAATCGATCCTTTGGATCAGCCGGGAGTGGAGCTGGGCAAGAAGTTTACTTACGGTCTCATGGGCAGGCCGGGCTTTGATGATTTTCTCGACCGCTACAATAAAGGCAATTCGGCCAACCGGAAATTCATTCTGCCGTGAACAGGACTTCTGCCGCCCCGGAGGAAAAAATAAATAAACCCGCCGGGGAAAAGCCTTTCCGTCTGGCCAAGTATTTTTCAACAGTGGCCATTTTAGCCATTTTCGCGACCTGTCTGATCCTGGCGGCCTTCATGAGCCGCCGGGCCGAGGAGATGATCCAGGAACGGATGGTGGAAGATACCATCATGATCATGGATAATCTTAATTTTCAGCTCTATAACAGTTTTTTAAGGCCAATTTACGAAAGCCGGGGGGCGGCCAGATTAAGCGATCCCGAGGCTTATGATTTTTTAAACAGCGTCATCCAAAGCACTATCCACGGTTTTGACATCAGCCGGGTGGCCTTATACGATGCCCGTTACGGCATGATGGTCTATTCCTCGGATTCGGCCGAACCGGTGGTGGTCTACAAGCAGTCGCCGGAGACCGGGGAGATGACCCCCAACGGTCAGTTTGCCCAGCCTCTGTCCGCTTATCTGGAAGCCGTCAGCCGTTTTTTTCTGCCCCCGTCCGATGAAACGCTCAAACTGGGCAGCGGCCAGGCGCCGAAGTTCTGGCGGCCGCCCGGCGATTCGGGCCGGGCGGCCTATTTAAGCTACTTAAAAGATCGGACCGTGATTGTCTGGGAGCACGGGGGCTATTTGTTCGGCTCGTTTTTTCCCCGGGGCAAGTTTGCTCTCCGCTGCTTTAAGGCCATGGAAGACTATTTTTCCCCCGATCTGTCCGGGGTCCTGGAACTGACCCGGGATCTGACCCCGGAGTATGGCCAGATAGCCTCCATGCAGTATACGGCTCTGGCTGTGGCCGTCTTCACTTCCCTTTTACTGACATTTGTCTTGCGGATGGTCGTGGTCCGGGGCGAAGAGATAATTAATCAGAAAAACGCTGAAAAAGCGGCTTTAAGCGAACGCTTAAACCAGGCCGAACGGCTGGTTAATTTAGGCCGCATGGTGGCCACTGTTTCTCACGAAATAAGAAATCCTCTGGGCATTATCAATTCCTCAGCCGATTTTTTGGCCGGCGGCTTAAAGGATTTTCCTAAAATGGCCCGCCTGGCCGAGGCCATTGTCGATGAATCCGAACGGTTGTCGGCCATAGTGACTGATTTTTTAGATTTTGCCCGCCCTAAAACCCCGGTCTTCGGTCCGGTCATTATTGAAGAGCTTTTGGAAGAAATATTCATTCTGCTGGAAGTTAAAATGAGCCGGGCCGGGGTGGAACTTAAGGCCTCTTTGGATCCTGAGCCGGGCGCCATAACGGCCGACCGGGCCTTAATGCATCAGGCTCTGGTCAATCTTTTGGTGAACGCCATTCAGGCTATGCCTGACGGCGGTCTGCTCAAAGTCCGGACCTACCAGGAAACTCCGGTCGAAGAGACCGGCTATCTGGTTCTGGTCATTGCCGATACCGGCTCCGGCCTGTCGCCGGAAGCGGCCCAGAATCTTTTTACGCCCTTCCATACCACTAAAACCAAAGGCACGGGTCTAGGCCTGGTTCTGGTCCGCAATATTGTGGAAAGCCACGGCGGACGGATCGATCTGGCCAATGTTCAGGGTGAGGCCAGCGAAGGCGAGGAGGCCCACGGCTTAATTGTGACCATCAGACTGCCTCTGCCGGGGTTTGAGCCTGGAGGAGGCTAGAACTTCCGATTTGCCGGACAAGGAAGCCTCAGCCTATCCTGGTTTCTGGCGCTGCAGATTGGAATTCTATCCGGGCGGTCCGATTGCTCCGTCTATTGGCCGGGCGCTGCCATCTCCCCCAGTCCGGGAGTCCTGCGGTTTGAGCGCCGGCTCACGAAGAGCGCGAAGTTCCGCTTCAGCCGGATTCTGCCGGCTTCCGGGCTTTGAGGTCCGGCGGATTGCCGCCGACCTTTCGGCCAGTCGGACGGAACGGCCCTACAGGACGAGGCCGCTTCATTATGGTGCCTGTCATATGCAGCTTTCGAAAGCCCGGCGCTTTTCAGTGATGTAATATTCCATGAAGCTGGCCCTGGCGATCGGTTTCAGCCTCTTGGGAGCAGTCCCGTTCCCTGAGGTGCATGGCCGTCAGCAGGACTGGATATATGACATTTATTTAGATTTTAATTTACATAAAATAATTATAAAATTAATGCTATAACTGATTAAAAATAAAAGTTGATTTTGGGCTCAGGCCATGCGATAATTAAAAAAAGTAACTGGGGCTTTCTTGGCGGAAAAAGGCAAAATACTTGAATACAAGTTCTCCAACGATGTTTTGTTCAAAATGCTGTTTGCCGGACGGACTGACCTGCTGAAAAAGTTCATCGCGCTGATTCTGGGGCTGAATGAGGACGGCACTGCAGAGTTTGCTGTTACTAACCCTGAGCTGCCGCCGGAGGAAATCGGCGACAAGTTTTGCCGTCTTGACATTAATATGGCGGCTGACGGAGTAAGGATCATTTTGGAGGTTCAGGCCGATAAAAAAGGCGACTTCCGCGATCGTTCTCTGTTCTATTGGTCCCGTGAGTTTTCATTGTCGCTTAAGGCCGGCCTTATTCCTCGCTGCCGGAGGTTATTTTTATCAGCCTTTTGGACTTCGTTCTGTTCGAGGGCGGTCATTATCTGAATAAGTTCAACGATACCGGAGAACTTACGGGAGAGAAGTTAACTGACAAAAAATTGCTTGTCTTTGTTGAGACCAAAAAATTGCCGCCTCTGCACGCCATTGACAAAAGTGAAGTTTTGGCGCTTTTGTTCTGGCTGTTCCGGGCCAGGACGGAAGAGGAATTGAAAGCGATTGAAGATAAGGCGGTGCCTGTCGTGAATGACATGATCAAAGAGTACCGTGACATCACTGTGTCGGATAAATTCCGGGAGTTAGACCGGCTGCGTGAACGGGCCAGACATGATGAAGCGTCGGCTATAAAATCAGCGGTGGAATCAGCTGTGGACGAGGTCAATCTTAAATGGCAGTCCGTTGTCGAGGCCAAAGACAAGGAACTCGCAGCCCTCAGGGCAAAACTTGCTCGATCTGACTCATCATCAAACTAGAGCTGATTGGCCTTCGTTCGGCCTCTCGGCCAGAGATTATTTTTATTGGGCTTTTGGACTTTGATATGTTCGAGGGCGGTCATTATTTGAAAAAGTTTTACGTGACCTAAGGATAGCATGAGACAAAAGTTAACGGATAAAGCGTGCCGGATTTTTGTTGAGACTAAAAAACTGCCGCCTCTCCGCACCATTTGGTGAAAATGACTGAACGGAACTTATTCTCCCGCTGTTCCGGGCCTTGACGGAAGAGGAATTGGGAGAGATTGAAGATAAGGGGGTTCCCCTGTCGTGAATGACATATTCGACGAGGATTTTGGAATCACGGTGTCGGCTGAGTTCCAGGAGATAAACCGCCTGCGTGAACGCGCCGGACATGACGAAGCGTCGGCCATAGAATCAGCGGTGGCGAGGCTAATCTTAAATGGCAATCCGTTGTCCGGGCCAAAGACAAGGAAATAGCTGCCATAGAGGCGGAAAATGCGGCCTTTGAGGCGAAACTTGCCCGGCTTAACTCGTCATCCGAATAAGGCTGATGAACTTTCGTTTCGCCTCTGTGACAGAGGTTGGTTCTATAGGGCTTTTGATTTTGAACCGTTCGAGGGCGATCATTATCTGAAAAAGTTTCACGTGACCTGAGGACAGCGCGAGACAAAGGTTGCCGGATAAAGCGTGCCGGATTTTAGTTGAGACTAAAAAACTGCCGCCCCTCCGCACCATTGGTGAAAATGACTTAACGGAACTTATGCTCCCGCTGTTCCGGGCCTTGACGGAAGAGGAATTGGGAGAGATTGAAGATAAGAGGGTTCCCCTGTCGTGAATGACATATCCGATGAGGACTATGGAATCACGGTGCCGAACAGATTCCACGAATCAGACCGATTGTGCGAAAGCGCCGGACATGATGAAGCGTCGGCCATAAGATCAGCGGCGGACGAGGTCAATCTTAAATGGCAATCCGTTGTCGGGGCCAAAGACACGGAAATCGCTGCCGTTAAGACAGAAAATGCGGCCCTTCAGGCGAACTTGGCCGGCTTAACTAATAATCCGACTGAGGTCCATGAGCCTCATTAAAGAATCCATTAAACAATAACGCCTAATTTGCAGGATGAAAATGCCTGATCCGCATATCTGAGTTTGCAAATTATTGCTTTGTCATGGATGCCGGTTGTTTCTGACTCTTGGCCGGACTTTAACTTCACGCCTATGTAATGTTCGTGCCGGAAAATTGGTGTTCCAAGCCTAGCTGATGAGAACGCTGAACCCGATCCAGGCTAAATCCGGCCATTTTCCAGGATTGGCGGACAGCTGATTTCCAAGCTTTGGGACAAGCGGAACTTTATTTCGGGCGGAAAGTCTCCTTACCTTTCAAAATTCAAGCTGCCCGCGATCAGGGCTTTTGTCTTTTTCATTTTGACTATAAAGACAGCTCAAATAGCCTTGTCCGGAACTAAGTTAAGAAAGCGCCCCTTATCAGGAAAATTGTTTCATGAGCCAGGCTGAGACTATTTTAATCGTCGATGATGAGCCTAACTACCTTCTGGTCATAGGCGAGCTTCTGGAAGCCGAGGGCTATGACATCATGCAGGCCCAATCTGGCCGGCTGGCTTTTGATCTTTTCCAGGAACACGGGCAGGTCGATCTGGTCCTGACCGATATGACCATGCCGGACGGGGGCGGCATTGAGCTGCTGGTCAAAGTCAAGGAACACAGTCCTGAGGTGCCGGTTATCTTACTGACCGCCCACGGCACCATAGAAAGGGCGGTCGAGGCCATGAAAGAAGGGGCCTTTGATTATCTGACCAAACCCTGCCGAAATTCCGAAATCCTGAGAGCTGTGGCTAAAGCTCTGGAAGTCAGCCGCTTAAGCCGCCAGAATAAGGAACTTCGGGCCGCCTTAGCCGACCGTTTCAGTTTCGGCAAACTGATCGGCAAATCCAAGCCCATGCTGGAACTCTACCGGTATTTGGAAAAAGTGGCCCCGACCCGGGCCAATGTCCTGATTACCGGAGAAAGCGGCACGGGCAAGGAACTGGTGGCCCAGGCCATTCACTATAACAGTCCCCGGTCCGGACATTCTTTTGTGGCCGTTAACTGTTCGGCCTTGTCGGACAGTCTGCTGGAGAGCGAACTATTCGGCTATGAAAAAGGGGCCTTTACCGGCGCCGGGGCCACCCGGGCCGGGCGCTTTGAAATGGCCCACGAAGGGACTATATTTTTGGATGAGATCGGCGAAATGGGTCCCTCGGCCCAGGTCAAACTGCTGCGGGTCTTGCAGGAAAGAAGCATAGAGCGGGTCGGGGGCGGCACGCCCATTAAAGTCGATGTCCGGGTCGTGGCGGCCACTAACCGGGATCTACGGCAGGAAGTGGCTTTAGGCCGGTTCCGGGAAGATCTGTTTTACCGCTTAAATGTGGTTCACCTGCGTCTGCCGACTTTAAGGGAACGCCTGGATGATCTGCCTCTTTTAATAGAGCATTTTCTGGAAAAGCATAAGCAGGGTCCGGATAAGGTCGCCCTGAACCCGGAGACCAAAAGGCTTTTATACGCCCATCTCTGGCCAGGCAATATCCGGGAACTGGAAAATGTCATTGAAAGAGGTCTGGTTTTAGCCCGGGATCAGGAAATAATGCCGGAGGATCTGCCCGAGGAGCTGAGGCGGACCGAGCCGGCGGCTGAGGTAAACAGAGAGAGAAATATTGAGCCGGCAGCGGGCGGAAGCGCTTTTGGGACCGCCCGAACCGGCCTTTCTGAAATTAATGATCCGGGGGGCTCATTTTCTGGCCGGCCGGAAGCTGTCCCTCCTGCCAGTCAGGCCTGGACCTTGAAAGCCATGGCTGCTCTCCCCCCGGATCTGAGCTTAACCGATACTTTAGGCGCTCTCCAGGAAGGCCTTGTCCGGAAAGCTATGGCGTCAGGCGACGGAGTTCAGAGCCGGGCAGCCGAGATATTGGGTCTGAAGCGCAATGTCTTTAAATTCAAATGGGATAAGTACGTGGGAGCCGAACCCGCGCCTTTATCGGAAGTCCTGGCCGAAATTGCGCCCGAGGGCCTGGATCTGGTCACGGCTTTAGAAGAACTGGAAAAACAGATGCTCAGGCAGGCCATGGCCCAAAGTCAGGGTGTCATGTCCCGGGCGGCCGATTTGCTGGGCCTTAAGAAAAATCTCATGGCCCATAAGCTTAAAAAATATCCCAACCTGAACTGATTGGGCCTAAAAAAATTCGCCTCAAAACTAGCCCCCCGCTTAAACCAATTAAACCAAAATTATTAACCCGGCGGATAATTGTGATAGATCAAATATTCCTTATTATTTATAGATGATCACGGTATAATAATTCTTTAGCCATACTACAAATAGATTATAGAAATTGCATAATTTTGAGTATGCTGAAGACTGAAGAACCAAAGGATAAACTCTTTTATCATAATTATCAGCCTGGGTAATATATAACTCGATAGGCTCCTAGAACTATTAATCTCAATACTTCTCGATAATATTACTCCGGCGGATAATTTTGACCATGATAAAATTAAATACGTGAAAGTCAATGTGAAACCGAAGAATAAATAGATTCTCATAATTATCCGCCGGAGTAATATGAACAATCACAGGAATCAAAGCTTGCGAATCATGTCATGGGCACCATCGGAACGAACAAAGGTTATGAGCTTGAGGTTATCGCCGCCGCTTTCTTAATGAACGAAGTAGTCAAGCCATGGCCAGAAAGCCGGCTGCGAGAAATCCGTTTGTCCGGTTTTGACGAGAACCGGCTGGAAACGGGACGCGTGCCAGTCGGCTACTCCACTAAGGGCCCACACTTAACCCATCCCAGTTCAAACCTCCTGCACCCCATAGTAATTTTTGCTCGGATCTAATTCCAGGGTCCAATTTTTTGCTTCCTCAAAAATGACCAGGACATCGTTGCGGCCGGCGATAATCAGAGCGGTTTTATAAATTTTATTACCCTGGCCTTGAAATTTCAGGGCATATTTTTTGTCCTCTATCTGGGTCATGGCCTCTTTGGCCGCCTCTGCCTTTTTTATCCGGATTTCTTCTTTCGAAAGTTTCCGGCCCTTCTCCTTCTCCCGGACATACTTCATCTCAATAATGTAATCATTCCCGTCCCTGGTGTTTATATGGACATCAAACTGGCCGTCTCCGGCCGAATCCTGGCAGGCCCAAGTCTGATCGGCCATACTCATGGCCCAAAGAAAGACCGTATTGTAATAGGCCTCATACCCGAGCTTGATCTGCCAGGGGACAGCGGCCAGGAAGCTCGCGAAAGTTTTTTGGAAATCATCGGCTCGTCTTTGGATAAGCGTTTCTAATACCGTCTGGGCCTGCCTTTTCAGTAACAAGGGGGCCTCTATAGGACTGTCCAGGAACAGCCAGAGACTGCTTAAGGCCGCTTGAACATCCAGGTTGGGGAAACGCAGGTAAAATTTCTTTTTTTTCTCTCCTATTTTTTCAGTCCGGCCGACAGTCAGATAGCCGGCCTGGAACAGCAAAGTTGTGGGGCTGAAATTGGCGCCGACATCTATGGTGTTTAAACTGTCCGTGAGGAAATCGCGGCTGTTGAAGGAGGCTAAATTAATTTTACGTTCTTTGATGAAGTCAGCTAAAAAAGAGGTGCCGCCGGAATCGAACCAGTATTCCGAAAATTCATAGCGTTCAAAAAAATTGAGAACTGACCAGGGGTTCAGGACTCGGGTTTGTCCGTCCCAGGAATAGCCGTCATACCAGTCAAGGATCTTGTTTTTTAAGTCCTCTTCAGTGGCGTCAGGCTCCAGATCGCCTTTGGATTTGGCCTCGGCCAGAGCCAGTGGCAGCCGATCGGCAAACAAGGAATCGAATTCCTTTAAGGTAAAGCCGCAGATTGAGGCGTACTCGGGGTCCAGGGTCAAGTCCAGAAGATTGTTCAGGGTGGAAAAAATGGAGGCTTTCGTAAATTTAGTCACTCCGGTGATGAAGGTAAAGCCGCGATTTTCCTCAGCTGATTTCAGAACACCGTAGAAATTGCTGAGAACCTCCCGTATCCCATTGGCTAAGTCCGGTCTGGTGATTTTAGACAGAATTGGGGCGTCGTACTCGTCTATGAGTACCGCGACATTCCGGTCATATTTATCATTAAGTTTATTGATCAGAGCCTCAAAATAAGCGGAAGGCTGGTTCCTGCCGATGGTTATATTTTCCGCTTCGGCTACATCCATCAGTTTGCTGATCAAAGAGCATTCCAGCTTGTCGAGGCTGAAAGTGCTGACAGAGTTCATACTCAGATGAATGACCGGGCTGGGCGTCCACTCGTAATCCGAATGGTCGTGAATCCAAAGCCCCTCGAACAGCTTCTTATTGTCGCCTCCTTTAAGGATAGCCTTAAGGGTACTCACTAAGAGGGATTTGCCGAACCGCCGGGGCCGGGACAGGAAATAGGGTACAGGAATTTTGACCAGCTGGCGGAGAAGCTTAGTCTTGTCGGCATAGATACAGTTATTCTGACGAATTGTCGGGAAACCGGCGATCCCTATGGGTATATTTTTTAAATCAGCCATGGCGGCGACCTCTTAGCTCAGCAGCTGTCTTAGGTTTAGGAAACTGGCGGCGATAATGGCTTTGGCGGAGATATGGCTAATCCATGTCTCTATTGTACAGCGGACATGGCGGAAAAGGAAATTTTACGGGCTAAACGGCTAAGCATTACACTATGATTTGAGAAGGCCATGAAAATCCAAATCTTTAAGCCGCTGTAAGAGAGGCGCTGGCCCAGCAGTTCTGCTTGTATTGATTCGCCGGCCCTTGGACCTGACGTTCTTGAAGGTTTAGTTCTCCGTCCGCCTCGGTCCGGGCCATTAGGCGCTGCGCACCCTCGTTAATAAGCTGCGGCGATTGCCAATAGTCAGGATCTTCGAAGAAATAGCTTGCCTCTTTTTTTAGCCAGGAAAGCATGGTCGAATGTCCAATGAAGGAGAATCGGACATTTTATTACCTCGGCGGATTATTATGATAATCTATTTCTTTATTGATTTTACCTTATGGTGATTTGTTTGTATCAAAATTATCCGCCGGGGTAATAATGTCAGTGTCAAGTGAAGCGGGGCATTGTAAAATGTTTCCGGCGATTCGGCCTCAAAACAGCTCCTTCCGGTTTAAATCAGTGTTACTATAATCCGGAACAGAGGAATGGTTATAAGCGATAAGAACGTGGACAATGAGACGAGAAGAGAGGCGTAGTCCGGATCAGAGCGGTAATAGCCTGCCATTATAGAGGCGGCGGCCAGAACCGGCAGAGAGGATTGAATTGTAAAAACCTGGGCCGTCAGGGTCGGAGCGTGAAACCATAAGCAGAAAGCTAAGGTAATGGCCGGACAGATGAAAAACCGGCCGCTTAAGACTGTGATTATTTCTTTGGCCGGTCCTAATTTTGACAGCGACAAGCCGTGAAAACCCAGGCCTATGTACATAAGAGCCAGAGGAGTATTCATGGCCCCGATATTGGAGGCTGCGGCCATGAAAAAATTAGGCGGCTTGATTCCGGTGACGACGGAAAATATTCCGATGATAAACCCGATCATAGGCGGCGGCAGAAGTCTTTTCAGGGTGTCGAAACTGATAAAGGGCGCCCGGCCGACCTGACCGTCCAGACTCATCAGATAGTTCCCGGCCGACCAGAAGAAAAGGGCGTTAGCCAGAAAATAGGCCATAGCCGGACCTAAGGCCTTTTCGCCGAAGAGGGCTAAATTTATGGGAATTCCTATGTACATGGTGTTGGAGGCCGTAAAGGCGGCGCAGTAAATGCCTTTTCGGCGACCCTGGGGACGGACGAGGCGGCTGAAAGATAAGGCTACCAAAAAGGTCAGAAAGACAGTTAAAGTTCCTACGCCCACCCAGATGCCTAATTCGGCCAGCTGCTCCTGGGAGTAGCTCTTAACGGTAGTACTGAATAAAAATAAAGGCAAAGAAACCCTGACCACCAGGAAGGTGAAGACATTTTTCAGTTCTCTGGAGATTGAACTGAATCTGGCCGTCAAGTAGCCGACTAATCCCATTAAGAAGAGAGTCAGAACACTGTTTAGAGCTTGGGAAAGAACCCCGGACAAGGTCAGTACCTCCAGAAAATCACGTTAACGCCGATTATTATCCATAATAGTGCCTAAGAAAGATTAATCAAAATTTATCTTATGGTCGATAAGAGAAATGGAGAAGCGACAGATTAATAGTCTTAGCCTCTTCATTTGGAAAAATCAATTAATTTCAAGCGTTTAAGGGTATAAAACCTTAAAAGCGGTTTAAGAAAGGAGGTGAATTACTTCAGGTTCGGTGAATAGATCATCTCCGAATCAAGGTAAAAATGCCGGCAAGGATGTCGGTTTAATCTACCCCCTTATGGGGACATGCTTTCACGGAGGAAAACATGGGCATTCATGATGAATACGAGCTGGCGGCTAGCTGTTTAGCCGGCAGCTTGGGTGGAGCCCGAGAGCGTCTTGGCCCAGCCATAGACCGTCTTTCGCGGGTTTGGCCACCGGGTGCCTGTAGCATTCCGGACGGCCGAAGTCCGGACTGCCGAAGTCCGGCCCGAGCTGCCGCCATAACCCAGGCTTTTAACGAGTTTACCGATGCCTGGCAGGGCCTTTGGTCCCGCTCGGCTAAGTTTCGGGAAGCAGACCGACTGTTTACCGCTCTAAAAGACAGGGTTCTGGCCGATTTGGTCCCGGAATCAGCCGTATGGTCTGATTACCCGAGTCTGGCTCAGAGCCTGATTGGGTTGACAATGGAGTCAAGTCTGGATAACCAGGCTATCTGTCTTTAGACCTGGGAATCCAGAAAGCCTCCAGCCATTATATAAATTATTTGTGATGGTCTGACGGCGTTGAAACTCTTAGCCGGTGATGGGATCAATAATGGATCCCATCACCGTTTTTTTTTTGCCCTGCCGGGTTTTACCCAGATGGTTTTTTTACCGTAAAGCAAAGAATGTTTGAAAGAAGTTAAAGAAAGGTCAGGTCTCAGGGCCTGGAGGCTGGGAAGCTGCAGTACAAGAGGATTATAAGACAGGAGATTGTGAGACCGGGGGCGTAATGACGGGAGATCAGAAGACCGGCCGGGCATAAGCGGATATGCTCAAAGATTTGCGATCCAAAACGGCTCTTCGTTCAATCAAAATTGATCCGCGTCACCTTGAAAAATGCCATGGGATAAGTGAACCCTCCAATTTTTAGCCATAAACGGCTTCTGACTCCTCTAGCGCAGCTCATCGGCCAAAATTAGAATTGATGGCGGAAACGGGGAAACGGCTGCCAGGCTGCCTCTTTAATTTTCCTTATGGTTGGTCTATAATCTCAGGGAAAGTTTTTAAAGATTTTTCTATTCTTTAAGTCCGGTTGCGGGGTCGGATTAATTATCCGCAGTCATTTTGGGCCGGATTTATAAGGACAGACTAAAAGGATATTTATGCCGGACACCATGAAGCCTCTGTCGGAAGAACTGAAAAAACAGGTCCTGGACTGGTGCCGGGAGCTTATCCGAGTTCGTCTGGCCAAAGGAAAAAAGCCTGAGTCTCCGGATTTAGAAGGCCGGCGAGGCGGGGTTTTTGTGACCTTAAAGCGTTTAGGCCGCCTGAGAGGCTGCATCGGCCGGTTTGCTTTCAATGAGCCTTTGGATGAATCCATAGCCGATATGGTTTTAGCCGCCGCTTTTCAAGATCCCCGTTTCCCGGCTATGACTAAGACTGAACTGGACGGTCTGGACATTACGGTCTCTATTCTAACTCCGCCCCGGGAGCTTAAATCATTGGATGATCTGCTTATCGGCCGGGACGGCCTTTATCTCGTTCATCCCCAGGGCCGGGGAGTGCTTCTGCCAGTTGTGGCAGTTGAACACAATTTTACGCCCGAGCAGTTTGCCCGCCAGACATCCCTTAAAGCCGGACTGAGCCCTGAATCCTATAAAGATCCAGGGGCCCAGCTTCTGGTTTTTACGGCTCCGGCTTTTTCGACCGATCCCAGCGAAAACGACTGACCCCTGAACTGTATTATTTAAAATACCTGGGGTCTCAGCCTGTTTCCGGCCATATACAACCCAAAAACCGATTTTCAAAAATTTTCTGAGGTACATCATCATTACGGAGGATACCGATGATTGAAAAAAGACGGTTAGGCCAAAGCGGAGTGGAAGGCACTATATTGGGCTTTGGCTGTATGCGCTTGCCGTTAAACGGACCTAAACCGGACAATATAGATACTGATCTGGCTGCCAGGATGCTTCATTCGGCCATAGATCGCGGAGTTAACTACGTAGATACCGCCTATCCCTACCACAGCGGTGGCGACCGGCAGACACCCGGCGCCAGCGAAACTTTTGTAGCTCAGGCTCTGGCTAAAGGCTACCGGGAAAAAGTTCTTCTGGCCACGAAGCTCCCTACCTGGATGGTGGAAAGCCGGGCCCAGATGAATGAGATTTTAGATTTTCAGCTCAAAAGGCTGGATGTCCGGCAGCTGGATTTTTATCTGGCCCATAACATCAATATTTCGGTCTGGGATAAGCTTTTATCTGTCGGGATCAGGGAATTCTTTGATGAGGCGGTCAGAGACGGCCGGATTCGTTTCCCTTCCTTTTCTTTCCACGACAGCTACTCATTGTTTGAAAAGGTAGTGACCGGCTATGACTGGGTTATGGCTCAGATCCAGTACAATTATCTGGACAAGGACTACCAGGCCGGTCAGAAGGGGGTTGAACTGGCCGCTGGCCGGGGAGTGGCTCTGGTTATTATGGAACCCTTGAGAGGCGGATTTCTGGTCAGTCAGGTGCCTCAGGAACCAATTGATATATTTAAGGAAGTCCGGCCTGACTGGTCTCTTCCGGCCTGGGGCTTCAACTGGCTCTGGAACCGGCCGGAAATTTCGGTCGTCTTAAGCGGCATGTCGGATATGGCTCAGGTGGAAGAGAATCTGGCTCTGGCCGAAAAATACCGGCCGGAAATCTTTACTGACAAGGAAGAGGCGGCGGTCAACAAAGTCAGGGATTTCTTTAAGCGCCGTCTTCAGGCCGACTGCACCGGCTGCGGATACTGCCTGCCCTGTCCGTCCGGGGTGGAGATCCCCAAAAACATTAACTTTTTGAATCAGTTTTTTCTTTTTGACAGTCAGGACGCCAAAGACCGCTGCCGGTATTTTTACGGCATCCAGGTCAATCAGGAAGAAAGGGCCGAAAACTGCGTCTCCTGCGGGGAATGCGAGGAAAAGTGTCCCCAGCATCTGGCAATTCCCAAGTATCTGTCTAAGACTGCCGAGCTTTATCAAGCTTAGGGCGGCATAGGCTCTGGGCCTGGTTTTAACTGAGTGCTTGAATCGTAATTTGAGGTCCAGAGTCACAAAATAACACCTCAGCTGATTAGATGCCTGAAAGCTGCGGGCTTGCGGATTTTAAGGGATCCTGTTGGATTCCTCCGGGCTCACGGCTTTTTAATTTAAAACTGGGCCAGTTCCGCCAAAAGGCTGCAGCCTTTTGTCAGGTGCCTTCCAGGTCAGGGGTCAAGGCTGTTTTGAAAGGCGAAAAAACTGATAAACATATTCATTGACGAATGTCGGAAGGTTAAACGGCAGCCGAGGCTGTCAGATGGGCTGTAGGGGTGGATAATATATGGTGGGCCTGTGAATAAAAGCCTCAGAAATAGTTGGGCCGGCCAATGGCCTGTAATTAAAGCTATCTGAGTAAAACATACACAAGTTTTTTATTTCCAGTGAATTTCCGACAATTTAGTTTATAATTTGACAAATACCGAGGTTTGAGTAAAATAATCTTGGTCGGCTTGCGGCCGGAAAGGTTTGAATCTAATTTTTTGACAGATTTTTAAACTACGCCTTTAGTCTGTGGGAATTTGGAGCTTATCTAAAATTTTATCAGTGCAGGTCTGATTTGGCGGCTAAATTTAAGGTCAGAACCGAGCAGTTTCAGTTTTTTTCATGATATATGGTCCTTTGGGATTAGTTCGTCCATATAAAGGGCATTTGACTTTCGGAAGTTTTAACTTACTTTAGGTAAAGGCCTGAGATATTCATATGTCCGGAGTTTTACGGCCGGGCAGTATTATGTTTTTTTGGTTAAAAACGGGCTGATTTGAGTCTTTTTTATCCAACCAATAGAATCATCAAATGACTGGCAGGTAAAGGACTGTTAAAAAAATCAGTAATTTCAAGGTCTTTTTCTGTTTTTGGAACTTTTTGGCTCGTTAATTTGTTTGTCCTGGGATTTGTTAAGGGATTATTATTTATCTGTAAAATTTGGTCGCAGAAGTATCAAAGGTGATGAAGGTAATACCTTGAAATCATTATATTTTTGATGGTCAGTTGTTTGGCTCAAGTCAGGAAACCTTTAAAAATCACTGGAAAAACTTCTGAAAAAAATTTACAAAATCGGGCTTGTTTATATTTTTTGATTGGGTTATACTCTGTTAGATAAGTTTTCTCTGGTAATAGCTCCAGAGGCGCATTTTGGGCTGGCTTCCTTGACGGTTTCACCCGGGTTTGGGCAATTCGGGTAAAAAGCACGGTCAGGGTGCTATGAATAAATTAAGCTTTTTTTACTAAGGAGAAACTGATGAAAAAGCTTTTAGTCTTTGCCTTGGCGGCGATGCTGGGTATGGCTATGGCCATGCCTGCTCAGGCTCAGTCCAAGGTTCAATTTAGCGGTTGGTACCGGGTTCTGCATCATAATCTGGTGAACTTTGGTCGGGCATGGGACAAAGATCAAGGTTTTCCTGCTGGCTATGAATCTGATTCTTTTTTTGAACACCGTCTGAATGTGAACGTAGACTTCAGGCCTACTGATGATGTTCTGATTCACTGGACCCTGCGGGCTCCAAATTTCCAGAGGTGGGGTGCTGGCAGTATGCAGCAGGGCACCACTAATGCCGCTACTGTATGGACCAGGGCAATTTATGCCACCATTACTCAGGATTGGGGTACATTTTCCATTGGGCGTCTTGAGGAAACATTTCCAACTTCTATGAACGGCCTCAAAACTCTTGGCTATTCCTATGGGACAACCTATATCTATGCCAACCCTTTTGACTACAAAGATGTGGCTGATGGAATGGTTTATAATTACCAGTGGGACAACGGCTTCGGTATTAATGTTTATTACGCCAAGTATGCGACCCAGGATCCAGATAATGCTACTGCTAACTTAGATGCAGATGTTGATTATGATCGATTCGGTGTAGAGCCTACCTATAAGTGGGAAAGCGGTGCGGCATCAATTAATATTGAATATGACCGGGATATGAGAGACCGTGGGGCTGGTCCTACTGTCAAAGATTATGCTTTCTTTGTTAACCCAGCGATTATGCAGTCTTGGGGAGATTTCTCCATCCGTTTCGAAGGTAAGATCGGTTGGGGGAAAAGAGAGATTACGACTGGCGCTGGCAAGAGGACATCAGATCTGGCCGGTTTAGGTGCTTACCTCCAAGCTACCTATAAATATAGTACTGCCAATCATGGTTCCGGTGACATTAACATCATGGGTTGGTATGCCGATGGCTCAAGCCGTGATGAGATGGCAAATCCATTCACCCAGAAGCAGCATGATTTAGTCACTATGGGTGATTTTGCGCCTTTTTTAGTGGCTTATTATAATACTAACTTGCCTAACAGAGTCCGTGGTGGTGCCACAAACGGCATAGATAATGGTATTATTGGTAGGACAACCGGAAGGATGAATGACAACCGGAATTTGAAAGGTTCCAGCAACCATTGGGGAATAGGCCTTCTGGGAAATCACAATTTTACCGATACAATCCGATTCAACTGGGGTATCGGTCACTTCCGTCTGGTTGAACAAGTTTTCCCTGGGCAGAGCAAAGAAATTGGAACTGAAATTGATGTCGGTATCCGGATTGGGCTTATGAAGAGCGTGACTTTTGAGTCTCAGTTTGGCTATATGTTTAATGGGAAAGCCTATGAGAGAAATGACGGTACAGCAGATAATCCCCGTTGGACAGCTGATGCCAAGGATACTTACGCCTGGCTGAACGCTCTTCAGTTCGCCTTCTAATTTCTGCTATCTAACTGGCAGATTTAATTTAGCCAATAAATAGTTGATGATAGACCTGCGTCTGGCAACAGGCGCGGGTTTTTTACTTGGAGAAAAAGGTAGGGCTTTGGTGAAATTAGTAATATCATAGGAAAGTGCTGTTAAATGGAGTATATATTGATAATAGATAATTAGATAATATTATTTTGTCCTGAAAATAGTTATAGGAACTTTATGAGCCTAAATTTTTAGTATTATGCCCAAGTTACAAAAAAGCATCATTTCGGTCAAATTATTGTGGTCAAAAAGCCACAGTAGGGGCAACTATCTTGGCTTTTTAAAGATAAACCCTTGAAAATAAAGGGTGTTAAAAAAAATGTAGTTGGCTTGATTATTGCTTGTAACGGAAAAAGTGTATCTAAAGAGGGGCATTTGGCCTGTTTTGGACTTAAAGAAAACTTGTATTTTTATTGAAAATTTTTTATATTTCAGTGGGCGATTAAAATCAGAGGAATCTTGCGGCTCCATTCAGTCCAAAATCTTGGGCGGTTTCGGGCTGGGACAAAATGGTTGATCCGCTTTTTTCCCTCTTAACTGTATTTACAAGGAGAAACTGATGAGAAAACTGTTAGCATTGGCCATATGCGCACTCTTCCTGGGAGTGGCTGTCCAGGCTAAGGCTCAGAGCAAGTTAGAAATTGAGGGAACGTATAGGGTTCTGCACCACAACTTGGTCAACTTTAACCGGGCTAGTAATGGTGACATGGAGCAGACCGATTCATTTTTTGATCATCGGCTGGAAGTAGCTTTTACTTTCCATCCTACGGATGATGTAGAGGTCCATTGGAGATTGAGGGCTCCAGACTACCAGCGGTGGGGTGCCAATGCTGGAGGAGATAATTTTACTCAGGGTTCCTCCAATGCCGCAACTGTCTATACCCGGTCAATTTACGCTACCATTAGTCAGGATTGGGGTAAACTTTCTGTTGGGCGCTTGGAGGAAGATGCCCCTACCAGTCAGGCCGGTTTGCGCACTTTGGGCTACGCTTACGGCGGAGACTATATTTATGCTATGCCCTTTGATTATTCGGAGATAGCTGACGGTATTCTTTATCAATACAGTCAGGGCGAGGACAGCGGGTTTGGTATCAACGTCTATTACGTCAAATCTGATACGTTGGACGTAAATAATAACTGGGGTTTTAATGACGCTGACGTAGACAGGGATCGTTACGGAGTTGAACCTTTCTTTAAATGGAACAACGGCGGCGCTACTCTGGCTCTGGAATATGAACGTGATATGACTGACCAGAATGCCAGAAAGAACTATTCTTTCTTTATCAACCCAGCCATTATGCAGACATGGGGGCCTTTCTCTCTCCGTTTTGAAGGTAAAATCGGCTGGGGCAAGACTGAATATAACTGGGCCGGTGACAATGCGATCGAGTCACAGGGCTTAGGTCTTTATCTGGAAGCTAACTACAATTACGGGGCCGGAGACATTAACCTGATTACCTGGTATGCCGATGGATCAAGTATTGATGAAGCAGCTAATCCATGGACGCGGACGCAGCATGATCTGGTCAACATGGGTGATTTCGCGCCTTTCCTGGTGGCTTACTACGGAACGACTCTAGGCGACCGGGTCAGTATGCACGATGACCCCAGATACGGTGCCGGTCCGTTGAACAATGGTGCTGAAGGCCTTAGAGACGTTCAGGGTGGCGGGAATAACCATTGGGGAATCGGTATCTTAGGCAACCATTCCTTTACTGATTCCATAAAATTTAATTACGGTATCGGTTACATGGCTTTGGTCGAGCAATATTATGAGGGTCAGAAAAAGGATCTGGGTGTCGAAGTTGATGTCGGTGTCCATATAGATCTTTTGGACAACGTGAGTTTTGAGACTCAATTCGGTTATATGTTCAACGGCAAGGCTTACAGGGATTTTAGAGTGGACGTTAACGGCGATCCTATTGATTTCAGGGACCCCAAGGATACTTATGCCTGGCTGTCGGCTCTGACTTTTAGTTTCTAAAATTTTCTTTTTATGATTGCTTGCTTCATATGCCCCGGCTCTAACCTAGATCCGGGGCTATTTTTTTCCTAATGTGCCTTTCATACTTCACCTCAACGACTACTGATTTAAGCCGAAACTAAAATTCGGATCCTGTTCTGGCTCCAGTCTCCGGCTTTGTTTTTTCAGGAAAATATATGCCAGAAAATTGTATTTACATATTTAATAATCGGCATGAAAGTCATTTTCAATTTTTCTGCTCAGAAAGAGAGAATAAAAGCCAGATACTCTGTTATTATCCAGGATGACAGTCTCTTTGTATGGGATTGTTGGGCCGAAAATACAGAAAGCCAGGCCGATAGCAATATGCGATCAGGACTGGCTCTAATATTTTGACAGATGTATTTAGGTGGTGAAGACTTATATTTTTCAGAGAAATATAAGTCTTCAGCAAAAGTTCCTTTCCTGACTAAAGGGTTCGGGCAGTGCTGCCGATAGTTTCTCCGCCGGTATCTTTAGGGGTGACCTTGGCAGCTTCGGGATCCTGACAGACTACATGCCAGGCCTGTGCCATAGAGGTCATCATACCTTCAACATCGGACAGCCCCTGCCCGTCGCGGCTGACTTTGGCCTTGAGAAGGTGTTCGTTCCAGAATTTGTAGATCCGCCGGAGGTTGACGGCAATGTCGCCGCCTTCCTGCATGTTGAGGGACTGGTTCAGTTCGGTGATGATGTCCAGTGCCCGGTTAATGGCGTTGGCCTTGGCCGGAATATCCCCGGCCTCCTGAGCTTTTTGGGCCTCCCTGATGAACTTGATGGCCCCTTCATACAAGATGATGATCAGTCGGCCTTTGTCCACCGTGGTAACTTGGGTTTGCCGGTAAATTTCGCTGCCGTAGGCGTTCATTTTCGACCTCTTTCTGAGCTTGACCTTGACTTGGACCGAATGGCCTGAAACATAAGTCAGGGCTTGGGTGAGTATGGTTGCAGACCTTTCCGGCCCTTAACTGCTGCTGTTGCTGCTTAACGAAGATATGGACGATTCCAGCTGAGACTGTTTGTCCTGCAATTGCTGAAGAGCGGCTTCCAGACGGTTGAAGCGGTCCGTGTACCGGGCTCTGACAGCTTCGATCCGTCTTTCTTCACGGGCTATTTTGGCGTTGATGTTCTCAATGATGCCCTGATAGTTTTCCTGGAGCAGGACCATAGTGCCCTTGCCCTTCTGGATCATGTTGCCGGCATCGTCGTAGACATCCGTGTCGCTGGTCATTTTCGTCAGGATGTAATTCAGTTCCTGATTTACCCCTCTGATTTCAACCATTTTGGTCTTTCCGTCCGCTCCGACATCGGCGTATTCGTCAGTAAAGGTGAAAAGCTTAATGACGGCCTCGGGGTTTTGGTTGATGCATTCCAAAAGCTTGGCCTGCTCGACTTTATAGAGTCCTTTGTTGTCCGGGTCGGAAGTGATGCCGATATCGGAAAAGGAGGTGTAAACGAGCCCGTTGTCCTCGCAGTACTTCTGGCGCTTTTCCAGCCGGGCCTTTATATCCAGAGACGGATCCTCGGAAAAGGGAATTATGGAGGTATTCATGATCCGGTCCAGGTTGGACTGGGCAATCTGGAAGCCGTAGTTGCCGATCATAAGGCCGTTGGGGTTTTCCCGGCTGGTCGTAATCTCTCCGGTGGACTCGTCCATGCCGGTGACCAGGTTAGAGCCGCCCCACTTGGTATTGTCCAGAATATAAGTCTTGCAGAAGTTAATGGATTCCACGATCTGAACGATTTTATCGCGCATGCCGGCGGCGTCATTATTGACTGTTAAAGTGCTGTCGCCTACCCCGTTTAAGGTGATGACGCAGCCGTCCACCACATCGCTGACCTGATTGGACGCCCTTTGGAGCCAGCTGTCATCGCCGGCCGGAAAACCGTCAACTTTAACCATAGCGTTGCCCGCTTCCCGGGCTTTGGTGAAATTGGCCGCCTCAAAACCGGCCAGGGTCGTTTTATCGGAAATTTCCAAGGTAGACTCAGCTCCGGTATGATTACCGGTTAAGACCAGGTGATAGGAAGTCGACGTCCCCTGGCCGTCGTTAACTACGGTGGCCGTAACGCCGGGATTGTCTTCGGAGCTGTTGATGAGATTGGCCAGGTTGCCTAAACTGGTTCTGTCCGGTACGGTTATAGTGTGTTCCTGGCCCTGATAAATATAGGTAAATACGGCCGAAGTGCCGCTGATAATCGGCGATATCTGGTCGGCAAAGCCGTCGTGCACCATTTTATCGCTCTGGGCCATGCCGCTGTCCTGGCCTTTCTGGAGAACAGGGGCCTGACAGTCGATGGAAAAGGCCTCATTGGCCACCAGACGGCCGTAAGTTCCGGTATCGAAGTTTATGCTTAGGCCCTGGAAGATTTCGTATTTTTTGCTGGGAGTGGCGGCCCATTCACTGGCTACGACCGTAAATTTTCCGGTATGTCCTTCGGTGTCGGCCCACTGGAACTGGAGATCGTCAGTCCCTAAAACTCCGGTGTTTAAAGCCATAAAAGTAAATGATTTATTGACCGCTCCGGTGTATTCAGAGGTTGGGTCAATGCTGGCCACCAAGTCTGAGCCTAAAAAGGCGTTGTAGACCGGCTGATCAATATAAGTGGACCCCAAATGGAGATCAGTTTGAGTGGTATCGTCGTCAGGATCGCCGTCAGTCACGGTGATGTGGTTTTGGGAGCCTCCGTCGGTTGAGGTCAGGACCAGTCTTTTGGTCTGGACGCTGCCGATCATCTTGTCATTAATGACTGACACCTTCAGGTTCATGTCAGGCGGGGCGCCAGGATCCTGGAGAGCGGCTTCAATGGCCGCCGCTAAATCCTCAATATTTCCGCCAGTATAAAAGTAGCCAACGGGCGGAGAAGGGTTAGTGTCGTCTGCTATTAAAGTAATCTTCCTGGCGGGGTCACTGCCTACTTGGATGACAATGGTTTGACCGTCAGTTCCGCCAACGGGATCTGGTTCATTATAACTGCGGGAGGCCCATTTTTCCTTGATATTGGTGCCGACCGTAATGTCGTACGAACCTAAGGAGGCGGTGGAAGTATTGACGACCGACATGACTGATTCGTTAGTGACCGTGGCCTTCCTGGTCAGAAGTTCGCTGCGGATGTCTTTGGACTGGGCGTCAAGTTTCAGGGACACGAGACGGGTATTCAGCCCGCTGATGGCCGTAATCTTCTCCTGCCATTCCGCTTTCCAGGTTTCCTGACGGGTGATGGTCCGGCGTTCGATGGCTACAAGTTTATCGACCACTGAGGCGAAGTCTGTGCCTGAGGCCAAGCCGGTCCATTTGATGCTGCCTGAGATTGACCCTGTAGTGCTGGACATAATCGCGACCTTTAATTTCTGACCTTAAGCATAGCCTGCCTGACTAGTCCCGGCGGGCTTTTGTTTAATATCGGCCGATTTATAAAAAACCTTTAAAATTCTTTAAGTTAGGCAGTCCGGCGTTCTTTGGCCCGGCCTGAACTTAAATTATTTGATGCAGACTTCCGGCCCAAAATGTTGGGCCGGAAGTAAAGCTGCCTACCATACCAGCGGGGTAGAGTCCAAAAGACCGGGCAGAAGATCGGAACTGATCTCCGGGATAAGGCTTTCCTCTTCCATAACCGCTTCATCGGGATTAAACAGGCGCTCTTTATCGACCTTGGCTTTGACCCGGTCCAGGATGCTCTTGGCCACCGGGTTTTTGCTGTCCAGATCCAGGGCTTTTTCGGCGCACGTCCGGGCCAGAAACTCGTTGCCCAGATTAAAGTAGACGGCGGCCAGACGGGCTTGGGCCCCGGAGTGGTCCTCGTTATGGAGGACAAAGTTCTTCAAAGGTTCGACCATATCCGTCCAGCGGCCCAGGCCGGCTCCGGCGAAGTAGAATGGATCGACGTTTTTCTCGTCTTCCGGGCCCAGCTCAAAGGCTTTTTTCAGGCAGTCAAAGGCCAGGGGCAGATTTTTCTTCTTACGGCAGATGGCCGAGACAATCCGGTGGGTTTCGGGGTCATTTTTCCCGGCCGGCTGCGGCAGACGGAGAATGGCACCCTCGGCTCTGTCCAGATGACCGGCTTCCAGATAAGTCCGGGCAAAACCCAGGAACGGTTTGTGGGAGTCGGATTTCAGTTTCGAGGCCATGTGGAAGAACCGGGCCGCTCCGCCGAAATCCTTCAGCTCCAGACTGGTCTGGCCCATGTCCATAAAGAGGGTGAAGGTATGGAGTTCGTTGCCCAGCTTGAAGGGGAAACAGTCGGCCTCAAAGTCCTCGAACTTAAGGCCCAGGCTCTCCATGGCCTTATATCCGGCCTCCAGGAGTTCCTGCCTGCGGCCGGTAACCTTGTAGAGGCGGGCCAGCCGCATGTAATTGTCCGGCTGATAGCCTCTCTCGATCAGGGCTTTGGTCTCGTTTTCCAGGCGTTCGTACTGTTTGGTTTTGAGGCACAGGCCCTCTAAATCGTTAATGAGGTACTGGATGTGGGGGAAACCCTTCTTCTCGGCCAGAATGGCGTCCATGGTCGTGTTGGCCTGATCCCATTCTTTCTTGTCCCGGAGGCGCTGGAACTCACCGTACATGATGTCAAACTTGAAGCCCTTAGGCGGCATGACCGTCACTCCGGGCACATTGACCACCCTTCTTCCGCCGGGTTTGGTGTGGGTCAGGAAGTAATCCCGGTAGATAAGGCACTCGAACTGGGTCTTTTCCTTTTCCTCGCCTTCCACCCCCCACCGGAGGGAAAGCATTTCCGGGTTTTCCTTAAAAAGATCCATGCTGGCAAAAAGGCGCCTGGGCGCCTTGACCGCCTGGAGAGCCGGGGTGACCAGGAATAAAAATTTGGCCGCCGATTCCTTGGCCGCTTTCCGGAAAGCTAAAATGGGCTGGATCTTCTGGGGAATCCGCATGATTTCGATGTTATTAAGCTCCGCCAGTTCCTTAAGGCTCTTCCAGGCCTCATCCAGACTAAGGCCGGCGCCGTTGGCGATGAGCTTTATTTTCACGGGGTGATCGAAGTTGTCAATGATCTCCCGGAGGTGCTGATTGAGCTTGGGGCCCCAGCGGTCGACCAGGTACAGAAGGTCGATTCTTTCGACTTTCGGCCAGGGTTCCGGCGGCAGGTTGCAGCGGATCTTCCGCAGGTTATGCTGGTAGGAAGCCTGATTACGCCGCTCCCGGACCGAGATGCGGTCGGACTTGAAGATGGCCAGGTGATATTCGCCGGTCGGCACTTCCACGTGGACAAAGTCATAAATAAAAGCCAGACGCCGGGTCAGACTCCACTCAATCAGAACCTTGACATCATTGGCGAAGCCGCCCACCCTTAAAGCGGCCGATTTCCTGTGCATCAGGCTGACGTGCAGGACGTGGTTGTAGTGGAACATGAACTCCCGGTTGAAGTCCCTGGAAACCATCATCTGTTTGTCCAGGATATGGCGGCGTCCGGTTTTGTTGTCCGCCACCGAGGAGGCGGCGTAGAGATCGGAATAGGCCAGGCCCGCTTCTGGATTTTCGTCCAAAGCCCTGGACAGGGCGGCAAAATGGTTGGGGTAGAAGGTGTCGTCATCGTCCAAGTAGCAGATGTACTCGCCTCTGGCCAGGTCAATGCCCTGATTCCGCCGAAAAGCCGCGCCCCGGTTAACCGAGTCGTGGACGTATCTGATCCTGGGGTCGGCAAATTTTTCCGCCACCGCGCCGACATCGACGCCGCCGTCATTTAAAATGATGAGTTCCCAGTCGCTCATGCTCTGACTGACAATGGAGGCAATGGACTCATGGAGGTACTGGGGCCGGTTATAGGTCGATATGATGGCGCTGACCTTGGGATCGGACATGGTATTACCTCAATATGTGGTATATCGAACGGTTGAAAGCCGCAGGGCTTCTCGTCTCTGAGCGCTGCCGGCGGCCAAAATGACCGGTCTGACTGGGTTTTAAGCAAACAGTGTGCCAGAAAATTGAAAGATCCTTAAAGTCCTTTAAAAGTCTTAGATGACTCTGAGCTTGAGATTTAACGGTCAGGTGGATTTTGAAGGGAAATTGGTCTTGGAGCTGAACAAGCCATAATAAAGCAGGACTTTTAAGCCTTAAGCTGCCTGGTTCCGAAGTTCTGAGCCTCAAAGCCCAATAAATGTAATTCAGTTGAGGCCTAGAATCTGAGGGCGCGGCCGGAAAAAAGAAGCAGCAGAGAATCGGAAAAGAATTGAGGCAGCAATCAGGCTAAAAATCAGCCGTTAATGACAATGCGTCAGAGGATTTTTTTGAAAAGAGATCTGAAATCTGTACTTTTTACGGGCTTTAAATTGACCGGAGACAAAGAGTCGGAAAAAACATCTGGGAATGGTTTTTGGCCTCAGAGCCGGAGACGGGGAGACCGTAGGAGGACGGCCGCTGCAGGGGAGAGTCCCGGAGGCCCAAAAGGATTCCGGCTTAACTGAAACCAGCCAGAGGTAACGCTGAAGGATTGGCGGCGGAGCCATTCTTAGTCTGGGGAAATCAGCAGGGACTATAGTGCCGGCAGCGGCTCTGGAAAAGAGGCTAATTAATATATGAATTGGTTAATTATATCCTAAAAATAATTTTTCTAAATAATTTATTGTCCAGGCGATAGCACACTTGGGTACTGCCACGGAAGTGAACTTTTGAAAAATAAGCCGAGAACGCTTAATGGAAAGGTAACCGAATTTGACCGCCGGTAAAATAGCCCGGCTCTGGCCATTCAGGCATTGAACGGATACGGCTGTATCTGAGCTATATTGAACTGGAGGCTTTCTCCGGTCTTTTTGATGAGGATGGTCAGATTCCGGTTGTTGTGTAGTCCCAGGAAGAAGAGTTGCCGGATTCAGCCTAAATACCGATTTTCTGGCCGGTACAGCCGAAAAAAATGTGTCTGCGGGTTCAGTATGTCAGGGCAGCGAAAGCCAGGCAGGCATTCGTCAGCAGCTCATCTTAGTTCTTTCAATGATCTGCCGCCGTGGCTGAGAAATCCTTTCTTTTTCTTTTAAGAAGGAGACACTCATTCCGCCCATTTGTCCCAATTTTGCTCTGGTTTCAACGGTTTTAATGATAAAGGAGATGAGCCGCCGCCGCTGGCCTCCGGTATTGCGGCCGGTCAGATACGGTCCTTTTTTGAATTGATGGAGAATGTTGCAGCTTCATTAATCGGGCTTTTCTTCTGCACCTCTCCCTGGCTTTTCTTTCATGAGACCGGCAGTATACGCCGCATCTGCTTCGGCTGGTGGATCTGACTTCGTGCACTCCGGCCTGACCATTGTTCGGGGAATTTTGCGGAGGATATTTAAGCGCAGAATAAGCCATGCCAAAGGCTCTGGCTGGCGGCCAGGCGGCGTTGTTAGCCCCTTATTTCTTGGGCATAATGAACAAAATCGTCTGGAATGAAACTCTAGTAAGGAGGCGGGTTTACCCTGATAAATAGTCCCTGCCAATCCATAGAATCACAAAGGACAGACAAAGAATTGGATTCATAAGTTACTCTTCAAAAACAAGATTCACCAAATTTACTTTTCATTTTCATTGATACTTTATTTAAAGTATTATTTTAAGTAAAAAATATTTTAAAAATATATGTTTTATATGAATTAAATTTAAAATTAAACATATAAGATTTTTTTATCCAAAAAATATCATCATAATAGTATGGAAAAGATTACTCAATAAATATATTTTTATTATTAATATATGTAAAATTATTAATTTTATTATTAATAATATTATTATTAGATTATTATTTAAAATATATATTGTTTTGGTTTAAAAAATAATGCAATAGATATATAAAAAATAGCAGAAGATACGATTAGTAAAATTTAAAGTGATAAAAATTTTTTTATAGAAAATTTCACTGTCTAACTGCCATAAAAAGGAGTAAAATGATTAAATATTCAAAAAACATCCTTAAAGCTGAAATTACAGTGGCCAGAGCCTCTTGCGGCCTGATTCAAATTTCCTCTAACTCCGCCGGCACGGCTGGCCTAAAGTTTCGCAGCTCTCAATTAGTAAAGCCTTAAGAAGCGCTTGGCAGTACAGGCAGCAAGATTTAAACGCCAAGTTTCAGGAAATAATATAAGGGTTAGGAAATTGTCAGTCGACAAAAGAGCCGTCCCTAAGCTTTGGTGAGGGGGTTGTTGAGCTTTTCCTTGTCTTTATTGTTCCCGGCAGCCTGATCTTTGGAGGTCAGAGTTTTCCGGCCAGGAATTATAAAGTCACCGGGCTCCAGTATGGGGCGTTTTGGGGGCCGCTTTTTCCTCCTGACTGACAGCCGGTAAATTTTTCCCGCCATTATGGGGTCACAGTCTCTCAGAAAGCCCCTGTCTTCAGTTTTTTCCCGAAATTCATCGGCCGGCCTACGGCTTGATGCCATGCCTTAGCAAAAACCTCCCCTGTTTTCAGAAGTTGGGTTCAAAAAAATATAATGATATCAATTAGTTATAAATATAATTTCTTAAAATAGGCTTATTGCGAGGCCGTCAGGCCTGACTGGAACTGGGGTTTGTGAACTGGAAGCCAATTTTGCAAGGAAACAGGTTCAGCATTTTCCGGCCAGGACCAAAGTTAATTATTGCGGTCGGATCCAGCTCCACGGCTTTGGCCTCTATTTTTATGCCGGAGGGCCAGAAGTGATTATCTTAAGCGCCGAGCTGACCTTAAGGTTTTAGGGCTGAGTCTGATCGGACAGACTCAGGGGCTTCAGCCTAACCATGGAATCAATAGACAGCTTTTCAGGCCTCTCCGACTGGTCTCTAAGCAGAGGTCATGCGAACAGAATATCATCAACCGGAGTTAAAAGCTTCCGGATTAGCGGTTCCCGGTTCCGTTTAATAAAGCTGCCTCTGCGATCAAGTGCAGGCGGCGGTTATTTTTCCGAGATGCTGCCGTTTTTTCCGGCCGGAATCTTTTCGGCCGCGCCTGTGGCAAAAATTTACAGGCTGACTGAGGGTCCATTCCATCCATATTCGGCATATTCCTAAAATCATCAGCGTGATCAGGCGGCCTGCTTTAAAGGACAGGTTTTCTGGTACAGGACCGTGACGGGGAGGTGGCCGGGATCAACTTCGGCTGCCGCGAACAGGCGGATTTTAATCAGGCGGCGCTGCGTCAGCCCCTAACTCCGCTTGTTTTGAGAAAAGCTCTGGAAAATGGGTTATAATATAAGAAGTAAGGCTTTACCTTTTTGGCGGCAGCTTCCGGAAAGCTTCCGGGCGGGGAATTTGGCCTTGATTTTGCTTAATTATCTGGGAAAGACGGCGGTTCAGATCAGTATAGCTGATTTGAGTAGCTTCGTCTCTACTGTCCTCCCAGATTAATCTCAGGTAAAGAACAAAATAAAATCGAAAAAAGTGTTTTTTTCGTTAAAGTTCCAAACTGATTTAGCCGATAAATTAATCAGGCTGGGGGAAGAAACAGGGTGGCTGATAAAGCCGGACAAATAGGCCAATTGGTCAGAACCCTGGGCGGACAGCTTAAAGGCGCCTTGAGCGAGGCTTTAGGGCTTCAGGAACCGGGCCGGGACGACCAGGCCGCCAGACGGGTGGTCATCGGGCTCGTAGCCAGGAAAGCGGTGGCCGAACTGGTTAATCAGGCCAAAAAGCACCCCCAAAGAGGCGACTTAGCCTCAGCCAATCCGGCCTATGTGGCTTTGGCTGAATTGAGCGAAAATCACGGTTTGCCGGGACTGGCCTTAGGCCTTAAGTTTGAAGCCGGCGAGATTAGTTTCCTGGATTTAAGTTTGGATCCGGAAACGGCTAACAGAATAGGCGGGGCCTTTTTTGATCGCCCCATGAATAGAATGCTCTGGCGGCAGCTGAAAAAACTGGTGGGCATAAAAGTGGACCGAACCATGCTGGGACCGGTTAAACCCATCAGATCGCCTGAAGATTTTATGTGGCCAGATGAGGGAGAGTAACCATGAAAATTGACCCGACTAACAGCCAGCCATTGGTCAAGAAGACTGATTCAAATAGCGCCCGGCCTAATCTTGGCCAGTTGACCATTGATTCGGCGGAGTCCTCAGCGTCTCCTGTCTCGGATCGGGTCAACATTTCCACCAATTCCCGGCTTTATCAAAGAGCTATGGAACTGGCGGCCATGGCCCCGGACATAAGGTCCGAAAAGGTAGCCGACCTGACCGCCAGAATCGCGGCCGGAACTTATAAAGTCAGTTCCGAGACGGTAGCCGACGCCATTATCAGGAAGAGCATCTCTGAATTCGTCTGAGACAGCTTGAATGTTCGGATATCGGCGGCCTTTATTCTGGGTCAGAACTCAGGTAAAGGCCGCTTTGATTATGGTGATGGTTGAGTAGTCATTTTTGAGACAAAGACACTGAAGCTTAACGCCCCGGATTACTTCCCCAGTACTGCTGCCAAAAACCCGTATAACGTAAAAAATCGAATAAAAAGCCAGCCTAAAGGATCATTTGGGGCAAAAATGGCTTTGATGTTTTTTGGGCGGCTGCTGTAATACGCGGTTATAAGAAACTCTCTTAAAAAACTGGGCTTTGGTTTTAAAAACAGGCCAGGCAGCGGCGTTTCGGCTGCCGTTCTTTGGTCAGAAAATTTATGACAGAACTTTCAGTTTTATGGTTTTTTGAAGGAAAACAGGTAAGAGCCGTTCCGGGACCGGACATTGCATTAGGCGCACGGGCGTTTTTATTTGAGAGCCGTATGCCAGAGGTGAATTTCCACGGGGCTGTTTTTTGTCTCGTAATATCAATATTCGGCGGTCTTGCGGTTCTGGCCTGTTGCTTCAAAGTTTTTTGGAAAACGGTCCGAACCTTGGGTCATTATTCCGGCGGACGGTTCTTTTAATGAAATTTCTGATATTTGGAGGCATTTTGGGTGCGGGTACCGCCGGTCCCGGCCCGGCAGTTACGGCCAAGCGAATTTGGCAGGCTCCGGACGAGCGGCAGAAGACAGAACCATCTGCTTTAGGACCAGTGACAGATAAGTTCATCGGGCGGACTGGCCTCCCGCCCAGCCGACGGCATAACTGGGCCAGGAGGGGCAGACTTTATCGCGGAATAGGGCGAAATATCCGGGAGCGGACAGACGGGCTGGACCATGACGATCCCCTGAAACCTCTTTTGCTCAAAGCGCTGGAGGACCTGAAGCAGCGGACTGATGAATAGTCCCTGGAGGCGGCAAAAGCGTCCAAACTGTCGGAAAGGGCTGAGCAGGAAAACATAATCCCGCCGTGCCTCCTGAAGCTCGAAGTCAGGGTGAACCGCCTTATGTATTTTTATGACGGATTATTGAAGCTTACAGAAAAGTACGCTCAAGATCCGTCTGTTCCCGGCGGCAAACAGGCGTCATTCCCAAAGTACCGGCCCTCAAAAGGCTAAGTTCGGGACTGGGTTCTGCCCGTGCTTATATATTTTTTTCCGATAAAATTAAAGCGGGAGGAAAGTGCGGCCGCCGGCCAGCTGCGGCAGGCTGTTGGCAGCCGGAAGGCGGCTGCGGCCAGGAAAGCAAGGCTCCTGCAGGGAAGAAGACTTTAACCTTCCGGTCAGGTTGAATTCAGGCACAGCGGCTCGTCAAATTGGCAGTTTATTTATTCCTGATGTCAGGCGGTTTTAGAGAACTTAGAGTTGATTTTCTATGAGTCTATTGCTCGGGCGCATCCTCCAACAGTCAGCGGAACGAGATTTTTGCCAAATTTTCTGTCATCCTGGAGGCGATGCCGGCAGGGCATAGCTTATATAAATCCGGCTGCATTCCCCATGGAACCTCTTTTGACCAGGGCCACGGGCAACATGTGCATAAAAATGAAAGGTAAAGCCGCAGATGGAGGCTTATTCGGGGTCCGGAGTCAAGTCATAAAGATTGTTCAGGGCGGAAAAGACGGAGGCTTTTGAAAATTTGGCCGCTCCGGTGGTGAAAGCAAAGCCGCGATACTCCTCGGCGGATTTCAGAACGCCGTAGAATTCTCTGAGAACCTTACTTATCCCGTTGGCCAAGCCGGGCTGTGCCTGGCAGAATCTGGGCGCTGTACTCATCAGTAAGTACCGCGACATTCCGGCCACATTTAAGATGAAGTTTATTGGTCAGAGCCTCAAAATAAGCGGCGGGCCGGTTTCTGCCGGTGGTTATGTTTTCCGCTTCGGCTGCATCCTTCGGTTTGCTGATCAAAGAGCATTCCGGCTTGTCGAGGCTGGAAGCGCTGACCGAGTTCAGATTCAGATGAATGACCGGGCTGGGCTTCCAATCATAATCCGAACGGTCGTGAATCAGAAGGCCCTCGAGCAGCTTCCTATTGGCATAGCCTCCTTTAAGGATAGTCTTGAGGGTGCTCACCAAAAGGGATTTGCCGAACCGACGGGGCCTGGACAGGAGATAGGGTATGGAAGTTTTGACCAGCTGTAGGAGAAGCTTGGTTCTGCCTGCGTAAAGATGGCCTTTCAGGCGGATTGTCGGGAAACCGGCGGTTCCGATTGGTATATTTTTAACTCAACCATGGCGGAGAACCTGTTTGCTCAATACTGCTTATGATTTTGGCAAATCAGACTTGACAGCGGCCCTGACGGAAATACGGCTCACTAATCATCTATTATTCAGCCGACAGGGTCTGGAGGGAAATATTATTACGGACTTGGACGGACAGCTGACTGAACTGTTAAGATGCGGGATCGTCAGGAGAAATTCCGGCTTTATTCCGCCGGGTGAGCGGAGGTTGGCTTTGTGCTCCGGGACAAGGCGGGTGGCTTATATTGGCAAGCCAGACCAGGGCCAATTGGATTGGGAGTTAATGGCCAGGCTTCATCGATTTGGCCGTCGTGGGGAGGAATGGCCGGGGAACGTTTACGAAGAATAGGCAGTCGGAAACACTGGACAGGGCTATGTTCGGCCAGAAAAATCACAAGTTGCTGTTTTTTACCGGAGTTTTTTCACTTATCCTGAAAAATGCGGCCTGAATCCGGCTGTTCCTGGCAGGACTGGCAAGTCATTCCCCGGGGGTTCGATGAAATTGAACCAAAAATATCATCCTTGACTGAGATGTGAGACCTCCCTGGGCTTAGAGTTTTTCCATGGCTTTTGGAGGGAAATCAGTTTAAGCGATTGCACCCTGTTTCAGGGGAATAAAGGACTGCATAGCCTGAATAGGTTTTGAAAAGTCGATTCGGGCCGGTTATGTAAAAAACAGTCCGTTTTTAAAGAGGACTTGGAAATTTGCCCGGTCCGGAACTTTAGGGAAACGCAGCGGAATCTTTGGGTCATAAAAAGCTCATTCTGGATTTAGGCGGCCGTTTTTTCTTACCTGAACGGCTTTAAATTGATACACTGATCCGGGTGACATCGGAGCTGACGCGGACTCCGGTCATTTTCCGAATCATCCGCCGAAACCGGAGGCAGTTCCGCCGTGAAATCCTGTAAAAGTCATTCATTTAAGGGAGGCATAAAATGCTTAAATTTTTCCTGTTTGGCTTGGGTCTGGTCCTGCCAGCCGTCTTAACCTCGAGCCTTTCGGCTCAGAACCAAAACCAGAAGCAGGTTTACAGCCAAAAGGAATTCAGAACATTAGACCGGGAAAAATTGGCCGGGGGAGAAGGGATGATTGCCGGTAAGTTCTCCTTCCTGCGTAATGATCCGGAGACACCGGAAAAAGGCATCTGCGAAATAGGCTGGCTGACCATCCAGCCCGGAGATTCCATCGGTCTCCATGAACACAAAACAGAGGAAGATGTCTATGTGATTGTTTCGGGCCAGGGGATTTTCACCGACGGTCAGGGGGCGGAGACGGAGGTGGCCGGAGGGGACATTACCGTCACCCGGCGCGGCCAGTCCCATTCTCTGAAGAATACCGGCCAGACGCCTATGATTGTTTTGGATGTCCTGGCCAGATAGGCAGTCAGTTGCCGGCCCGCCTTCGGCGGGCCGGACCTTTTGGGATTCGCCTTAGTTTACCGAAATGACCGGAATCTAAGGCAATAATGGCGGGGTTTTTTAGAGAAATTATTAAATTGATATTTTAGCTTCCTGTTCGGGGCTTTTGGTTTCCTTTATTTAAGAAAAATTTTCTGATAAATTACCTAAAATGAATCTCCGGACTGAAATATTCCGGGTATTGTCCTGGCTATATCTGGGGCTGGCCTTGACCGGCTGCTCCTGGTTCGGCGGCGATCGCCCCAAACCTGTGGAAAGGGCCGAGTTTGACCAGCTGACCGGGCGGGTGACCCATCTGGAAGATGTGGTCTTAAATAATCCGGCCGCCGGTTGGCTTAATGTCAGTCCAGGCCAGCCTCCTGTTCCGGCCCGGACCCAGACGGCGGCTTCGGCCGGCCCGGCCAGGCCGGCCGGTTACGGAAGCTACCAAATGGCTTTGAGACTGGTCAGAAGCCGGAGATATGCCGAGGCCGCCCCCATCTTTGAGGCCATGCTGGCCGGAAATCCCCAAGGCCGTTTAGCGCCCAATGCCCGTTACTGGTTAGGGGAGTGCTATTATGCCCGGGGTGATTTTGCCCGGGCCATGACTGAGTTCCAGCGGGGGTTTTATGATTACCCAGCTTCAGGCAAGGCGCCGGACTGCTTATTAAAGATGTCCTACAGCCAGAGCCGTCTGGGAGACGGTCCCGGGGCGATGGAGACGATGCGCGTTCTTTTGGAAAGATACCCCGATTCCGATTCGGCCAGACTGGTTATGTCCGGCCGCTCGCGTTTTGGCGGTTCTTAATTTATAGAGCTGTTTTATTTGGGATTCAGCTGATATCCGGATTTTTCAGGCTGACCCGGAAGTGTCTCTTTTGAGATTTTGGCCTCTTTAACGTTTGGGATTATAATGGACCTGGGTGACTTGGAAACTTAGCTCTCAACCGATTATAAGATGTCCTGAAAAATCAGTTCAGAGTTAACAGGCTCTAAATAAATTGAAATTCGTATAAATTATGTCTAAAAACTTTAAATTGGCTTTTTTGAGCCGAGATATATTGTTTTGAGTAAAGCGCCCGAAAAGCCGCCGATCCCAGAGGCTGGCCGTAACAGTTCAGCTGCCCCGGAGCGCCGGGAGGGCGGACCGTCCGCAGTCGGCCCGAAAAAATCCTCTCCGGACCGGAAAGCCGTCCCGGCTGAACCTTTAAATTCCAAGAAGAATTTAAAGGCAGGTCCGGGCTTTAACTCAAAATCGGCCCCGGCGGCCAAAAGCTCTACGACTGCTCAGGCTTCCAAAGCAGGGCCTGAGACGGCTGAATATAAAAAAACGACCGGAATGCCGGCGGCCGGTTCGGAAAAATTCTCTTCGGCTAAAGCGACGGCGGCTCAGCCGGCGGACAATTTACTGGCCAAAAAAGATCAGGCCAGAAAAGATCAGGTTAAAAAAAATCCGCCAAAAAAAGAACTCCCTAAAGAATCAGCCGGAGGCCAGGAGGCCGAAAATACCGTTGAGCCCCAAAATCTCCTGGATTTATCAGACTTGAAGGATTCCCCGGACCGCCGGGACAACCCTGAAGATCCTCAGTCTAAGGCGGATAAAAAAGACAAAAAGGCTAAAAAAGCCATGAAAGCCGGGGCCGTAGTCAAGACTGAACCTGTGCCCAAGGCTGGAACGGCCGACGAAGCGGTCGTAGCGGCGGTCAAACCCTGGACCCATCCCCAAGCCTGGGTGCCTTTGGAACTGGCCTTTTACCTCTTTTTAGCTCCTTTTTTCTTCTGGCCTTTGGCCGTCGGGGCTTTGGTCCTTCAGATCTACAGCCAGGATCTCCAGGGAGTGCCCGTTGACAGTTTAAAGAACTATAACCTGCCCACAGTTACCTATATCATGGCCGCCGACAATACCCCAATGGCTGAGATCTACAACGAGCACCGCTTAGTCCTGACTTTAGACCAGATGCCGCCGGTGGTCATTGAGGCTTTTTTAGCGGCCGAGGACAGTTCTTTTTACCAGCACCAGGGGGTCGATCTTTTCGGCATAATCCGGGCCGCCCTGGCCAATTTCCGGGCCCGCCAAACAGTTCAGGGGGCTTCGACCATTACCCAGCAGATGATCAGGACCTTTCTTCTGACCAATGAAAGGACTTATGACCGCAAGCTCAAGGAGATGATATTAGCCTGGCGGGCCGAGCGGATCCTGACTAAAGACGAGATTTTGTATCTCTACCTTAACCGGATTTATCTGGGACGCGGGGCTTACGGAGTAGAATCGGCGGCCAGACTCTATTTTAATAAGACTTTAAGAGACGTTACCTTAGGCGAGGCGGCTATGCTGGCCGGTCTGGCTCAGGCTCCGGGCCGTCTTCAGGCCCATCTCGGCACCGAGCAGAGCATTGACCGGCAAAGATACGTCTTAAACCGGATGCTGACGGTCGGCTTTATTACCCAGGAACAGGCCCGGTCGGCTTTGAATACCCCCTTAAAGTTTTTAGCCCGGAAACCCAATCTCTACCGTCAGGTGGCTCCTCAGTTCGCCGAGGTCGTCCGGCTCCAGATGAGCGATCACTTAGGGGCGGACACGGTCTTAAACGAGGGTCTCCGGATTTACTCAACCTTGGATTTAAAGGCTCAGGCCCAGGCCGAAGCGGCCGTGCGCCAGGGCCTGGACAATTTAGCCAAACGCCAGAGGATGAGTCCTCTGGTCAGGCGTCTAACGAAACGGGAAGCCATTGACTACATGAGGAGAGCCCGGGCCAGTCTGGCCAACCGGGCCCTGCTTGTCAATCAGGAACCGGCCGGCCTGGTGACTAAGATTGAGACAGGGGAAGAGCCCGGATTATGGATTTCCATAGGCGATGAGACCGGATTCTTGCCTGCCAAGTCTTTGGACTGGATTTTAGGCCGCCGAAAAATAGGCGATGTCTTTCAGCTGAATGATCTGGTCATGGTCAGAGCCTTGGGCCAGGATCCCCGGAACGGAGTGTGGAGTTTAGGTCCGGCACCGCCGCCGGAGATCCAGGGGGCCTTAGTTCTGATGGAGAATAAGACCGGACGGGTTCTGGCTATGGTCGGAGGCCGGGATTTCGGCCTGGACGGCATCGGGAACAGCGATTTTAACCGGGCTGTCTTAGCCTTAAGGCAGCCCGGCAGCTCCTTTAAGCCTTTTGTTTATACGGCTGCGCTGGACCACGGCTATACCGAGGCCTCAGTCGTCTATGATGTGCCCATCAGTTACCCAGACGGTCCGGGCAAAATATGGCGGCCTAAAAACTACGGCGGCGGCCACAGCGGAGCTATGACCATTTTTGATGCCATAAAAAGATCGGTTAACGTGGTCGCGGTCAAGGTCTGCGAGTCCATCGGCCCGCCGACTGTGGCCGAATACGCTCACCGCATGGGCATAACCTCCCAGCTTTCACCGACTCTGTCCCTGGCCTTGGGCGCTTCGGAAGTGACTTTACTGGACCTGACCAAGGCCTATACGACTTTTCCGAATCTGGGCTCCTGGGCCTGGCCGACCTTCATTTCCAGGGTCGAGGATCGCTGGGGCCGGACTATCATGGATTTTAAACCGTACCTGACCGAGGCCATCTCGCCCCAGACAGCTTACATAATGGTCGATATGCTCCAGGCAGTAGCCAGCCGGGGTACGGCGGCCAGAGTGGCAGGAGCTTTGAAGGTTCCGGTCGGCGGCAAAACCGGCACCACCAACTCCCAGGCCGACGCCCTTTTTGTCGGCTTTACTCCGGAATATACGTGCGGAGTCTGGGTCGGCCGGGAAACCCGGGTCTCTTTGGGCGGCGGAGAGCAGGGCGGACGGACGGCGGCCCCTATTTTCATTGATTTTATGAAGGAGTTCTTAGCCGACAGAGAGACCGGCACTTTCCAGATGCCGCCGGGAGTTGTCCGCCAGAGATTAGGCGGCGGCTATGACGATATGGGCGAATATACGTCGGCCAGTTTTGTCTTTAAAGTCGGCGAAGTAGGCCGAGGCCGGGAAGATACTAAATTAGGCGATGAATATGAGGCCATCGAAGGGCCGATGGACGCCAGGGCTCAGGCTCAGGATGAAATTGACCGCCGGCTGTTTGACTATCTGGCTGATTATTAAGTTTGAAAGCGTCTGTCTATGGCCTCTCTTCTGATTGCTACCCACAATAAAGGCAAAGCCAGGGAACTTCTGGCTCTCCTTACGCCTTTAGGCCTTTCCTTAATCACCCTGTCTGAAGTAGAGCCGAAAATACCGGAGCCTCAGGAGTGGGGCCATGATTTTTTGGCCAATGCCCGGATAAAAGCCCATTACTATGCCGACGCTGCCGGTTTCCCGGCCTTAGCCGACGATTCCGGTCTTCGTGTTACGGCTTTAGGCGGTCGGCCGGGAGTCAATTCGGCCCGGTACGGAAGGGAGGGCTTAAGCGATGAGGCCAGAAATTCAGCCCTGCTGGCCGAAATGGGGAATATCTCCGACCGGCGGGCCTATTTTGAGGTCGTTCTGGTTTTGGCCAAGCCTGAGGGGCCGGATCTCTGCTGGACCGGTCGGCTGGACGGGGAAATAGCTTGGGAGCAAATAGGCGATCAGGGCTTTGGCTATGATCCCATTTTCATTTTTCCGCCTAAAGGTAAAACCTTAGCCCAGCTTACCGGACCGGAAAAAAACAGCCTCTCTCATCGGGCGGCGGCCATTTTGGCTCTGAAAGAAGATTTAGATAAAGTGGCCTTATTTCTGGCCAAATAAAAGGTCCTGAAAGAGCTAGCCCCAAAAGCCCCAGACTCATCCGATCAGCGGCTACAGAAGAGCAAAATGAGAAAAGCTTTTTGGAGCCAAAATAAAAAATGTTATTGATTTTACTGAGATGGAGAACTATAATTTGTAATCAGTAAGTTATTGACATTGAGGATTCTATTTGATGCCTTCGCAAACTGTGTCATGAGGTCAGAGTTTCGTCCTCGGGTCATGAATAAGACCATTAGTAGCGGCTCGCCATCAGAACATATGGGTATCAAAAATACCTATAAATATAAAATGTTGTCTGATTCACTGTAAACTGGCGATTCCTCGACCTTGCCTACGGCTGTGGAAACGTTCCTCATCATCACATACCGCGAACTTCGGAAGTTGGGGTTTGATGTCCTAAAATGCGATTTTCATCGAACCAAATGTTACTTGATGTGTCGGCACTTTTGAAAGTGAACGTGACGAAGTTTTACGGCATTGAGTACGGAGAATTCCCGTGCCAAATCGCGCAGATGGGAAGTAGTTTATTGACCACTAAATGAACCTGCGCCTATCGGAGCAGTTTGGGCAGTATTGCGCTCACCTGTTGCTGACGTAAAGTTCAACTTATTGTTCACAGCAACTTTCTGCGGCTTGACTGGGAGGGCATTGTGCCTAAGTTGGAATTGTCGTACATACTTGGCAATCCGCCGTTTTAGGGCTTGTCGTTAAGTTCACCTGAACAGCAGAACAATACGGAAGCAGTTTTCGCGGACAACGACATTGAGGGACGTTTGGATTATGTTGCCACGTTGTATAAAATAGCGACACAATATATATAAGTATACATGGTAGGCGAATAGAATGTGCTTTTGTATATACAACTCAATAATACAGGGAGAGAAAGTACCTATTTTATAGGGTGATTTATGCGGAGCCGGTTGGGTAAAGATAAACTTTGCTTACCGCACTTTCACTTTGAGTAACGAGGCGAAATGCAAAGCTAGCCGTGCATTGCGTGATGTTTGATTCTCATAGCTTAAGTGAAAGGCAAGCTGTTATTTGAGCCTGACGAAAACGGTGAACTTCTCTGGAAGAGTTTCACGCATTTTAATGGCTATTTTATCGCCACAAGCGATATATTTATTGAGTTGCGTGGCAAAGTGCATTCTGGATATCCTCGTTTCATGCAAGGTAGCAAACCTGAGGAGGAGGGTTTCTAATATTGTCTGAAACCGAACGAGTGGAACTGTTGTTATTCTAAGTCGCTTTTAAGACAGCAGTAATTAAAATCAATAATGCAGAAATAAAATTATTTATCACAGTTGTGATTATCCATGAAATAGCCAGTCATAGCTAACTTTTCTGAGATAAAAGTGAGTATTATAGCCTGAAGCGACTCCATTGCTGTTTTTAAGAATAACTGCGATCTTGAAAACAATTTAGAATTACGACACCCGGAAGTGGAGCCTTTTGTCCGCCAGTATGTAGGGTCAAGCGAGTTTATAAATAATGGAAAGAGGTATTGCTTGTGGCTGAATGGTGTATTGCCAACGGAACTCCGTATGGCGCACCAAGCCAACGGCAAGGCAGTTATGAAGTTGTATGGCTTCACCGTTGGCAAGACGACAGAGGTGGATTGCGTGACGATGTTGATGGAGAGGTATGTAAGCTTGAATAAAGGATGTAATGCGTAATGCGTTTTTACTCACCTTTAAGATACCCCGGCGGTAAGAGCAAACTGGTGCCGCTGGTTAAACTCTTGATAAAGAATTCCGGGCGCGAGGGCGCGACATACATAGAACCATTCGCGGGCGGCGCAGGCGTTGCTTTGTCGTTATTGTTAGATGGAACCGTCGAAAGGATTGTGATTAACGATTACGATAAGGCGGTCTACTCGGTTTGGCGAGCCATTAAACGTGAGCCGTCTGAATTAATAAGGCTAATTGATAAAACGCCTGTTACTATTGATGAGTGGCAGCGGCAACGAGCTATTTACATCGGTTACTCTCGTGGGTATAGCGTGGAGTTGGCTTTCGCCGCACTTTTTCTGAATAGAGTTAATCGGTCCGGAATTATAACCGGAGGCCCGATAGGCGGGTTTGCTCAAGAGGGTGATTGGAAACTTGACGTGCGTTTTAATAAAACCGCAATTATAGAGCGAGTTAACGATGTTTCAAAAAGGCGCAACGCTATCAAGGTGTATAACCAAGATATTATCCGTCTGGTGGATTCGTATGTGCCGCAGTTTGCTGACGAAGCGTTTATTTACTTCGACCCACCGTACTTCAACAAGGCGAATAAATTATATAAAAACGCCCTGTCACACGGCGACCACGTCCGCATTGCTGACCGCATACTCAATAATGTAGCGTGTCCGTGGATGTTGACTTATGACGATGTTCCTGAAATTCGGGCGCTGTATCAACATATGGAAATACGGCGGATTGACCTGACGTACAGTGCTGCTAATAAGGGCAAGGCATCGGAGATTATTGTTTGCAGCGACTCCAAATTCTATCCATCATACGATGATATATGCAATGACATTTTTGGTCTAAATATGCGTAACTGAGCGGGTGTAAAGTGATTATTAAAGAGGTTCAGATTGAGAAGTTTAGGGCTTTTAATAATACATCTTTTAAGCTCGGAAAATACATTACGGCTATAGCAGGGAGGAACGCCACGCAGAAAACCACTGTGCTTGGATTAATCGGGCAGCCCTTTACAATTTCACAGAAAGACCACCCTTTATTTGGGTGCAAAACTATTGACGGCTATGACTTTAAGTCACAGTTTAGCGAAAAGTTTAAGTTTTCGGACAGAGAGCAAGCAGGTGAACACAGATGGACGGTACATTTGTATAATAGTGTCTACATCTACAAAGGCGAGTCCAAGTCCTACTTTACATCTGAGACCATTGTTCGTGAACGGAGAACTGGCAAACTGCGTATATGGAACGCCGAGGATAAAAAACGCGAAACTGGTGGCGGATACGTTCAAGTGCCAGTATACTATTTGAGCTTGAGCAGACTTTTTCCCATTGGTGAGACCGTTGGACGAACAATACCGCTTGATGTGCAATTGACACAGAAGGAACACGAGTATTGTATGAATTGGTACAGAAAAATATTGCGTATTCAAGCGGACGAGGCGACTGCGCCTGCAACAGAGAATATCCAACCGGTGTTTGGGGTAGAGGAGAAAACAGCCAAATTGAAGTTTGCAGGTGTTACAGATGGCAAGCACGATATAAAGACTAATTCAGCAGGCGAGGGTAATATTTCCCGTATTATTCTTGCTATGCTTTCTTTCAAACGTCTTTACGATCAAAAAAATGCAAACTGCTATAGAGGTGGTCTTCTGCTCATTGATGAACTTGATGCGGCAGTATATCCCCGTTCACAAAAAGAGTTAGTAAAATATTTGCGAGCCGAGGCTAAAAATTATAGGGTTCAAGTAGTCTTTACGACTCATTCGCCTATTGTATTACAAGAATTGAACGATATTCACTTGGAGGGAAAAAAGCGGATTATAGGCCTAAAGTCTAAAGCTAATTCATATAAGTATACAATAGTATACTTAGAGCCTGACTCAAGTAAAATTGGTCAGGTTAATGCTAGAAATATTGGTAGCGCAAGGGAATTGAGGAGATGCTTGGATAATATGGATTTTAAGCCTACCATGTCCGATCCACAGATGAGAGTGTATTGTGAAGACGCCGTTGCCAGCGGCTTTTTGAAGTATGTCTTGGCGAAATATATAGATAATACTGGAGAATTTTTTGATTTTCAAGAGATAAATTTTGGCTGGACGAACTATGTTACACTCCTCGAAAAAAACGCGTTTAAGGTCCGTGATAGTCTTATAATGCTGGATGCAGATGTGCCAACACTGGCTGGCTATGATAAACATAAAGCACTGATTGAAGAATGTAAAAATGTTGTCATACTCCCTATTGTAGTTGAAGAAGGGTTATTCCGATTGCTTAAAGACAAAAATAGTTACTCAGCGTTTTTATGCTCTTTGCATGGAAAAGATTTCCCTTATGAGGTATGCTTTAATGAGTGGATTGAAACATCATGTTACTATAAAAATAATGACAGAAAACAATTTAAACAATGGTATAAGTATGTAGTGCAAATTGTAGGGGTGCAGCCATTGTACGATTTTTGGCTCACAAAAAATAAAGAAGATGCCGATACGTTTGTTAAGTTATACATCAATGCATATAATAAACTTGCGGATAGACTCAAACTTGACCCATTACCTATGCCAGTAGATACAGAAGGTGAAGGTGAAGACGTAGAGGCGTAGATACTGTATGCTTTTGCGGTTCTACTATTACCCCTGCTGATAATTATGATAATGTATTTCTTCATTGATTTTAGCTTATGATGATTTGTTTGTATCAAAATTTTCCGCCGGGGTAATATGAAACTAAGGAGCTGGAAATAAATAACTTTTACGTTTCCCCAAGAAATTTATTTTTTTTGCATTAGTTACCTTGATTCCTATCATCTTTAATCTATTTGCAGTATAGGTATGGCTAATAAGATAAACTATAGTTTCTGCCTAATCCTGTAAAGGTTGGCCTTTCCAATTGGATTAATATGTGTATAGCGATTACGTGAGGAGCTATACATATTAAGGAAGCAATAATTTATCAAGAAATTGGCCTCTGTAGTAGTTGGCACAATTTTTTGCGTTGGTTAAAGCAGTTTGTCAAGTGGTATGTTTTTTGCAGATTATCTCAGATCCCACTTATTTTGTTGGGAAATTGTGTTACGCGACTAGCCATCTATTGCCTTCCGGTACTTATATTACCCAGGCGGATAATTATGATAATCTATTTTTTCATTAATTTTACCTTATGATGATTTGTTTGTATCAAAATTATCCGCCGGGGCAATAATTTAATATTCAATTTGTCTCTAAATCCAAATTATTATTGAATAAAATAGTTTTCACATTTTATTAATTGAACTATTAAAAATTTCACTCTTATGATAAATTTAAATCAGGATTGGCATAAAATTTGCTATTGCGGTGATCGGCTACATAAGGACCGGCGATTGATAGCGCAGCTTGTTTTTTTTGACTTTATATAATGTCGATGCACTTGTTCTGGGGGTTTTTAGCCGTCTTCCGCCAATCATGGTGTCCGATCATCAAGGCCGCGCCGGTGGTTTCAGTGCCGTGCTCAAGCCAGGACTTGCATTCGCGGGGAGTGGTCAAGAGCGTCTGAAGTTTGGGGATGTAAGCCATCCCTGTGAAACTGTCACCTAATCAATCCACACTCCCAGAATATTCCCACCGCATCCAAGCTAAGGTCATAGTTGAGGACATCGTGGTTCAGCAGATAGACGGCAGTCGTCTGTGTCGCGTAAGCAGGTCAACTTCTCCAGCGTGTGCGCATCATTTGACAGGAATCCACTCCCTGGGTCGGTGGTTCCGGTTTAACTGCCAGAGGCGGGTTTAAGCTTCAACGGCGGCGGTTTTTTCAATCTTGTCGGTCATGGCCGTGTTCCTTCCCTGGCGTTTTAAGGCCAGTTCGAAAAAAATGAAAGCGGTTGATATGTACCTAAAATTGGTACATACTAGCCCGGCGGATAATTTTGATAAAAGAGTTTATCCTTTGTTTCTTCAGTCTTTAGCAGACTCAAAGATTTATGCAGCTTCTATAGTCTATTTGTAATATGGATATAAAATTATTATACCGTGATCGTATGTAAATAATAAGGAGTATTAGATCTATCATAATTATCCGCCAGGTTAATAATGAGATTATGAAGTGGACAGTCCGTTACAGCTCCAAAGTCGGCAAACAAGCTCGCAATCTGCCTTAAGCGGTACTAACCTAAATTCCCGGTAAATTTTTAACCTACAGCTTAAAATTTTTGCGTGGTACCGGGATACCAAACACTTTAAATTAAAAAATTTATTTTGCTGTTTTGTTAATGACCTAAAGACATTGAATCCAATAATCCTGAAACTTTGGCTCTTTTCATAGAAATATGTGTATTTGTATAACCGCAAAAATTAATGTCATATTATCAATTTGTAGGTTAAAATTTTTTAACCTACAAATCGTCATTTGTCAACTATCAAATCTCTTTTGTATTTATGTATTATTCCAGTTTATGCATAAAAGTAGGTTAAAAAAGTCCGGGATTTTAGGGTACTAAAGGCCCTGGATCCTAATCGCGGATATAGAGTTGAACGGCCCGGTACGGGGCGACTGGCCCAATTACAGTAAGCTGACCGACAAGGATCATCACTGCCATCTGAAAAAAGGTCGTCCGACGTATGTGGCCGTGTGGTCGGAAGAAGACGGGGACATACGTCTGGTGGAGGTGCAATATGTTGGAACCCACGAAAAAGCCCCCTATTGATATTTTCAAGGTCATCTGCCCGGCGGATATCGCCGGGGCCATGAAGAAGTATTTGCGTGAGCACGGATGCCAGCTCGAAGTTACCTTGAGCCCGGAGGAAGTCTTTCCCCAGCGCAGTCCTGGTACGCTTCTCCAGGGGGCGCGTTATCGCGAAGACTTGACCCAGGCGGAACTGGCTAAACTCACCGGCATTCCGCGCCGTCATATTTCCGAAATGGAAAATGGTCACCGGAGCATCGGCAAACAGACGGCCAAAAGGCTGGCGCAGGCGCTCAATATTGACCATCGCCTTTTGCTTGGAGATATCGGGCGGTAAGAGCGTCCCTTCCACGGCCTCCGTCTCTTTATCCCAAAGCCGGACCGACTGAACCACTTGAATGGAATCCAGCGATACCAACCCGAAATGACGGCTGCCGAAGCTGCCGTGGTGGTCCTGGGAGAGCACCAAGGCCAAGCCCTCGGGAATGGGACCGCTTTAACGAAGCGACGGTGGAATGTTGCGGCCGGAGCGGTCACGTTCCGGCCTTGCCGTGCCTGGAAGCCGACGACCATTCAGCGTCAGCCCGACCGTGGTGATCTCCAGCAGATCACCGGACAGGCCCACCAGTTTTTTAAGAAGAGGCTGGAGCCAGGAGGGACAGGAGCCGGTCAGCAGGTAGCCGCGTTCGTGGGCCAGGACGCAGAGGGGATTGTTTGACTCCAGGCAAAAAGTCACCAGGTCGGCGGAGGCGTGTCCACCTGCCGATAAATTCCTCTGGGCAGGGACGAGGTCAGGTTGATCCGCAGGCTCCCACAAAGCCAGGCCGAGCAGGGCGCTGATGGCAACCAGGCTCAAAGCTATTTCAAGCATCGAAAAAGTTTTGATACTAATAGAGCAAGCACCCTTCTGAATGGGTTACTGCCTCTTAGGCCAGCGGGGCCGGAATAACTTCCTGGCTCTGGCCGTCAGTGAGCGGCCTGGGGAAATGAAGGGGATCGGACAGGCCACGGGAATAACCGTTAGCCACGCCGGGGACTTTGACTTTGGCCCGAGCGGAAAACACCGGGTCCAGAAAAAATAGAATCTGCCGACCGTAGTTCGGTGGATTGCCATCGTGAAAATGAGCATGTCGCCGGGTACGGCGTTGTCGGCCGTTTCTTTTGAAAGGCCCGGCAGGCGCATGCATTCGTCAGGCGTCAGTATCGGCCGGGAGGTTTCGGAGATGGAGGTAGAGCGGGACTTGCCGCCTTTGGCCCTGCCGGAGATGGAGATTTTTTTATCCAACACGGTGGTGGTTCCGACCATTTTCGGCAGGTATTCAGCGGTCTCCGGAAGGTTGGGCGCATAGGCGATACGCACGTGGCAGGCTGTCCGCCGGGGATGCTCATGGCCGAATCGAGGCGGACTTTGGCCAGGGGATTGAAAGCCGACGATGTTCCATCCGAATCCGAAGGATCGAAGCGCAAAACCTTGCGGCCTTGGCTTTTGAGATGCCCGACGGTCAGAGCGAAGTTTTCCCTCTTTATGCCAAGGACCGGGGAACTGGGCGGCTAGGACAGGAGCGCGGGCAGGACCAGCCCCCCTTTGCCGCTCCGGGTCGGGGCGAAACAGAGGACATGCTCCGGCGTGTTGTGCCGGAGGTAATAGAGGATGCGCTTTTTCGGCTCCCAGAAGCCGCCGGTGCAGACGCTCTCGCCTTTTAGGCAGTTCAGCGCCTTGATGTCTTAGAAGGCAGCCCAGCGGACGGAGCCGTGGAGGTCGTCACGGCCTTTGAGCCCATGCTGGCCAGCCATGCAGAGAATGAAGCCCAAGAGCGGCAGGCCGATACACGCCAGACAGGCTTGATCGACGTAGCGACCTGCTTCCTCATGCCCGGGGCGAATCGGCTGGACCACTCGGAGAGCTTCCAGGGACAGAAAAAGGCATGGTCCTGAATCTGGAACAGGGGTGTCCCAGGTCCGGGTGATAGTCGAACAGGCCAGCCGCCAGAGGCCGATGGGCGTGAGCAATACCCAGCGCCAGGCCCAGCCTCCTTGCTGTTTGTTTTTGGCGACTGAGGTGACCGTATTGCTTAGTTGGCGGCATACCGCCGCCTTCTTGACAATATACCTGTGTCAGGTATAATAGAATTATCATTGTGGGGTGCGGACCGACATCAAAAAATATGGCAAAACAAGAAAGCGGACCATGGCAGCTGTCTTTCTCCGGCAAGGCTGAGAAACAAAAAGAAAAACTCCCTGAAACCATCAAGTCCGCTCTGAACTTGCTGCGGCGCGAACTTGAGGAGGAAGGCCCCGAACGCCGGAACTGGCCGTATTACGGCCCGGTAAAGGCCAGGGCAAAAATGTTGATATGCGTTCATTGTCATTTGAACAAGGAGCGGACTGTCTACATCGCGGTATGGCTGGTCGTGGACAACATCATGCGAATTTTGGAGGTGCGCTGTGTCGGCACACATGAGAATGAAGACTACCGGCGAATCAGTTGAAATAAATATCTCCCTGGTTGTGCCTGTCCCTGAATCGAAGTTGGTGGCCGAGGCCCTTAAGGGGGTACTGGCTTTGGCCGGCCACGAAATACGGCCGGTTAACAATGAGGGCGATGAGCTGTATACGGCCGAGGAAGTGTTTTCCGATACTCATCCCGGGGGTATGATCAAGGGACTTCGGGCTCGTGAGGGCATTACCCAGAAGCAAATGGCCGACAAGTTGGGAATCAGGCAGCACCATATTTCAGAAATGGAAAAAGGTGTTCGTCCCATCACCTTGGAAATGGCCAAGCGCATCGGGAAGGCCCTCAACATTTCGTACAAGGTTTTTCTGTAAAGTTTCCCGCCATACGCCCCCCGAAAGCCGCATCCCTGGTGACCGCCACGTTGAACTGACAGCCGGGCCTGATTGCCAGGGTCGGCTTGATGTTCAGATTTTTCCGGAGCAGCTGCAGCGTGGCCTGGCCGAGCAGGACGGCCAGGGCGGCGGTAATTTCGTTCTGGATGGTGGTGGAGTTGGCATTGCCGTTGGAATCGTTACCCGCGACCTGATCCCCGGCGTAGCTCATGTTCAGGAAGGAAGCCTACGAAATCCTCCTTGAGAAGTTTAGGCCGTGGGCGCGGGATAAGCTTAGAAACTCAAAGGCAGTTCAACTTGATGAGACAGGGATCAAAGGCCCGTTTAATTGGATCCATCTGGCAGCAGACCCTGAAGTTGGCCTGCATATGCCCTACGAAAAAAGAGGTGTTGAGGCGATGGATGATACGGGAATAATCGCCTGGCCGGATGAAGATTCTGTTGCATGCCATGGCCATTGGAAACCATATTGCACCTGCACTGACTGCGAACACAGTCTTTGTACCGCTCACATCTTCCGGGAGCTTCTTCGCGCTGAGGACAGTGAAGGCATAAGCGGCCGGAGACGATGAGGGAATTTCTGTTTAAGTTAAACGATTCGGTTCCAGAGGCAGGCGGAGCATTGGATGAAGCTGGCCAAAATAAGGCCCTAACCGACTATCGCAGAATAATCCTACTGGCGGAGGCAGAAAGTCCCTGCACAAGTGTCAAAAACGGAACAAGAGGCCGGGCAGGAAAAACACCGGCCGGAAATCTCATTGAGATTTTAAGGGACTTTGGGCCGGAAGTTCTGCGGTTCATGACAGGAGAAGATGTTCCTTTCGCCAATAATATGGCGGAGAGAAACCTGAGGATGGCCAAAGTCCAGCAAAAGGTCTCCGGATGTTTCAGGAGCAAAGAAGGGGCCGAAATATTTTGCCTGATTCGCAGCTGTCTCATTTCCTGCAATAAAAGCAATGCAAATCCTATGGATGCTTTTCAGTCGGTGTTTGGCGGCAATTTGCCGTCATTTGCAGAGGCTGAAGATAACGATGTAGATATTGCCGCATAAAAAGCAATTCGTACAGATACTCATTCACCAAACCATTTTGCCCAGGCCTAATGGTTTTTATTGTATCCAATACATAAATGTTATAGACAGAAGTCCAATATATAATTTTGCATTTAACATAATTCAGAAAATAAATTGCTTTTCTATGCAGATATATGCCAGTGCCGTCTGAATAGTTGCGGTCTGGTGAGATTTAGGATCGGCACGCAGTCATGGCGCTATAAGTGGCAGTTAATAAGGGCCTGAACGGCTACTAAAGACAGGCATTTTGTTAAGGTAATATATTGACAGTTGAAAGGTTAATTTTCTAAAATTTGTCAATATATTAATTTATTGCCGATTAATTATTTTTTTCTTTGTATTTAAGCCGTAACCCACTAAAAAAATCTTGAAATACCATTGACATTTTATTGATATCCATTTATTATCTGTTTTTGTGATGTTAATTTATTGCCGACTTATCCGTTATTCGTCAAAGAATTAGTTTGTTGCCTTTAAACTGAAGATTAAGCCTCAATGTTTCCTGGGTTATGTCGACATCCAAAATCACGGTTCGGTGAGGATTTCATGAGCAGCGGCCAAACAATCCGACACATCTATATGCTGATCGGTCCGGCCGGGGTGGCTTTGGCCGCTCTGGCCGTGATCGGCCTGATTATCATTTTGCGGAACTGGATTTTTTTATTTCTGACCTCCAGGGATTTCAAAAAAGCGGCCGGAACCATGACCATGTCCCCCGGGCTGACGGAGAGCCTTTTGAGCCGCTACGCCAATAACCCGGTCATCGGCATCATAGGCGATGTCTTAAAGACTCACGGCCGCCATTCCAATGACTTAAAAGCCGAAGTGGCTTATCTGTTCCATCTGCATTTCTCCAGGACGCAAAGAGATCTGTCGGTCCTCAGGATCATTGCTCTTATTTCGCCTATGCTGGGCCTTCTGGGCACTCTCCTGGGACTTTCGGGTGTCTTCAGGACTCTGGCCGTGTCCAGTTCCCTGAATACTTCGGCTATTCTGGCGGCCGGTATCTGGGAGGCCATCCTGACCACCATCATGGGTCTGACTCTGGCTATCCCGGCCCTGATTGCCTGCAATCTTTTCAGATTAAGGCTAAAGGGCTTCCACCTGGCGGCCATTGAGTACGGCTACCGTTTTTTGGACTCCATGTCTCCGGAGTCCGAACCTGAGGCTGAACTGCCAGGCCAGCAGGACAGCCATTACGAAAGGGCGGCCAATGCATGAATCTTGATTCACCCTTGTCCGACCCCTGGTCGGACGACGATTCTCTCGACATGACCTCCTTAATTGATGTGGTCTTCCTGTTGCTGGCTTTTTTTATTCTGGCTGCCAGTTTTGCTGTTCCGGCCATGGACGTCCGCCTGTCGGAGGCTAAAAACGCCGCCGCTGCCAAGGCTGACGACCGCTCCCTGACCATTACGGTTAACGCCGGAGGAATGATATTCCATGGCCCTGATCCCATTAATACGGCGGAACTTAAAAGCATCCTTGAAAATCATCCGGCCGAGGCGCCAATCTATTTTAACGTCGATAAGGACGCGCCGTTCGGGGCCTTTTTAGGTGTTCTGGATGAGGCCAAAAGCCTTCACCGGGAACGTTTCATGATCAATGCCAAGGGCCTGAGCCGGGACGGGGATGAGGATGCCGCCGGCCGGCAGCCCGGCATCGCAGCCGGGACTTCGGGAGTTTCGGCTCCGGCGGCTCCGTGACCGGGGTCCGGACAGCCGGGTTAAGTTAAAATGACCCCCCAAAATTTTTCCGGGAGTTAAGCTGCCCCTGGTTTTTGGTCCGGACAGACTGCTGCCGGGGCTGGGGCGGGCGCAGGAGTCAGAAAATAATTTTCACCTGTAACTTTTGGCGCAGCAGCCGGAAAAACGGCCGGCCGCTGCGAACGGAGAATGCTTGTCTCAGCCAGGAACGACAAAAGCGCCAACTTTTTTTCCATACGGCCGTCCGGAACCGGCCGGCCGGTTTCAGGCCGGCGACCGTTACCCGGAGGCCAGGAGGCTCAGCAACCTCATCAGTTTGGGGTTGGCAGCGGCTCTGACCTTCTGGCTGTTTGCCCATCCGCCCGGGCAGGGCGGGGATCAGGCTCCGGTCATTTTGGATCAAACGCCCGTGACCGTAGAACTGTGGGAAGAACCGCCGCCCGAGCCGGTCCCTGCGCCGGAACCAGCGCCTTCGGTAGAACCGGAACCGGAAATTTTTCCTGAACCTGAATCTGAGCCGGAACCGGTCCATGAGCCCGAGCCGGTCCCCGAACCGGCGGTTAAGCCGGTTAAGGCTAAAGTGCAACCCAAGGCTAAGCCCAAATCTAACCCTAAACCGGTCGTTACTGCAGCCGCTCCGCCGGTTCAGGAAGCTAAAGGCGGCCAGGACGGCCAGGCAGCCCCCGGGGGCGATCCGGACGAAAGCCGCCGGTTTGTGTCGGAATTTCTGAGGCTGGTTGAGAGAAGCAAGTTTTATCCCCACGAAGCCCGAAGGGATAACGTCACCGGCACGGTCAGAGTCAGAGTCCGCTTCGGTTCCGGCGGGCAGATTACGGCCGTTAGCCTGATCGGCGACTATCCGGCCGTTCTGGGTCAGGCGGCTCTGACCACCATGGACAGGGTCAGCTCCCGCTGGCCGGGCAGAGCCGGGGGGCCAGACTCTTTGGTAGTGCCCATAGCCTTCAGGATTAAGTAGACGGCCGGTCCGGCCTTCAGTTTCGGAGAGTTTTATATGGTTATGACGGAAAATGCCCGTGAGGCTGCTGCGGCCGCCTATGTCACTGATACTGACGGCAATGATGCCGGAGGCCGGGAAAACTCAGCGGCGCGGGTCATGGGACAGACGGCGCCGAATCAGGCCAGGCCGGAACCGGAAGGACCGGAGCGGTTTCTGGCCAAAGTCGGGGTTCGGCCGGGACAGGCTTTTGCCAGCAAGTTCGCAATCCATGCCGGCACCTCAGGCCGGACTCTAAGCGGTCCGGAGGTCCGGGAGAGCTACGAGCGTCTCCTGGCAGCTTTTAATCCGGGTCCTATGGCTGTCTACCTCCATTTGCCGTTTTGTCTTAACCGGTGCCTGTACTGCGGGTTTGCCGGCCAGAACCCGGATAAGGATCTGGTGGACCGGTACGTCTCGGCTCTGGAGGCCGAAATGGAGCACTACGGAACTGTTTTCCCGGCCAAACCGGGACCGGTCAGAGCGGTTTATTTCGGCGGCGGGACGCCGACCGTTCTGGAGCCCGGACAGCTGGCCCGTCTGACTGAGGCTGTCGCCAGAACCTTCGATTTGGCCAATGACGCCGAGATAACTCTGGAGGGCCGGGTCTCCGATCTCAGCCGTGACCGGGCGGACGGCTTTTTAAGGGCCGGTTTCAACCGTTTTTCCCTGGGGGTTCAAAGCTTTTCGACTGAAGTCAGAAAGAGTCTGGGTCGCCACAGCCGGGGTCATGAGGCGATTTCCTTTCTGAATAATCTCATCAGGCGCCAGAAGGCCGTAGTGGTCATAGATCTCATCTACGGCCTGCCGGGCCAGAGCATACCCATGTTTCTGGCCGACCTGGAGACGGCCTGCCAAATCGGGGTTGACGGACTGGATACGTACCAGCTGAACACCTTTCCAGGCGGAGCGCTGGAGCGGGCGGTGGAGGGCGGCCGGCTGCCCGCTCCGGCTCCTTTAGCCGGGCAGGCCGACTATTATCTGGCGGCGGCCGGGTTTATGGCTGACCGGAAATGGCGGCGGCTGTCCCTGAGTCACTACGCCCGGGACACCAGGGAACGCAACATTTACAATCCCTGGGCCAAAAGCCGGAAAGACTGCCTGGCCCTGGGAGCCGGGGCGGGCGGCTTTATTGATAATCATGCTTCCTACCGGCTGCCGGAAGTCCGGGCTTACATTGAGGCGGCCGGAAAAGGCCTCTTCGCCCCGGACTTTCTGACCCTGCCTTCGGGCGGCGAAGCTCTCACCGGATTAATAGTCAGCCAGCTGGAACTGGGCCGTCTGGACTTAAGGAGCCTGCCCCCCTTTATGGGGAGCGATTTAAGCCCTGTTCTTCTTTTAGCCGAAAATTGGCAGGAAGCCGGACTTTTAGAGCAAAGCGGGGATTGTCTGGAACTGACCGAGGCCGGCCGCTTCTGGGGGGTCAATCTGACTCAGGCTATGGTTGTCACCGCCTCGGAAGCCATGGCCAAAGGTCAGGCGGTCTGAATTAATGCCGCAGGCTTTACTTGTCTGCATCGGAGATTTCAGCCGGAAAACCGAATTCGGTCCGCCCGTCTGCCAGGAACGGACGGACCGGAAAAACCGGCGAATGTTAAGGCTCTTTACGGGTCCGGGCATCAATTTCAAGGAGAATGACTATCAATTTCAAGGAGAATAACTGATGAGAAAAGCAATCCGTGCAGCCGTCCTGCTTCCGCTGGCGGCTCTTTTATCCTGGCCGGGAGCCTTGCCAGGGCAGGCAGAGGCTCAGGAAATCGAAACCCGGGAGGTCACCGTCACCTCTACCCGGACCGAGAGGGATTTGTTCGTAATTCCCATGACCGTGGGGGTCAAGACGGAAGAGGATCTTGAGTGGCAGCCCCAGACGAATGTGGCCGAATTTCTGGCCGATGTGCCGGGGGTGGTCATCATGGACGGTGGCATGCCGGGCGGCAAAAGGGTCATGATCCGGGGCGAGAGCCCCACCAGGAGTCTCATCTTAATCGACGGAGTCAAGGTATCGGAGCAGAAGAGCATGAGCGGACCGGCGATTTTGGTGGACACCAGCCAGATTGAGCGTATAGAGGTCATCAAAGGTCCGGCTTCGGTCCTCTACGGTTCCGAGGCCATTGCCGGAGTCATCAACATCATTACCAAAAAAGGCGGCGACAAGCCGGTCGGCTTCAGCCAGAACGTTATCGCCGATTCCTCAACCCGCAGCGTCGAATCCCAGACCGCCCTCTTCGGCTCCTACAAAGGCTTCAGTTACCGCTTTTCAGGCAGCGTCTTGAACGCCGGAGAACGCGAGACACCCGGCGGACGCCTGGCCAATTCAAGTTACAAAAACAGCTATCTGACCGGCCGCCTGGGCTATGACTGGGACAAAGGCTCCGTCTATGTCCGGGCCGATAAATACCGCAGCGTCATCCACATTCCCAGCGACTCGGCGCCTGTTATTAGTTTTACCATGGGCGCTTATTACCGAAGTACGGCCACCGTCGGACTCGATCTGCCGCAATGGGATCGGGAATCCGTATCCGGAGGCTTTGAGTTAAGAGACCTGACCTCATTTTTGAAAAAAATAAAGCTTGATATGTATTATCAAAATATGAAAAAGGATTTTAATAATACAATCCAGGTAATGAATTATCGTTATTTAGACAATTCATTCGCCGGCGGCATCCTGACAGGAGTCCATACCTTTAATGACCAGGACAGCATCGGCGGTTCTTTGCAAAGCGACTGGAAACTGGGAGACCATTACGTCATTGCGGGCCTGGACTACAATAAAGATGATTTGAAAGCCGATGACGACCGTACTCCGACCACCAGAATAACGGCCGCTGGGGGGACAATTCAAATGGGGGGGCCGGAGAATTTCAAGTATAAAGCCGAGCAGAGCACCTTAGGGCTGTTTGTTCAGGACGAATGGACCCTGCCGGGCGATTTCACGGCCACTTTAGGTCTCAGAAACACCTGGGTGGAATCAAAACTGACCGGCAATGACAACCCCGGCCTGCCGGCGGCCGGGGAGATGACCGACACCAAGCTGGTCGGCAACGTCGGACTGGTCTACACGGGTTTCCAAAACATCTCCCTCCGGGCTTCCTGGTCCCAGGGATACAAGTTTCCGCCCCTGAACGACCTGTATCTGGGCACCGTCCACGGCTCCAGCGATCCCACTTATCCCAATCCGGATCTCAAGCCCGAGACTTCCAATAATTTTGAGATAGGCATGCGTTATAACAACGGGGCCTTAAACCTGGATCTGGCCGCTTTTTACTCGAAAAGCAAAAACTACATAACCACCCGAAAACTGCCTGGCGTTGCGGCCAGTCAGTTTGTCAACAGCGATCGGGCCAGAACATACGGACTGGAGCTGGGGGTCAGCTATGAGATTTATTCTCTGGGCCTTACGCCTTACACTACGCTGACCTACCTTAACCGGGAATTTACCGATACGGTTACGGCTTCCAGGGCTGATCCTGACCGGACCGTAACCTATACGACTCACGATACCGGCTTGGCCCCATGGATCGGCCGGGTGGGGATTAAGTTTGACCGGGATTTGGGGAACACCCTGGTCTTTCACTCCAATGTCTATGCCGAATGGGCCGCCAGGGCCAGGCAGTCATACTACAGCACCGACCTTCAGGACAACGGCTCTGGCGATCCGAACACCTTTGATTACGGCGCCGTGACGGAAAATATGCCGGGCTGGCAGACTTTTAACGTTGATCTGGGCTTAAGATGGGGAGAGGAGCATAAGTTGAGCGCCACGGTCTCCTTCAGAAACATTTTTGACAAGGCTTACACCAGGGCCAACAACAATAACGAGGATCCCGGATTCCACGTGGTGGCCGGAGTAGGCTTTGAGTTCTGATAATCCGGCCACAGGGGCGGTCATCAGCCGGCCGGGTTTTTTTCAGACCCGGGAACTGGTGACCATCGGCCTCTTTTCCGCTGCGGCCAAGGCCAGTTCACTGATTCTGGCCCTGGCCGGCGGCGGCATGAATCCTCTGACCCTGATCTTAAAGAGCGCCGTCCAGTCGGCTCTTCTTGTGGTCTTACTGGCCAAGGTCCCCAGGACGGGCACCTTGACCTTGTCGAATCTGGTCGGCGCCCTTTTGTCGTTTCTTTTAATGGGTCAGCATGTCATCTCCCTGCCGGGGGTTATGGCCGGGACTCTGCTGGTGGAACTGCTGGCCCTGCCGGGCGGAGGTCTGGCCAGGCGGCCGTGGCTGGCTGTCCCCATGGTGGCGGTCAGCGAGCTGGTCATCCGTTTTATTAATATCGGCGTCTCCTATCTGGGGGTCAGGGAACAGCCCGGCCTGCTGGCCATGGTCGTGGCGGTTTCGGCTTTCGGCTATCTGGGCATACTTCTGGGACTCATTGGGGGAGTCAGAATGACCGGGGAATTAAGACATGCGGGCCTTATCCAGGATTGATAAATACCGGGGCGGCGGCCGGCTGATCTTAAGGCCGGAGACCAGGCTTCTTTTGACTGTGGCGGCCTCGGTTTCCTCTCTGGCCTTAGGTGATCCCCAGGCCCTTTCTCTTCTGCTGGCCTTTTCCCTTCTTTACGCCGCAGCGGAGACGAAATTTAAGACTCTCCTCCTGGCCTATGCTTTCATGGGCCTTATGTGCGCCCTGTCACTGGCCTGCGTCTGGCTTTTGGGCTTTATCTTCCCGCCCATGCGGGAGGCGCCTCTGGCTGGGGCCATTTCGCCTTTCATCAGGCTGGGAGTGTCTTTGAATGTAATTCTGCCTCTGGCCTTAAATTCCAAGCTGACCGAGCTGGCCATGGCTCTGGGCCGGCTGCATCTGCCCGGTTTTTTGAGGCTGCCTCTGATGGTCACCATCCGCTTCATCCCGGTCATCCTGAACGATCTGGTCCAGCTCCGGGAGGCGGTCGGCATCCGCTTCCGGGGGCGGCGCGGTTTTCTTTTCTGGCTGAGGCATCCCCTGACCTGGTGGCGGGTCTTCTTTCAGCCTCTGATTGTCCGGCTCATCCGGTCGGCCGACGAACTGGCGATGGCCTCGGAGCTGAAAGGTCTGGAAGTCAATACCGACTTCGGGTCTTCAGCCGAACCGTTTTCCCCGGATGACCGCCTGGTCGGACTAACAGCGGCTTTAGCCATTATCCTGTCGGCCTTGGCCGAATTTTTTCTTAGCGGGTCCGGCCATGCTTAAGGTTGAGTCGCTTTCCTACAGGCACGCCCATTCCGACCGACTGGCTCTGAAGGACGTGAGTTTCTCCCTGGACGAGGGCCAGTCAATGCTTCTGGCCGGCCGGAGCGGGAGCGGCAAGAGTACGCTCCTGTCCGTCTTAGCCGGTCTTGTGCCCCATTTCCTGAAAGGAGCTCTGGCCGGCCGGGCCGAACTGGACGGCCGGGAGGCCGGAGCCGGCGGGGTGGCCGAGTGGGGCCGGGGGGCCAGACTGATGCTTCAAAACTCCGAGGCCCAGTTTTTGGCCGGCACTGTCGGCGAGGAGATCCTCCTGACTCTGCGCTGCCGGGGGGTGATCGGGCCGGAGGCCGGCGAAATTGCCCGGGAACGTCTGGCGGCTCTGGGTCTTTCGGCCTTAAAGGACCAATCGGTTTTTAAGCTGTCCGAGGGCCAGAAACAAAAGGCCGTTCTGGCCGCCCTGACCGCTTTAAGACCCAAACTGCTCCTTTTGGACGAGCCCAGCGCCAACCTCGATCCGGTGTTTTTAGAGGAACTTAAAAAGGCCCTTTGGCGTCTGCGGGAAGACGGTCTGGCCCTGATTGTAGCCGACCACCGGCCTTACTGGCTTAAGGGCCTGTGCCGGAAACTTCTGGTTTTAGATGACGGGGCGGTGGCTTATGAAGGACAAATAGAAGACTTAGCTGACCAGGAAAGAAGGTCCCGGCTCGGTCTGCGCAGCCCGGACGTGCCTGAAAAGCCCAGCCTGCCGCCTCCTTCGGGTTTCCGGCGAAGGGCTCCGGAAGAAGAAGCCGGATTCAACGGTACTGACGGCTCTGACCAAGCTGCAGATTCGGGCGGAGAGATCAGGATTGAAAACCTTTATTTCAATTACCCGGGCGGTCCGGAACTGTTCGGAGGCCTGAGCCTGACTCTGGCTTACGGAGAAGTAACTGCCCTGACCGGACCCAGCGGACGGGGCAAGACGACTCTGGCCAGGCTTTTGTGCGGTCTGGAAAAACCAGCCCGGGGCCGCATCACCTATGACGGTCAGCCGGCCGGTCTGGAACTGGCTCAGGTTGTCCTGCAGAACGCCGACCATCAGCTTTACATGCCCACGGTCCTGTCCGAGGTCATTCTGGCTGTGGGGGCAGGAGGGCGCACCCCGGAAGTGGAGGCCGGAGCCAGGGAGCTTTTGGCTTCTTTCGGTCTTTTGGGCCTGGCTTCCCGTCACCCCCAGTCCCTTTCGGGCGGAGAGAAGCAGCGCCTGGTCGTGGCTCTTGGTCTGGCCAGGCCGACTAAGCTTCTGGCTTTAGACGAACCGACCTCAGGTTTAGACGGACAGAATCTGGCCCTCATGGCTGCCCAGATAACCAAAGCCGCCCAAGCCGGTCCGGCCGTGCTGCTGGTGACCCACGATCTTGAGCTGGTCGGGCTGTGCGCCGCCCGCCATCTGGAGCTTTTTGGACCAATGACCTGACGGCTCAGTCAGGATCAGTTTTTATTTTTTTCAGTCTGTTTTTTGGCAAAAGGAAAATCTGATGAAGTGCTTGATTGTTTACTCAACTCTGACCGGTAACACCAAAAAGGTGGCCGAAGCTGTCTCCGGGGCCATAGAAGGCTCCGAAATCGTCTCCGTGGACCAAAATCCCGAACCGTCCGGTTATGACCTGATTCTTTCCGGCTTTTGGGTGGACAAAGGTCAGGCCGATGCCAAGACAAAAAATTATCTCACCCGGCTTAAGGGCCGGACGGTAGGTTTTTTTTATACTCTGGGGGCCTATCCTGATTCCTCCCACGCCGATGATGTGGCCAGAGTAACGGAAGAACTCCTGAAAGCCGAAGGAAATGTTGTTTTAGGCTCCTTCCGCTGTCAGGGCAAAGTTGACCCCGAGCTTTTGGAGAAAATGAAGAAGATGCTGCCCCCGGATCACCCCCACGCTCAAATGACCGAAGAGCGCCGGGCCCGCTTGGAAGAAGCGGCTAAACACCCTAACGAAGAGGATCTGACAAAAGCCAGAGCCTTTGCCGAGGCCATGTACCGAAAGGCGCTGGCCGGGGCGGTCTGACCATGAGAGCCCTGACTCAGGAAGAAATCCTTAAGGTGGTAAAAAAAAACATTTGGGCAACTATTATCACCGTCCGGTCAGACGGAGTGCCTTACGCCATTGAGGCCACTCCCTTTGAGACTGAGACGGAAACCTGCTTCATGATAAATCCGAACGGGACTACCGCTCGGAATCTCAAGACCTCAGACCACGTCCTTTTAAAGTATACCATGGCCTCTGGGGATTTAGAGGAATGGATAGGCATCTCCTGCTTGGGCACCGGCCGTTTTGTCCACGAAAAAGACGAAATAGTGGAAGGCTGGCGGCTTCTGGGTCTGGTTCTGGGCCTGGATTTTTCGTCCGCTGCCGACCGGTTTGCTAAAACTCCAGAGCGCTCGCCTATGCTGGCCGTCAAAGTCCACCAAAGGACCGGCCGGTGCAGTTTCAGACCCGGGGAGGCGGTGCCGGAAAAATATGTTTAAATGAATCGGGGAGAAAAGGCTGGGATTGCCAAATAGAGGGCATAAGCGCCAGCAGGCTTAAGAAAATGAGGCCGGGCCTGCTCCTCACGGCCCGGAACGATCAAGGTCCTGTTTCATCTTCCGCTGAGGGAGCCGGCCGTTTTTGGTGCTCTCTGCAGTTTGGCAAGGCGTTCTTCTTCTGAGGCTGTGAGGACCGCCAAACTTGCAATTATTACCCCGGCGGATAATTATGATAAAAGAGTTTATCCTTTGTTTCTTCAGTCTTTAGCATACTCAAAAATTTATGCAGTTTCTATAGTCTATTTGTAGTATGGTTAAAAAACTATTATACCGTGATCATAGATAAATAATAATGAGTATTTGATATATCATAATTATCCGCCGGGTTAATATCTCAGCTAAAAGGCGGTCTTGAAAAGCTCCGGACTGGCCGGAGAAAGAGGAACAGGTCTGTTGCGTTTTCCGTAGATTCAGATCAGCGGCACAGCGGTTCCAAAGCATCGTCTTCTGGAAGTCTGGGGCTCAAGACCAGCCAAGGTTAGGTCTGAGGGTCAGGGCTTAAGGGCGGCGTAAAGCAGAGGTCTGAGGTGAGCGCTGATAGGGTCTGCCGTCTAAGTTCAGGGCTCATCAAGACTCAGCCTGAAGTCATTCCCGTGCCGGTACAGGTTTTTTCAACCCGTAAACGGCTGCATCTAATGCAAATGAATAAAATATATTATTTTAAACCACGGAGTAATTTAAGAAAGCTTGCTCTGCATGACAAAAACAACTGTATGCTATGAATAAATTATTCCGCACTTTTTTATAGAGTAATCATATTGCGTCTTTTCTGCAGACATGACGTATAAACAATTCCGCAGCATAATCTAAAACGGCAGCCGGAAGCCTGAACCGTCTGAGAAGACTCTTCAACAGTCCCGGTCCCTATTCAGGATTTAACAGGAGGTCAACTCGGCTGACCGGCTGAGTTAAGTTATTCGAAGGATACCGGGCTGCCGGATTGTATAGGAAAAGATTCTGGACCAACAGAAATTCAAGGGGAGGGGGAACGGAGGAACAAGCGAGAGTCTAAGTCCTCACGTCTTAGATTCTATGAACTCCCGGCTCAGTATTTCCTACTTAGGCGGCGGGCAAAAAAAACCTTTACAACTGGTCTCAGAGGTGCTAATATCTCTTCAAGATAGTTTTTTTGAGGAAGGTATCATGGATCTCACTGGTTTAAGAATTCATTTCGCTAACATTTG
>JAISEL010000023.1 GCA_031264185.1 Deltaproteobacteria bacterium
AGTTTGTCCCTATCTTCATCGGTCAATTGAAGTTCAGCTTGGCGCACAACATACCTCCTGGCATGGACAATATCATTCAGAGTATAATACGTCAAAATTAATTTGTCAAGGCACTAGAGCCATAATAATCAAAGGCTTCAAATGAGCTTTTCACGAACCCATGGGGCAGCCGGATAATATTACCCCGGCGGATAATTATGAGAATCTATTTTCTTCGGGTTCACCTTGACTTTCGCGTATTTAACTTTATCTATGGTCAAAAATATCCGCCGGAGTAATATTATGAAAGTCAGCCCGGCCTGAGAGATTTCCTGGGTCAGAAAAAAATCCGGCTTAGGCTTGGGATTATAAGGCTTTAGAGCTGACGGCATAACTAAGTACGCAGCGCCGTTAAATACGGCTGGCCGTTTCCGGCCGGCTGACTATTTATAAGCCATACCTCCGGCGAGCGAACAGAAATCCATTTTCAGCAGCCCACCACGTGTATGGTCAGATCCTTATAAATTTTAGTTTCCCAGGATATTTTCTCTTGCCAGGGCTTTTTAAAGTTCCGGTCAAAAACAACCAGCCAGCCTTCATCAGCTCCGCATTTGTCAATGTACCAGAAAAGCTGTTCCAAATTTTCTTCAAGAGTCAGACGGCCTTTGATTATAAGTTCCAGCGGATAACGTTTGTCCAGGCAGCTGACGCAGATATCCGATCTTGATCTTCCAAGGGCGTATTCCCTCCGGGCAAAATCGGCTCCGCCGTTTAAGACTCTTTGCAAAAAGGCATAGAGGACCAGTTGGGCCGAAGCTTCATCGGCTGCGGTTTTTAAAGATTTCTTTATTCCTTCATATAGATTATTAAATATAATGCCGTCTGTATCATCTACTCCTCGTCTTTTTAGTATTTGTTTTATGCTCGCCGCCAAAAGACTGTCGTCAGTATATTTTCCGCTCATTATTTCACAATTCTCACGCCAGTAAATCCGGAAGGATTCCATAAGGCCGTTCATATTCAGCTTTGTGCCGTCCATCCATTTTTTGGCTTTGCGGATGTGCCCGGCCGGGATATCTTCATAAAGTTCAGCGGTCAGAGCACTTATGATCACTTCTTGATATATTGGGTTGGCCGGCAGGTAACTTTGGTCCGGAGCGGGGCCTTCTTTCAGCAGTCCAGGCTCCAGAACGCATCGGAGGTCGTCTCTGGAAATTTCCCTGGGAAAAGATTCGGCGCTGGCTACGACCGCCTCCAAAACCCTTCTGATCCTGGGTTCGCTGAACCTGTTCTCCAGTGAATCCAGGCGGGTGTCCTGCCGTTTAATAAGAATCCGGGCGGCTTGGTCAAAGTCAGTTTCCGTGATGGTTTTGGAACAGTCTCCGGCCGGCTGCCGGTTCACGATCTCATAAGCCAGGGCGTAACCAGCCAAGGCTGGCCTTCGGTCCGGTATCAGGCCCGTTCCACGGCCTGATCAGTGAAGACCTGGCCCGTGGCCTCAGTGTGCTGGGAACAGAGGCTGCCTGTTTCTGTCCGGGTAAAATTAGCCAGGGTGAATCTCTCGGCCAAGATGTTAAAAGGGCTGGCGAGATGCTGACCTTCCGTTTCCGGGTGCTCTGATGCCAGATAGTCCCGGATGTTTCTCATGCCGGCTAGGGCCAAAGAACGGGGAAACTTGCTTTCGGGAGAATCAAAGCGATTAATGAAACCGGCTCTTATTTGAGTCAAAAAAGTGAGCGGCGGCGGTCCGGTCAGGCAATCGGCTTCATCGAAAAAACCACTAATTCGCGGTCAAGGCTAACGCACAAACGTTTGAGCATTTTTTTATCTTGACCGCTTCTCCAGACTGAGGAATGGCGTCATCCGGGTAGGCCAATGATTTTAAAGCCGGAATATTTGAGTCGTTCAGGGCATCATTCATTAAATCGGCAGCGGTATCCATCGCTTCTTTTTTAGCCTTAACGCCCCCTAAAGGCGCCAGCGAGCAAAATAAGGCGTAAAAATTACCGTCGGAGTTGATTTTGTTTACCAGAGCTTTTAAAAAGTGGTTTTGCCTGACTGCCGAGAGGCATGGAGTATAAAATAAAATTTCTTGTCAATCATTTTCTCCACGCCTGGGCAAGACCGGCAGCATGTAGTGATCAGAAGGAGAGCAGGGTCCGATGATGTTAAATTCTTTTATCGGATTCACAGTTGAAATCACTTAAAATATGCCTTAACGTCATATATGAAAATTACAGCCCAGCACTGCCAGCCAGGCAAATAGGGCGTGTCACGGCAATAACGCTCATAATTAACCTTCACCAACGTTTATCAGTCCGGGCCATTATTCGTCTTATGGCTGAAATCAAAGGCTCTTAACTGTATTAATCCGAAAAAGAGAGGCCAGTCGCGCCGGAAAAAGCAGCCTTGCAACCCAAGCCGTCATTCCCGAGCAGCCTGTTAAGGGGACTTCCGGCAAAGCTAAAATAAGGCTAAAGTCTTCCATTGCCCTGAAAAAGCCTTAAGACCGCCGCATTGCGCCTAAATCTCTTCTTCGGCTGCCTCATCGGACTCTGTGAGTTCATCTTCAGCCTCATGGCGGACCGGAATCCACTTCAGAAGGGTCTGGAAAAGCTCCTGAACATTAATGGGTTTATTAATGTGGTCATTCATGCCGGCCTTCAGACTCAGTTCCCTGTCGCTGCTCATGGCGTGGGCGGTCATGGCCACAATCGGCAGATCCCGAAAGCCCAGCTCCCTTATCTGGCGGGTAGCCGTAAAGCCGTCCATGACAGGCATCTGAATATCCATCAAGATCAGATCAAAGGCCTCCTGGCCCTGAACCATATCCACGGCCAGGCTGCCGTTACCGGCAATCTGAACAATAAAACCGGCGTTGCCTAAGATCCTTCCGGCCACCAGCTGATTGACGTCATTGTCTTCCACCAGCAGAATTCTGGCCCCCCGGATGGTTTTAATAAGTTCCTTTTCCGAAGCCAGAGTGTTCTGGCTGGACCGGACCAGTTTGCGGCCAAAAAGTTCCATTAAAGTGTCATGGAGTTTGGAGGCCGAGATGGGTTTATCCAGAACTTTCCTGACTCCCAGGGTCCTGGAAAGCGGCAGAACTTCGTCACGGTTATAGGCTGTAACCATGACAATGGGTACCTGGCGGCTGCTGCTCCATTTCTTTTTCAGGTGCCTGATGGTATCCAGACCGTCCAGGCCGGGCATCCGCCAGTCAATGATCATTAAATCCGGAAACCATTTATTGGAATCAAGGTAGTTGATGGCCTCCTGGCCTCCGGCGCAGGTAATGACTTCAAAAGCCTCCCGGCTCAGTTCTTCGGAAATAATCTCCAAAGACGTCGTATCGTCATCAATGACCAGAGCCGTCAGTCCCTTAAAGGAGACATCCTGGCCCTGGATCTGGACCTTGGCCTCGGAGACTTTCAGCAAAACCGTAAAGAAAAAAGTGCTGCCCTGACCAGGCTGGCTTTCGCACCAGATCTTCCCGCCCATCATTTCCGAAAGTCTTTTGGAGATGGTCAGACCCAACCCCGTGCCGCCGTATTTTCTGGTAATAGATGAATCAGCCTGGGAAAAAGCGTTAAAAAGGCCGGCCTTCTGTTCCTGGGAAAGACCTATGCCCGTATCTTCCACCCGGAACTCCAGCAGTACCCCGCGATCGCTTTGCTCCAAAAGCCGGACGCACAGATGAATATATCCTTTTTCTGTAAACTTGATGGCATTGCTTAACAGGTTATTTAAGATCTGACCTAAACGGACCTGATCGCCCAAATAGAATTTAGGCACTTCCGGCGGCAGAGTGTACTTCAAAGCCAGGTCTTTGCTCTGGGCGGAATTACCCAAAAGCTTCATGGCCCCGGCCATTAAGGCATCCAAATTGAAGTCAATCATCTCCATTTCCAGCTTGCCGGCTTCAATCTTGGAAAAGTCCAGTATGTCGTTAATTATCCGGAGCAACGCCTGGGCTGCCGAAGAGATTCGCTGAAGATACTCAATCTGCTGATCGTTTAGCGACGTCTGAAGGACAAGATGGGTCAGTCCCAGAATGGCGTTCATGGGTGTCCGGATCTCGTGGCTCATGTTAGCCAGAAACTCGCTTTTAGCCCTGGCGCTTTCTTCGGCCAATTCTTTGGCCAGTCTTGAATCCCTTTCCATTTCGATCATCTTATAAATATCTTGCTCCATCCTTTTTTGTTGGGTAAAATCCAAGTGTCCGCCGACCAGCCGGACCGCCTGACCCTGGCGATCCCATTCCACGACCCGGCCCACATCGTATGTCCAGACATAGTGCCCGTTTTTGTGCCTCAAGCGGACTTCGGAAGAATAGACAATGGTCTGCCCGTTTATGACCATCTCCATGCCTGCCGTAACAGCCGGCAAATCGTCGGGATGGATCAATTCTTCCCACTCAGCTAAGGTGCCCTTTAAATCATCGGGCTTATACCCCAGCATCTGGTAAAAAATATCATTGTATTCCACCAGACCCCGGACCAGATTCAAATCCCAGGTGCCGATACTGGCGGCCCGGAAAAAAAGCTCCATCTTTTCTTTGTTTTCAAAAAGATCCTGCTCGATTTGTTTTTGACGGGTGACATTTATCATGACTCCCAAAAGTCTGGTCGGCCGGCCTTCCTCGTCATACTCCACGACCCGGCCCCGATCCTGGGCCCAGACAACGGAACCGTCCCGGTGGCGCAGGCGGTAGTCAGCCATATACATGGGGGTCAGACCCTGGAGATGATCTTTTAAGGCTTTATCAGCTTTCTCCAAATCCCCGGCCAGAACAAAATTCTTCCGGTCTTCTAAAGTATGACCCAGTTCAGAAACTTCGTACCCGATGGTTTTAGCCCAGCCCGGACTGTAAGAAACCAGACCGGTCTGAATATCGCAATCCCAGGCTCCCAGCTCGGCTGCGTCAATGACGGCAGCCAGTCTTTTCTGTTCCAGTTCCAAGGCCCGGGATGTCTGGGCCTTGGCCTGGAGAGCCTCCACTAAGGCATGCCGGGCCAGGTGATTGTTGTGGATATCAAGAATAACCCCGTCAACGGTAACCTGCTGGGCCGACTGATGCTGCTCAAAAACATCGCAGTGGAGAGAAAACCACCGCCATTGGCCTAAAATATGACTGTAAACCCGGTGCTCCAAATCATAGTGATCAGTCTGACCCTGAATCAAGGCGTCCAGACCGCCTAAAAACTGACCGTATTCATCCGGGTGGAACCAAATCTCCAGAAAATCCCGGATATTGACCGGCACCAGACCTTGTTCCGGCGGTCTTTTGTCCCCGACTAAAGACAGAAAACTGCGGTTGACGGCCACTTCCGCCTTGTCTACCTCTTCCCCAATAAGTTTCAGGCGCCACAATCCGATGCCGCTTAAAAAGAGATTATTGGTCAGACTATCCAGTGAGAGGTCTTTAAAAAAATTATTGCTGGGGCCCTCTTCCATGAAATATGTCGCCGCATTTGGGTTTTCATCCCGCAAATTAAGACGAATCTCCCTTCTGTCCTGTCCCGGAATTAAGCTTCGGGATTTTTCGGCCTGAAAAAAGTCTGACCGTAAGACCTCAAAAAAAACAGACCATTCCTTAGCGGACCAAAGACCTGTTCCAGGGCCTTTGGGGTAAAATTCTTTCTATTATAGGGTAAAACGGGGAAAAAACAAAACTTCCCCAATTTGTGAGCCTTTTTTTTCTCTCCAGTCCCAATCTTTCCATTAGTTAGTCAGTTGGACTAAAAAAGAAAGCTTTCAATGACTTCAAAACCGTTGGACCAAAATTCATCGTCCAAAGGCCCCAGACCGGCCTCGGCCGCCAAAGCCAGAGGCGGAGCCGAGCCGCCTCTGGCCAGGAGCTTTAAAAGCCTTCCGGTCAGGGCGGAACCTTCTTTCTCAAAAATCCGCCACAGGCTGTAAACTAACAGCTGTCCGAAACTGTAGGCATAGACATAGAAAGGGGTATGGAAAATATGGGGTATGGATACCCACTCCCAGCGGAAATCCTCCGGTATCTCCAGAGCCTGACCAAACTGGGCCTTTAAGTTCGCCCAGTAGGCCTCGCTTAATTCATCGACCGTGGCCCCGGCTTCAATCAGTTCGTGAGCTTTAATCTCAAAAAGAGCGAAAAAAGCCTGGCGCCCGACTGTGGCGTAGGCATCGTCTAACATCATAAAAGACAGGCCCAGTTTTTCGTCCTCAGTTCGGGCCTTCCGTTTCAGGTGAGCGGCCAGAATCATTTCCCCGAAAGTTGATGCTGTTTCGGCTAAAGGCAGACAGGCCTGAAACTGAAAATAATTATTGGCCCCGGCCAGCTGACTGTGAACGGCGTGGCCCAATTCGTGGGCCAGGGTGAAAAGATCGTTCCGGCGGCCGTTATAGGTCATCATGACCCAGGGCACGGACTGGGGATCAAGGGAGTAGCAGAAAGCCCCGCTTCTTTTATTGGCCCTAATCTGGGCATCCAGGTGCCGGGACTGGGCGACATTTAAAGCCAGCCGGCCCATTTGGGGGTCAAAATCCTTAAAACAGCTGACGACTAAATCCAAGCCCTCTTCAAATGTCCATTGCCTTTTATCCTCAGCCAAAGGGGCGTAGAGATCGCAGCGCCTAAGTCCGGGCAGCCCTAAGACCTGAGCCTTTTTATGAAAATAGCGGCCGAAAATCGCCTGGGATTTGGCCTGACAGACCCGGAGCAGACTGGCCACCGTTTCCTGGGGCAAGTCATTGTACTTATGGCGGACGCCGATGGGCGAGGGATAACGGCGAAGCCGTAAATTCTCCAGACTGAAATCCCTGACCAGGGCCTGATAAATCTGGCCTAAAATAGGACCGTCCTGACTGTAAATCCGGTACAGAGACCGGTAGGCTCCGGCCCTCAGTTCCGGCTTATGGCTCCGGAAATAGACCGACAGCTGTTCCCGGTTTAAAGGCCGGCCGTCTCCTTCGGGAATAAAGGAGCTGTCAAACTGGTAGCGGTTCGTCAGAGTGTCGTAGAGGCTTAAAAGGGCCTCCCGGCCGGTGACATCCTTTAAATTTATGATCTTCTCTTCCGGCTCGGTTAAGGTGTGCTCAACGTAAGCCCGGATATTGGTCAGAAAGTAATCATACTCAGGCAGAGTCTTCCTTAAACTGCCGGCGGCCTCCGGATTCAGCTTTTTCCACCACAGTTCAAAAAATAGAATGTCGTTATTGATTTCGGCCGAAAGCTGATCCATGGACGACAGAAAACTGCTGGCTTTCTGATCAGAGGTATTTTCACTGAACCACAAGCAGGCAAAGGCGGACAGCCGGCCCGTCAGAAGGCTTATGGACTCCAATTGCCGGACCAGATTCCCAAACTCTTCAGGGGTGGGGGCTCTTTGATCCAAAAGTTCCCGGAAAGAGACAAAAGCCTCCCTTTTCTGATTCAAAATATGGAGATCATTTTTCAGTTCCCGTGATTCGGGCGTATATAAAAGACTCAGATCCCATTCAGGCGGGCTTAAATCACTCATGTTTCACCGTCAGGATTAAGATAGGCCCCAAAGGCGCAGACATAAACAGCTATAGTAGCACATTTTTTATGCTTGGCAAAATACGGAAAACAGCAAAACAGGGCTGCGGGAATTGAATAATAGTTGGTATCTATGTGATTTTAAAAATATAAAAATATTTTAAAAATGAATCATACCCTTATTGATACCCCATGACGGCCTCAATAGGCTTATTTTTCACTTGAAATCACTAAACGTCTCGTTCTTATTTGAAAAAACTAGTAAAAATCTACCCCTACCCCATTTTTGGTTCAATCTCCCGTTTGGGAATTGACCTGCGTCCCAGTATTTTAACCAAATTTACTGATTTTGTTTCGTTTAACTTTTAAGGCCGTAACGCTCTTTGGCCGAAGCTCATATCAAATCATCCGCAGCCGCTGCTCTGAAAATTACCTCATGCTCCTTATCAATGATCTCACGGAAACCCGGCAGCACCGCGTGATAGTCCAGCACACCAACACGATACGGCAAAGTCGAATCCACAAAAGCTTCCTTAAGGTTTCCGATGACGGACAGGGACTGCCGGCCATTTCCCGCCACGGCCAGGCCGAGGCCGGAATTCTTTCTGTGCGTTCCTCTTTGCCGCGAGCCAAAGGCCCAGACCTCGCCCATCGGGGCGTGGGTCTTAAGAATGTCCAGAATGATTTTAAGCTCCGCATCGGCGACATGGATCATGAGCGCCCTTCAAGCTGCTTGAGACAGTCTCGGGCATAGGGTAAAAACTGACGGGCCGCCCCGAACACTTCTTCGGCCACAGTTTCGTTATAGATATGCGAGGTGCGGTTGCGGGCCTGGTGAAATTTCATCCACTTATTCACATCATCAATGAGCAAATTTTCCGCGCAGATTCGAAACAGCTCCCGGCGGCTGACGCAGCTGACCTCATCGGGGCTAAAGTTCATCTCCAGCCGGCGCTTCATGGACTTCCAGCATAACTCACAGGCAGTTTCAAAAATCTGAATCAAACCGGAGCGCAACAGTTCCCGCCGGGCAGCCGCCGCGCCGCCGTCAATAGTTCCCCATAAGCTTTTAAGGCCTCTTGGTAAAAAAACACCGCATTTCGTAATGATGACAAATCCAACTCTCTCTCCATGTCGTTCCCTCCCTTCCTGAGAATTAGATTTTGCAGCCGATTAAGCACATACCATGCGCTGAATCCAGGTTAGCGGTAATTTGGCACATGTCATGCGCCGAATTAGGTCTGGCAGAAATCCGTCACATGACATGCGACAAATTTGATGAAGTTATCAGATTTCAGAACTCATCTTTGTCCTTTCATTAAAGCCGCCTGGCGTTCCTGAATGGTCAAAGCATCTTTGCCTTTGAATTTACGGCGCAGACTGCCTCACATGAAGCAGGAACAAGGCACCCTGGCACCACCGGTCCGGCCGATGTCACGCCTGCTGGTTTCTAGCGGTCCATACAGTGAGTCAGCATACCGATGCCAGCGCCGGCATTGCTCCAATCCTTTGCGATATCTTATTTGGGGCGCATTGCGGTTTATCATTGTCTGAATATTTCCGCCCTTCTGGATCGTTTAAAAAATTATGATCCGGCTTGTTGTTTTTTCTATATTGTAAGCTTCTCTCATTACCTCATACTTGACCTTGCTAATTGTTATACGGTGAGTGAAAAATTTGCCAGTTCGGCTAGGCAGACGAGTGAAGACATCGGCTCTGCTGACTAAATTTATTACCTGAATTCCCGCGACTCATGACGAGGTCAGAGGAGCAACTCCTAGCTTTGTAAAAAGCATATTCTGTTTATCAAGAACTTCACCAACCCGTAATTTACGACCAGGCGTCTCAAAACACTCAATAACATCAAGTTTATCCAACACTTGATTCATTGAAAAATTTTTGTAAAGATCTTGGTCATGCATTTGCTTGTTGATGTAAGACAAATAAATCAATGCGACAAACTCTACAAAAAGCTTACCATCAAGAGCTTGTTCAGAAGAAACCAAAAATCTCCGCATGTTCAACCGATCTTTTAGGTTTCCAAATGCCTTTTCCACAACATCCCTTGCACGATATAGTTTTATAGCTGCCTCAGCATCCATCTTCTCGTTAGATATCAAGGCAAAACAGCCAAAATAACGGCAAGCCTCTTCTATAGCTCCAAGCTTAGGAATGGTACGAAAACCGCTGCCAGACCTTTTGGCGGTTTCGAAAAATTTTCTGTAAAATTTTTCATTGGAGTCCAAAAAATCTCCGCTTTCCAGTTCATTCTTTAAATTAGATAATTTTGCGTTAAATTTCATCTCCTCTTCAGCTGCTCTTTCTGCGTTAAAGTAAACGTGCAAGTAAAGCCGTCTGGTTTCAGAAACATTGTCCCCCTTGGGCCGGTCAACATAGTTATAGTTCCAATCCATCAATACTGTAGTGCCGTACAAGCCCATATTGTGAATAAAGTCAGGAAAAATCCTGATATCATCATAAACACTATCTATCCCTTGCCTGACAAAGATAGTTGAAGTCTTAGCTGACATAAGAAACTTCAGGCGCTCTTTCAACATGCCATTGATGTTGGCTTTGCTGTAGAACCCCCGATCCATCAGCAACTTTATTTTTGAGAAGCCAAAAATATCCAATTCATCCAGGAGGCGCCTGACAGTCTTCACATCAGGTATGTTTCCTGCCAACTTGCGGTAGTAAAAAGGAAGCCCCGATTGTTCTCCAAACAATAGTGCCAGATTGATCTGGGGGAGTTTGTCGTCTTCTTTGCTTTTTCCGTATTGTACCTGTTTCAGAGTTTCCGAATAACTTGAAATGCTTGTGATGTCGTAAGCCCAGTATTCTTTTTCAATCCGACGACTGGCCTGAAGACGAAAAAATTCATTTTTTTGATCATCAGTAATAGAGGCGAATAACTCACTGCTACGCTGGGATGGAATGTCTCTGCCGAATGGATGCTTGTGAATTAACCCCCATTTCTCAAACCGGTACGCGGAGTCTCCCTCCAGAATAAGATAGTAGGCCAAAGACAGTATCTTGTCCCATGTTTTTGGGAAGCATTGTTTCAAATCGGCAGTCAAACCAAGTTTTTCGCCGACAGCGTCAAAAAGGTATGTTGCGCCATAAAATTTGTGGGCAGTACCCTCGGTCGATTTAGTACTCATCGTAGTTGTAGTTGGTAGATCTTTAGGTGTTGACTTGGTCTCCATGGCTTTTCGGCAACGGCCATCGGTAGGTCTTACTTTGCCTGTTTTTTCGTCCAACCTTCCCACTAATGTGCGCTTACAGCGGGATTGTTTTTTTTCTTTGTCCCACCAATAGGTTGCCTCGTAGGCATAAGTGATACCTGAACGAGGGTCTTTTTGATATATAAGAGCCACAATTAACCTCGCCATGAGTTTGGAATTACTTTAACACATGATGAGGTTGTTGTCAAGAGCTTTAGAACAAAATCTAGGATTTTTACGGATTATTCAACATTTGTTGATTTCCTCGTCATGTGTCACCGGGAATCTGGGATTCTACATGCTTCCATCAAATAGGAGATGGGTATGAGCGACGCCACCCGGACTTTCGACCCCACCGGCCGGGATGTATTTTCCCGCGACCTTCTGATCTCGTCCATCATGATGTATCCGGAGTCACCCAAAGAGCGTAGCAGGTATGCGACCAAGGCTCTGATTGAGGCCGCCGCCCGCCATGAGGATGAGGAAATCCGGAAAAGCCCTGAACGGGCCGGGAAAGTCCAGATGAATATCGGGGCTTGGCTGGGCTCCTGCCTGTCCAGCTTTGGTGGTTGGCGGCAAATGGCGGGGAATCTGCTGTTCGATCAGCAGCCCGATTTTTACGAGTCCCTGGCCGCGCGTATGCGCGCCGGGGCCATATCCGGCTGGTTGCTTGATCTGGCTTTGACTGAACAGTCCAGCATCCAGAAAGCCGCCATCGCCTATTGTGAAGAGTATCAGGACGGCAACGAATTCATAGACCGTTTCAAGGGCTTGCCCGGCCGTTTCAGCTTCGATTTAAGTGAGGAAAACTTGACCAGTAATATCTGGGGTGAGTTTCAGGGGGCGGCTCATTTATGGGCGGCCTTCATCCATTTTGAAGGTGACGACACCTCGTCATCCAGCGGTCCCCCCCGGCCGTATTTCAATTTTAACGACCTTTTATTTGACGCCAAGGGTAAGAATTTCCAAAGCCAGATCCCGAACGGTTTTGATGGGTTTTGCTTGGTTGCTGAATGGTATCGACAAAATGGTATTAAATTCAAACCTTTACGTTCAACTAAACCACTCTTGTCTCCGGCCAGGAGTTGGCGGGTCCCTCCAGCCCCCGAAGTGGCTGACGGTAACTCATTGATTTAATTGAATCAGAGTTTCGCCTCACCCTCATAACACGCGTTATCGAGCATGCGTCTTTAAAATGTGTTTTTGTGGGTTTAACGCCGTAAAACGGCTTTAAACTCAAAGGAGTACATTGCGATGACGCATGACCATAAATTTTTTCGCCTCAACACCATCGACGCGGCCGCCTATCTGGGAGGTTTAAGCCCCGGCACTCTGGAGGTATGGCGTTCTCTGGGCAAAGGCCCGCGCTACCTTAAAATCGGCCGTCGAGTCATTTATGAAACTCGCGATCTGGACGATTTCGCCGCGTCCAAAATTGTGGAAACGTGCGATACCGCCGCGATCCTGGGAGGCCGCCATGCTTGACCAGCCAGGAGAAAGGCAAAAGCGCGATATAGCCGCCATCAACTTCGACGATTTTAGACGTCAGGCCGAAAGCGATCCGGTGGGGTTCATGCTGGCCATGCAGCCCGGTGGGACCTATGACTCCCGCCAGGGCGAGTATTACGCGGCCACCCCACGCGGCGGAGCCGGGAAGTCGTGCAAAACGTCCCTCCGGCCTGAGAAGATGTTTGTGGGGCAGGACTTCGCCGATCCCACATTAAGTTGGAGCGGCCCCATTGACATCGCCTGCGCCGCTTTCGGCATCTCTAAAGGCCAGCCCCAGGATGCGGTCAAAATGGCCGCTGAACGCCTGGGGCATCGCGTAGATGACGGCCAGGGCCAAGCCTCTGGCTCCACATTTAAACCATGCCAGCCGCCTGAAGGTTCCCGGCCGGACTTCAGGCTCGGCGGCCGCGACCCCTCACTGATCACGGAGTACCATAGGCCGGACGGCTGCCTGTTCTGTTTCGTGGCGCGTTACGAAGCTCGCCACGATGGCGAACGCAAGCTGATCCTGCCTTGGACCTATGGTCGGCTGGCTGGTGTCACCGGTTGGCACCACAAGATGCCAGCCGGGTCTCGACCATTACTTGGCCTTGATGAACTTATAGGGCAAACCGAGGAGCGCCCCGTCCTTATCGTGGAAGGAGAAAAGACCCGTGAGGCGGCCAAGCGCTTGACCGCTGGGCGTTTCTTCGTCACCACCTGGTCCGGCGGTTGTCAGGCCATCGACAAAACCGACTTCCGCATCCTGGACGGGTCCACCGTTTTCATCTGGCCGGACGCGGATGAGCCTGGCCGCAAAGCCGCCGTCAAAATTGCCGACATCATCAAGGCCTATCCACCGGCCCAAGTCTTTATCGTGACGCCGCCGGAAGGCGTTGCGCCTGGTTGGGATTTGGCCGACGCCGAATCTGACGGTTGGCGGCCGGAAGACGTAATTCATCATATTGAATCACATTCCATCCCGTATGAGAAGGAATGCTTGACCACGGTGACGGCTAATGATGATGCCGGGGTTCCGGTTTTTGGTCCGCCGGTGCCTTTCGACGATCAATCACCGCCGCCGATGCCGCCGGACATCCCCTGGCATTCTGGGGCTTTACAGCGCCGCCGTGGCTGACTCCATCCAGGCCCCGTTCGAACTGGCCCTCATCAACGCCTTGGGAGCCACGGCAGCCGCCGCCCAGCGCAAGTTCCGCGTCTCCATCCATGACGGTTATTCCGAGCCGCTGAACATCTTCGCCCTGGCCGCCATGCTGCCCGGTGAGCGGAAGAGTTCGGTCGTGGAAGCCTGCCGTTTTCCGTTGGTGGAGTGGGAAGAGGAACAGGCCGGCCTGATCGAGCCGGACCTGAAGCGGGCCTTGGCCGAGCGTCAGATTCACGAGGAAACACAAAAAGCCCTTCTGGCGTCGGCCAAAAAATGCCAGACCACCGATGAACGAACAGCCCTGGCGTGTGAGCTGGCCGCGCTTCAGGATGAAGCGGGTGATCTGCCGACGGCCCCGCGCCTGTTGGCTGACGACGCCACGCCCGAGGCCCTGGCCGTGCTTATGTCCAAACACCATCAGCGCATCGCCATGCTGGAGGCGGAAGGTGGTTTTTTCGACACCCTGTCCGGCCGTTATACCGGCGGCGTGCCCAACCTGGATGCGGTGTTGAAGGCCTGGAGTGGCGAGGCCGTGCGTATCGACCGTCGCCATGCCGATCCCGTCATCCTGAACGAACCCACCCTCACCCTGATCCTGAACGCCCAACCGGAGGTGTTGTCGGGTCTGGCCCAGACCTCTTCTTTTCGTGGTCGCGGCCTGGTCGGCCGTCTGCTTTTTCTCTTGCCGAAAAGTCTGGTCGGTGGTCTGGCCGTGGAGACGCGGCCCATCTCCAGTGACATCCGCGAAGCGTACCGCCGGACCTTGCTACGCCTTCTGGACCAGCCCTGGAACGACGGGCAGCGGCCGTACCTGCTGCGGCTCGATGCGGATGCCCGTCGTCTGTGGCTGGACTTCGCCCAGGGCATCGAACGCCAGTTGGCCGAAGGCGGCGCGCTTCACACCATGCGTGATTGGGGCGGCAAGCTGCCCGGCCAGACCCTGCGTCTGGCGGGCCTGGTTCACGTGACCTTGCATTCGCATCCTCACGAGGTAGGGATCGATGCCGCGCTCATGGCGGCGGCTATCCGTCTGTCCGAATATCTGATCGAATACGCCAAGGCCGCCTACAACCTGCTGGGCGCGGACGATACCATCGAGTGCGCCAAGGCCATTTTGAAGTGGCTGACCCTGGAGCGTCTGGACTCGTTCACCGCCCGCGCCTGCCTGGAAAAAATCAAAGGACGCTGGCCGAAAATGGAACAGGTGAATCCCGGTTTGAGCGTCCTGGAGGATCGCGGCTACATCCTGTCGGAGGTGGCGGAGAGTCCGAAACGCGGTCGCCCGTCGCGCGTCTATCTGGTCAATCCGGCGCTCCACGGGAGGCCGCCATGCTGAGGGTTTGGTGGAAAATACCCCTATGCGCAGTATTCGCAAAATTCGTAATATTCCAAGGCGGGGAAAACGGCGTTCAACCCTTTTTGCGAATATTGCGAATTTTGCTCTTAGGCCCGAAATCCGAAAAGCCTGGCCGGTTAACGCTACCCGGCCCGTTCTTATCCAAGAGAGCCAGCCTACCCAACGTGGCCACGGGCCACTTTTGGGGGCTGGCGAGGGAGGGGACTCCCTTCGAACCCTCCCAGGAAAAGCAGGGGGTGACGCATGGCCCGCGATGCCTGGCTTAAGATCCGCGTCACCCCTGAAGAGCGGGCGGCTTTCGCCGCCAGGGCCGTCGAGGCCAGGATGAGTCTATCGGATTTTTTCCGGCACCGGCTCACCACCGGCCGGGTCCGCCAGACGGCCGAAGAGCGGGAGACCGTCCGCCACCTGGCCCGCATCGGAGCCAACTTGAATCAACTGGCCCGCTGGGCCAACACCCACAAAAACCACGCCGAGGCGATCGAAGTCATCCTCTGTCTGGACCAACTCCGCGACACACTCAAGACCATCGGAGGGACCGGGCCGTGTACATAAAAGTGTTCCCTCACGGACAGGGCGGAGGCAGCGGCCCGATCGATTACCTGCTGCGGCTGGACTATCCCGGCCGCACGGAGTCGCCGCCGGAAGTCCTGCGCGGCGACCCGGAGATGACCCGCGACTTGATCGACGCCCAGACTCGTAAATGGAAGTTCAGCGCCGGGGTTTGCTCCTGGGGGCCGGAAGATCGGATTACCCCGGAGCAGGAAAAGCGTCTCATGGACGACTTCGAGCGGACCGCCTTCGCCGGCCTTACGCCCGACCAGTATGACATCCTCTGGATACGCCACAGCCACGCCGGGCACCACGAACTGCACTTCGTTATACCACGGGTAGAACTCTCGACGGGCAAAGCTATGAACGCCTTTCCACCCGGCTGGCAGAAAGACTTTGACCCCTTGCGCGACCTCTACAACCTGCGGGAAGGATGGAGCCGGCCGGACGACCCGGCCCGCGCTCGGCTCCACACTCCCGCCCATGCGGACCTTCACCGGGCCAGGTTGATACGCTGGGGAAGGACTCCAAATAAAGATGCACGGGCCGACGCCACAGAAGCCGTCCAAACCTACCTGGCCGCCGGGATCGCCGGCGGGCGGATCAGGAACCGGGCCGACGTGATCGCGGCTTTGGCCGAGGTCGGCTTGGAAATCAACCGGGCCGGCCGGGACTATCTCTCCGTCCGCGACCCGGAGAGCGAAGCAAAGCTACGACTGAAGGGAGGCATCTATGCCGAACACTGGAATATCGACGACCAGCTTGAGCACTCTGGCCGACCGCCTCAAGGCCAAGACGGAGGAAGACCGCCAGACCACCGAACGCCTGATCGAGGCCGAGTTCAGGAACTTGAGCGCGAATGTGCGCGCATCCATGAAAAGCGCGCTCACTACCATCGAAGCCGCTACCTTGAAAGAGGCCGAAAGCGCGGCCGGGCAGATCACGGGCCGGATGAGGCTGCTCAACAGTGGCTTCATGAAACACTGGCTCATATGCGGACTGCTGGGCCTGGGGCTGACCTGCGGCCTGGCCCTGGGCGGCTGGGGCCTGGCGACCCTGGCTCAGCACCACATCACCAACCTGCGCGAGGAAGTGACCACCCTGAACCGGCAAAAGGCAGCCCTGGAGAACACCCTGGGCCAACTGCAAAGCCAGACCTGGAACCTGACTTTAACCGAGACCAAGGACGGCCGCTTCATCATCCTGCCGCCCAAGACGATCCCCAAAACCGGCTGGACCTTCGGGAAGCAGGAAGCCGTGAAACTGGAGTGAACCACCATGCCCCAATCCGAACTGCAAACCCTGGTCCTGGACAAACTCCGCGACCTGCAACAAGACTTCGACCGGCGGACAGACTCCATCACCCAGAGCCAGACACGCCAGGCCGAAACCTTAAAAGCCCTGGAGGCGCGTCAAGCCGAGTCCGAAATGTTCTTGACGCGTTTGAGCGAACTCTACACGCGCTTGACGCCGCTCATCGACTCTATCAACAGCACCGTCAACAACGGGTGAAAATGACGGACCGTGAACCCGTCGTCCCCGACTTCGGCCGGAGGCGGTGAGGCCAGCCAACCTTTTGGTGGTAAAACCAGCCATATCTGCTATAATAGCAATTTAAATTAAGATATGGCATTCACATACTTTTTCGGACCGTCGGGGGGCTGATAGTGAAATTGAGTGAAGCTGAAAAACGCGAACTGATACGCTTGATCGAGGCGGATCAGCCCCTGCCGGCCCGCTATCAGGCCACGCTTTTTGCGGAACCCCAGCGGCTGGAACTGATTTGGGAAGGCAAAACCACCGAGGTGACCACGGCGGTTTTGCCCTTTCAATCCATCGAACAGATCGACGAGGCCCGCGACGAGGGCAAACCCATCCAGAATCTTTTGTTCCCCCTGGGGGCGGGCGGCCGCCAGGCCGGCGGCTGGAGCAACAAGCTGATTTGGGGCGACAATAAGCTGATTCTGTCGTCCCTGAAAAACGGCCCCATGAGGCGGGAGATTGAAGAGGCCGGGGGCCTGAAGCTTATTTACATCGACCCGCCCTTCGACGTGGGGGCGGATTTTTCCTTTGACGTGGAAGTGGGCGGCGAAACCTTGACCAAGGAGCCCAGCGTCATCGAGGAAATCGCCTACCGCGACACCTGGGGCCGGGGGGCCGACAGCTATGCCGCCATGATTTATGAGCGGCTGAAGCTGATGAAAGATTTGCTGGCCGACGACGGCAGTATTTACGTCCATTGCGACTTCAGGGTAAATGCACATATACGGCTTTGTATGGATGAAATCTTTGGCGGAGATAAAAATGTCAACGAAATAGTGTGGAAACGTTCCGATGCCAAAGGCGATGCGGCACAGGGCAGCAAACATTATCCCCGTCTTCACGATACCATATTGTTCTATGCAAAGACTGAAAATAAGACATGGAACGTTCAATATTTACCATTGTCTGATCACTATGTTGAATCTTTCTATAAGTATAAAGATGAAACTGGTCGCCCTTACAAACTCGAAAATATGCTTGGCCCTGGTGGCCCAGCGAAAGGCAATCCAGTATACGAAGTAATGGGTGTCACCAGGGCGTGGCGCTACTCCCGACAAAGGATGCAGCAACTGATTGATGAAGGACTTGTTATCCAAACGCGTCCGGGTACGGTCCCCATGCAAAAAAAGTATCTCGACGAATCCAAGGGCAAGCAAACGAGTACATGGTGGGACGATATAAGCATGATCAGAGGGTGGTCCGGGGAAAAATGTGGCTACGTGACGCAAAAGCCGGAAGCACTACTTGAACGTATTTTAAAGGTGAGTTCCAACCCCGGCGACCTGGTGGCCGATTTCTTCTGCGGCTCCGGCACCACCCTGGCCGTGGCCGAAAAGCTGGGCCGCAAATGGATCGGCTGCGACCTGGGTCGTTTCGCCATCCATACCAGCCGCAAGCGCCTCATCGGTGTGCAGCGGCAACTGAAGGCCGCCGACGAGCCCTACCGTAGCTTTGAAATCCTTAATCTGGGTAAATACGAGCGCCAGTATTTCGTGGGCATCAATCCCAACCTCAGCCCAGAAGAGCGCGAGCGCCAGAGTTTGCAAAAAGAGGAGCACTACTTCACCCTCATCCTCTTCGCCTACCAAGCCCAGCGGGTCTTCAACACTCCGCCTTTTCACGGCCACAAGGGCGGCCGCTTCGTCCTGGTCGGCCCCCTGGACGCGCCGGTTACCCAAAGCCAGCTTACCGAAGCCGTGAGCGCGGCCAAAAAGCTCAAGGCCACCAAGGTGGACGTGCTGGGCTTTGAGTTCGAAATGGGCAGCGCCCCCTATTGCCAGGATTTGGCCAAGCAAGGCGGCGTCACCCTGGCCCTGAAATACATCCCGCGCGATGTCTTCGACCGCCGGGCCGTGGAGAGCGGCCAGGTCAAATTTCTGGACGTGGCCTATCTGGAAGCCGAGGCCAGGGTGGTTGGCGAAAAAGGCGGCCTCTCCGTGCGGGTGGCCCTGAAAGATTTCGGCGTCTTCTACCGCCACGAGGATTTGGACGAGGTCATGAGTTCCTTAGGCGCGGGCAAGAGCAAAGTGGTGCTGGATCAAGGCCAGGTCTGGAAGGTCACCAATAAAAACGGCGAAGCCTCCCGTGAACTTTTGACCGAAAAATGGGAAGACTGGATCGACTATTGGGCGGTGGACTTCGATTACGAAAGCCGCCAGGAAATCATCCGCCGTGTGGAAGACGGCCCGGCCGGCCCGGTGGAGCGCGAGGAATGGACCGGCAACTACATTTTTGAAAACGAGTGGCAATCCTTCCGCACCCGCCAGACCCGCGCCCTGGAACTGGTCAGTGCTCCCCACGCCTACCCGGCCAAGGGCCGCTACAAGGTGGCGGTGAAGGTGATAGACATTTTCGGCAACGACACCACCAAGGTGATCGAGGTAAAGCTGTGAATTCCAAACCCCTCGAATTCGAGGGGTTTGGAATAGTCCTCCCATAAGGCAGTATATTGATATGGCTATGAAAAATATAAAGGTCAAAGATTCCGAGGTTCGCCTGATAACGCAAAACCAAGCCGATTATATCTCTTTGACGGATATAGCGAAGTATCGCAATCCCTCTGAATCCGCCGCTATAATAAGCAATTGGATACGTACTCGCGAAACCATCGACTTTTTAGGGCTTTGGGAGGTTTTGAGCAACCCCGATTTTAAATCCATCGAATTCGAGAAGTTTAAAAACGCGGCCGGCAGCAACTATTTTGTCCTCTCGCCCCAACGGTGGATCGAGGCCACCGGAGCGATTGGCATTATTTCCAAGTCGGGGCGCTATGGCGGCACTTTCGCCCACAGCGACATCGCCTTCGAGTTCGCGTCATGGATTTCGCCGGAGTTCAAGCTCTATCTGATCAAAGAAGTGCAGCGGCTCAAAGAGGAGGAGAACCGGCGGCTCGGCTGGAACTTGCGGCGCGACATCGCCAAGCTCAACTATCGTATCCACACCGACGCCATCAAGGAACGGCTCATCCCCCCGGAGATCAGCGCCAGCCAGGCCAGCGCCGTCTACGCTTCCGAGGCCGACCTGCTGAATGTGGCCTTCTTCGGCCAAACCGCCGCCCAGTGGCGGAATGCCCATCCCGGCGACAAAGGCAACATGCGCGATTCGGCCAACGTCACCCAATTGGTTTGCCTGGCCAATCTGGAAAATCTGAACGCTGTGTTCATCCGGGAAGGGCTGCCCCAATCCGAGCGCCTGAAACGATTGAACGCCGTGGCCATCCACCAGATGACCCTTTTGACCGACCACCCCACTATGAAAAAGCTGAAAGGTTGAACCATGCCCTTTCCGCCGGATTTTCCGCAAAACCCGTACACCATTCTGGAGCCTCAGAGCCGCTGGCGGCCGGAGTTGGATGGCGCTCCGGATTCCATATCCCTGGCGCCGCTGGTGTCGGCGGTCCGGGCCGGGGTGCGGGCCTGGCGGGAGGCGGGCTATCAGGGCGTGAGCGAAACCACCAGGGCCTTGCTCCACTGGTGGTTCGTGACCGAGCGGCCGGGCCTCAAATATTTCTTCGCCCAGCGCGAGGCCGTGGAAAGCGTCATCTGGCTGTGGGAGGCCGAGGCGGCCCGCGACCCGTATGCGCTCTTGAAATACGACACGGCCGGCGCTTTGCGCCAGAGCCTTTTTCCCGAAGACTGGCCGCGCTACGTGCTGAAACTGGCCACCGGCACGGGCAAGACCAAGGTCATGAGCCTCTTGCTGGCCTGGTCTTATTTCAACCATCACTATGAGGAGGCGGCCGGCCTGGCCAAGAACTTCCTCATCGTGGCCCCCAACATCATCGTGCTGGACCGGCTGGCCCTTGATTTCGCGGGCCTCTCCATCTTCCAGCACGACCCGGTGCTGCCCGAAAACGGGTATCAGGGCCGGGAGTGGCGGGCCGATTTCCAGTTGAACGTGCACCGCCAGGATGAAATCGGCCCCCTGTCCGAACGTGGCAACCTCTTTCTTTCCAACGTCCACCGGCTGTTCGGCCATGATGCGCCCCCGCCTTCTTTTGGCGATGCGAACACCGCCGACTATTTCTTAGGCCCAGCCCCGACCCCCAAAAATGCCGGCCCGTCTCTGGACAAAATTCTGCCCGACCTGGCCGACCTCTTGATCTTCAACGACGAGGCCCATCATATCCACGATGAAAAACTGGCCTGGTTCCAAAGCCTGCGCGAGGTCATCCACGCCCAGCGCCTGCGCGGCGGTGCCCTCGGCTTGCAAGTGGATTTGACGGCCACGCCCAAGACGGAAGACGGCCAGCTTTTCGTCCAGACCGTCTGCGACTATCCCCTGGTGGAAGCCATCCGCCAGGGCGTGGTCAAAACGCCGGTGTTGCCCGACCAGGCCTCCCAGGACAAACTGCAAGAGCGGGAAAGCGCGGCCGCCGCTGAACGCTATGCCGATTACATCCACTTAGGCTATCTGGAATGGAAAAAGGCTGCCACGGAATTGGCCCCCACCGGCAAGCACGCCCTCTTGTTCCTGATGACCGAAAACACCCGTGAGTGCGACGAGATCGGTCACTACCTGGCCGCCCGCTATCCGGAATTCAAAGACGCGGTGCTGATCATCCACACCAAGAACAACGGGGAAATCAGCGAAGCGGCCGCCAGTAAAAACAAGGAGGAACTGGAGGCCCTGCGCCAAAGCGGCCGCCAGGTGGACAGCCCCGAGAGCCCCTATCGGGCCATTGTTTCGGTGATGATGCTGCGGGAAGGTTGGGATGTGGAAAACGTCACCACCATCATCGGCCTTCGGCCCTTCAAAACCAAGAGCCAAATTTTGCCGGAGCAGGCCCTGGGCCGGGGCTTGCGCCGCATGTTTCGCGGCCAGCCGGTCAAGGAGCGTTTGAGCGTCATCGGCACCCGGCCCTTCATCCAGTTCGTGGAAAATTTGAAAAAAGAGGGGGTGGAGCTTGACTACCAGCCCATGGGCGGCGAGACCCCGGCCAAAACCCCCATGGCCATCGAGGTGGATCACGCCAACAAAGACAAGGACATCGTGGAGCTGGACATCATGATGCCCGAGTTGGTGGCCCGCCTGACCCGCAGAATCAACAAGCTGGCGGAACTGGAGATCGAAGCGCTCCCGCCCGGCGGCCTGACGGTGAAGAAATTCACGCCGGAAGAGCGGCGCGAAATCATTTTTTGGGATATCGATGCCGAAGCGGAAAGCCACCGGACGCTTTTGGATGAAAAAATCGAGCCCAGCTACCATAACGTTCTGGGGTTTTATGTGGAGAATCTGGTCCGCGAACTGCACCTGGGAGCGCACCAGAAAAGCCTGTTGTTCGGTCATCTGAAAGCCTACGCCGGCCGCCGCCTCTTCAAGACGCCTCTGGACCTGGAAAGCGCCGACGCGGCCCGCAATCTGGCGGAAAAGGCCGCCAGTCATAAAATTTACCAGGTCTTCAAAGCGGCCATCAACGAACTGGTGACCGAGGACCTGGGCCGCACCCGCGCCATCGACCTGCGCACCTTCCGCCAGACCCGCCCTTTCCTGGTGGACTGGCAGCCGCACCTCCGGCCGAAAAAATCCATCTTCAACCGGGTGGTGAGCGACCGCAGCGCCCTGGAACTGGATTTCGCCCAATTTCTGGACAACTGCCCGGACATCATTTCCTTCATCAAAAACAGCCCCCAGATTGGCTTCCGCATGGAATACCAAGCCGAAGACGGTCACATAGGCCACTACTACCCCGATTTCCTGGTCAAGGAAAACCCCGACACCGTCTGGATCATCGAAACCAAAGGCCGCATGGACGAAAACGATAAGCGCAAGCTGACCCGGCTCCACCAATGGTGCGAAGACGCCACGGCCCTGACAGGCGGGAGCCGGAGCTATAAGGCTATGCTGGTGCGGGAGGAAGAATGGAGAAAGGTGTCTTTTCAGTTATTTCGCGAATTTACAGCAATCTTTAACTGATTGGCCAAGGCTTATTTTAAGCCAAAAAATAGGAGTTATGGGTATTATGAAAATAAGCAAAATAGAAGTTAACAACTTCCGTTTGCTCAATGATTTCACACTGATACCAGAAGAATATTTGTCATTGATCATAGGTAAAAACAATACAGCCAAAACATCTTTGCTGACTGTTTTGGATAAATTTATAAATTATCAAGACACAAAAGGATTTACTTTTAATGATTTAAATGTCGCCACTCAAAAGGAATTAAAAGGCTACTTTTCCGCTTCGCTTCCTAAAGAAGAGAAATATACTCCAGTCAAAATATCATTGAGAATTTACATATCATATTCAGATAGTGACGATATTAGCAGGATAAGTCGTCTGTTTGTTGACCTTGATCCAGAAAACAATATTGTTGTCCTTTCATATGAATATATTCTTGATTATGAAAATCTGTCCAAAATGAAGGATGAATTTTCTGAATCTTTACTAAAAGCAAAGAAAAAGAAAGGAAGCACTCTATCTGACGAGATCGCAATAGGCAAATTTTTTGATCTTGGAATTGGAAAGTATTTCAAGCTTGAAATTAAATCTGTGCAATATAACGTCAAAACGGCATCATTGGTAGAAAGCTCGTTTATCCAGATACGTTCAGCAAGCCAAATAAAAGACATAATTTCGTTTCATTATATAAGCGCACGCCGTGATGTATCAAACAAACATAACAATAGTACACTTTCACAGCAGATAGTTAATATATTTAATGCAAATGAAGATAATGATGCGATGAAGGCTGCATTTAAAGATTTGCGGGGAACGCTTGTTGAATCTGATCATGAAATTGGAAAGGTATATTCAACGATATTCAGCGATATAGCTAATGTTATTAAACAATTTGGTGGTATGGTTCCCGGCGATACACAGATCCAAGTCATGTCCAATTTGAAACCAGATGATTTGCTCAAGAATAATGCTACTGTAGTCTATCAACATGAAGGGCAAAATCTCCCAGAACATTATAATGGCCTGGGGTACATGAATTTATTTAGTATATTATTTGAACTTGATGCCACTCTCAATCGTATTCGACGCAATAAGTCAGAAACACCATTTGACGTAAATATCCTTTTCATTGAAGAGCCAGAAGCACATACACATCCACAGATGCAGTATGTTTTTATCAAGAATATAAAGCAATTAATTCTAAAAAAATTATTGCGAGAAGATGGCGTTAATCTTCAGTGTTTTATAAGCACTCACTCGGCTCACATTGTCACAAATTGCGACTTTGATGATATCAAGTATCTGAAGCGCTCAGCTTCGGGATTGGCTGTTGAAGCAAAAAACATCCAAGAACTTCAAGCTCTTTACGAACAGGATGGCGATCCGGGCAAAGCGGCCTACCGCTTTCTTAAACAATATCTGACTATTAATTGCAGTGAGCTGTTTTTTACAGAGAAAGCTATTTTTGTTGAAGGCGACTCTGAACGGATTTTACTGCCAACAATGATGATGAAAATGGATAAGAAAAATGACCAAGGGTTACCATTGTTGTCGCAAAATATTTCTATTATTGATGGTGCAGGATCGCACTCGAAAATATTTGCTAAATTTATTGAATTCATCGGGTTAAAGTCATTAGTAATTACTGACATCGATACATACTATGACGGGTTAGATGATGACGGCAGCTCCAAGCATACCCCATGCCCTTCTTCTGACCCTGCCGCACTCTATACCTGGAATCATTCATTAAAATTTTTTCACTGTCGTGGCGGGAGTGATGATTGTAAATATTTTTGCGAATTAGACGTTTCAGGGAAAACCGTTGGGTATAACCCAGAGACCGGGGCATGGGGGCCAATGGTGGGCGGGAATATTTTTACGGCGTACCAGTATGGAGTCAATGGGGCTTATAGTGGATGCTCTTTTGAGGATGCATTTATAGAAGAAAACAAACAGTTTATCCTTGACCATGGAGGTAAATTTGATTCTTTACGTCCAAAATGGTTTGCTGAGTTTAAGCAGACGACTAATTCTTTCACTTTGGCCCAGAAAGGTATCAGGAAAAAATCCGCCTTTGCGCTTGATCTCCTCCTCCATGAGCGAGAATCTTCCACTACACCAGAGGCACCAGATAATAACCTAAAAAATGTTTGGTCAGTTCCACACTACATTGAGGAGGGGCTAGAATGGCTGCGCAAGCTGTAAAAACCGAAGCAGAGTTAGTTGTTGATGAAGTTTTGGAGCACATTCATGCGGGGCATAATTTCTTGCTTAGTGGAGGGGCCGGGAGCGGTAAAACATATGCTCTGGTAAAAGTGCTAGAAAAAATTATTGAAGAAAATCCGCACACGGGAATCGCTTGCATAACATATACGAACACCGCTGTTGATCAGATAATGGAGCGAATATCTCATGATAATTTGAGAGTTTCGACAATTCATGATTTTTTATGGGATAATATACAACAATTCCAAAATGAATTGCAGGCGATTCTTTTAGAACGCATTAGGGATGATGAGGATAAAAATTTTATCCTTCCTGATGATGTGGTTGTTACCGACGATCTATTCTCATCGCTTAAATATGGTATACAGTATAAAGAAGTATTACGGCTACAAGAGGGGGCTATTTCTCACGATGAAGTAATTTTATTAGCGAACTTGATGTTCGAAAAATATTCAAAACTTTGTGACATAATCAAAGATAAATATCGTTTTATTCTTGTCGATGAATATCAAGATACGCAAGTAGAAGTTATTAATATTATTTTGCGTCATATTTCACAAAGCGCAAAACAAAATACTATTGGCTTTTTTGGCGATGCAATGCAGGCTATTTATGAAAAAAGAATTGGTGATCTTGATGAATATTTAAGAGTTGGAGCTGTGCATGAGGTGAAACTTGAACAAAATCGCCGCAATCCTCAAGCTGTGATTGATCTTGCAAATAAATTACGAATTGACAATATTATCCAGCATCCGTCTGGGCAAATGGATGCGCCCAATATGGACGCCAAAACCGGAGTAGTTAAACCAGGGGGTGTGACATTTCTGTACTCAAGTTCTCCGAATTTAGATCCAGTGCGTGATTTTCTGAGATGGGATTTTTCCGATCCCCTCAAAACGAAAGAACTTAATCTGACCCATAATCTGATAGCTGAAAAAGCAAATTTTCCAACTTTGATGGAAATATACGATAAAGATAAGGTTCTTGATTATCGCAAAAGAGTTAAAGATTTTTTGCGAGATAATAATATCGACTCTGATAGTTATACAGGAAAAACTTTTGGTGAAGTCCTGGATGACTTATATGCGAAGTTTCCCAAAAACAAAAAACTCCTCCCGACGCCAGGAATGCAGGAATATATTGACGGACATTTAGATCTGTTTGAAGCCGCTAAAGGATATGATTTTCTTGCGTTTTTAAAGTTTTACGTCGATAAAGATCACCTGCTTGATGATAAAAAACAAACTCCAGAAGTAGAGGCAAAAAAGGGGTCTAGCCGCGATGCTTTGATTAAGCACTTATTCAAAATCCAAAATATTATTAGCTTATATGAAAATCGAAAATTCAGCCAGTTTTTGAAAATAACTGATTTTAAGATTTCAAGGGCCTCAGACAAAAAATTACTACATGATCAGGTACAGCAGATATTGAACCCTGAATCTGGAAAAACTATTGGTGAGGTCATTGATTTAGCCCACGACCTTGGACTTTGTTTGAAAGGCGATGTTTTGCGTCGTTTTGCGGATAGAAGTAAGTACATTTATGATAGAGTGTCAGAAGCGCCTTACGCGGAATTTTTAAGCTTGTATCACTACCTTGAGGGACAGACTCCGTTTTCCACTCAGCACAAAACAAAGGGTGATGAATTCGACAATGTGCTGGTTGTTATGGATAATGGTAAATGGTCTCAGTATAATTTTGACAAATTGTTCAATGAAATAGGTAATCCTGGCAGCTCCCCGGTCAGTGATGCTGGAATTCTGGAGCGTACACGGAAGATATTTTATGTATGCTGTACCAGAAGTCGAGAAAATTTGGCTATATTTTTCAATTCACCCTCACCGTCTGTTTTAGTTGGAGCGAAAAAATTATTTAGGAGTGATAGTATTTTCAATCTTGACACCATTAAATAGCCGTATAGGCTCCACGTCCAAAGGGGTGGATATGAGAAAAATGTACTCATCCAAAAAATTTATATGAAAAGATTATACGCTCGGTACTGCTGGGGCAGGCACAAATAAGCTAATTTGTCGAGCTCCAAAATTAGAAAAAAGTATTGGATTTGTGCCGTGGAAGCCCCGGCGTAGCGGTCTCCGGGCATCCCAAGCCACCAAAAATTCCGTTGGAGAGATGTCCCCCAAAGCGGGATGCGGCCGGCGCCGTGGGTTTCAGTTTCTGGGGGGCAGGCCAGTCACATTAAGAAGTGGTGACTACTTTGCTCGGGTAGAACCTGAATGATTTCGCGTTTGGGTAGGAATAGGGTAGGAAAAACTTCAAGGGCTTATCGGCGGTCGCCGATAAGCCCTTGATTTAATTGGTAGCGGGGTCAGGATTCGAACCTGAGACCTTCGGGTTATGAGCCCGATTTTTCAAAATACTAACCAGTTTGCTGGACTATAATTAAACACTTTTTAACTTGACATATAGGTATTATAGCTGATATCATTCCTTGTGTCAACCCGTAGGTCTATGCTCAAATTTACGCTTTTGGTTAGTATTTGGTTAGTATTTTAAAAATACTAACCCGGCCTACGGGTTAGCGAGGGAGGAACAAAAAATGGCAGGAAAATCAACGTATAAGCGAGTTCACGCCAATAAATGGGCCGGGGTCTACTTTTACGAGCTCGACTACCGTTTCAACGGCAAACCGGACGTCTGTTATTACATCTGCTACAAAAAAGACCGCCGCCTGATCTGGGAAAAGGTCGGCAAAATCTCCGAGGGCTACAATCCCGATATGGCCTCTGAACTCCGGGCCGAACGTCTGAAATCGCTCCGTCATGGCGAAAAGATCAAGACCCCAAAAGAGCGCCGCCAGCATCAGATTGACCACAACAAGCCTTTCGGCGAAGTGGCCGCCGAATACTTTCGCGTCAAAGGCCCCACTCTCAAGGGCATTGTTACCGACCGCAATCGTCATGAAAAGCATCTGTCGGAAATGTTTGACTCCAAACGGGTTGAAGAGATTGACGCCCAGATGATTGAACAACTCCAGAAGAAAATGTCCGATCATAAACCGGCCACGGTCTGGAACGCCCTGGAGCTTTTGCGCCGCATCATCAATTTTGGCCACAAGACCAACCGCTGTCCCGCCCTTGATTTTCAAATTGAAATGCCGGTCAAAGATAATGACGTGGTGGAATATTTGACCCCGGAGGAATCCGAACGCTTTCTGTCGGTGGTGAAGGAATGGCCGGACATTGACGTGCGGCACATGGTGCTGCTGGCTTACATCACCGGCATGAGGCGCGGTGAAATCTTCAAGCTGGAAGAGCGAGACATCGACTTCCACCTCAAGTTGATTTACTTGCGCGGCCCCAAGGGCGGCAAAAGCACCAGCATCGGCCTCAGCGATGTGGCTGAGGACTTCATTAAAAATCAACTGGAATGGAAAAGCCAGCGGTTCCCGGAGAGTCCCTACATTTTCCCTGGCCGCACCGGGGGCCTACGAAAGGATTGCAGCGCCGTGGACAAAATCAAAAAGGAAGCCTGCCTGCCGCTTACCTTTCGCCCTTTTCACGGCCTGCGCCACCATTTCGCCGTCACTATGGCCAACAGCGGCCAGTTCACCCTGGATATGATCGCCACCGCCATGACCCATAAGAGCGCCAGCTTCACCAAAAAGAAGTATGCCCAATTCCTGCCGCAGACCTTGACGGCCATCAGTAACGGAGCCGCCAATCTTTTGATGAACGGAAAAGGTTTAGACGGTCTTGACAATGCACTAAAAAACAGTACACTAGATAAAAGAGGCTGACATGCCAAAAGCTTTGTGGACAGTAAAGTTAGGGCGAAAAGCCGACAAGTCTCTGGATAAGCTGCCCAAGGCCATTGGCAACATCCTGGCCTTACTGATGGCGGACATTGAAGACGGCGGCCCGGTACGCGGCGACTGGCCCAACTACAGCCGCCTGGGCGATAGGCGGCATCATTGCCATTTAAAGAAAGGCCAGCCGACCTATGTGGCCGTTTGGGAAGAAACGGAAGTCGGCGTAAGGCTTGTGGAGGTGGTTTATGTCGGAACCCATGAAAAAGCACCATACTGGCGACCAGATCAGCATCACTCTGACCGGCCCCAACGCCAAGCTGGGCGCTGTTTTGGCGGCTATCCGCAAATACGGCTTTGAGACGGCAGATGACATTAGCGCTGATGCGGGCGAAGCTATTCCCTGGCGCAAATCACACCATTATAACGACCCGGCCAAGCTGCCCGGTCAGATTCTGGCCGGAGCCCGTTATCGAGAGAACCTGACCCAGGAAGAGCTTTCCGAACGGACTGGCATCCCTCGCCGTCACATTTCCGAGATGGAAAATGGGCGGCGGCCCATCGGTAAAACCAACGCCCGCAAGCTGTCCGAGGTTCTGAATGTTGACCCACGGCGATTTTTATCCATCTAATCTGACTTCGCTAAAATTTTACCAAGTTCGTCTTGACCATATCATAGCCATAATCAGGTGATTAAACGATGGCTCACGGCAATGACTCAACAAATATGACGTATCGTGCGTCCCTGTCTCCCTTGGAAAATGGCTTCGGACAAGCGGCCTGGGCGGCGGCTGTGGTTGTGGCATTGTTACTGATCGTCGGTTGCATCGCGGCCTGGTTGTTTGAGCACTCCAAAGATCAAGCCTTGGCTGACCGGACTTTCATTCCGCTTCAAGCCATATTCATATGTTTCACGGCCATGTTGCTGGTCATGGCTTTTCAGCGTTGTTTTTGGATTGGCCTGACCAAAAAGATTATCCTGGACGAAGCCGTTGAGATGGGCTGGCTGTTTGGGCAACTCGGTTTACCTCAATCAGATTGGCGGGTTTACATCCTGAAAAACAACCTAGCCGTTTTCATTGCCGAGCGTCCGTTGGCTGAACCGAGCATACGCCAGATCAAAGCCGCTTGCTTCTATTTCTTCAAAATCATGTTCGGCTACAGTAGGCTTTCTTTCTGGACGGCTGTGGCTCAAAAACGAGCCTGCTTTCTTCATGAGCAAGTCAAGTCAATCATTGCCGAGATTGAGGCCGCGCAACCGTCGGTGACAGATGACGATAAGCATACATCTGAGGAAGATCGCCAAGCTCTACTTGACCTTCAGAACAGTGAACAAACCTTGTTGCGGCAGGTGGCGGAGCAGGCTGAAAAGATAATCCAATCCACCAGCCGGACTGATGACCTGTCGGCCCAAGCGCTGGATTTAGCCCGGCAGTTGGAAGTGATCACATCAGATAAAAAGATTCTCGAAGATCGTTTGAGTGAGGTGATGTCTCAATTGTCTGAGTTGGAGCACAAAAATGCAGAAATTGAAGAATATATCAACCGTAGCGTGGGCGGGCTAAACGCTGAGATTAAACAGAAAGAAGCCCTCGTTGCGGAACTCCAGGATTTTGTGGGTAAAGGAACTACCGACAAAGCCAAGCGGGCCAAGCTCCATCGTGAAGCCATGCTCTTTGGCGCGATCTGTCTGCCGATGATTTTTAGAAAAATCGAAGAAGCAAAACAGAAAATTGAAAACGGCTGTCCGGGCGTCAAATATTCCCTCCGAAAGCTCGACCGCTGGTTTCAGGAAGAATGGCCCAAGCATCTTCAATATCAGGCCGCTCTCCTGGAGGCCATCGCTTCCAAGTCCGACCCCAATCCTGACATCGAATCGAAAAAGATGCCCGTTCTGACCAGGGAGTTTCTGTTTGAGCTTCTCCGTGAGGCCGGTTTCGCCGCCGGCAAGGGGGAAAAAGAGGAAGGCGTGGAAGACGATTTGTGGCTGGCTGATGACATTGATGACGATGATTAGCCGTCTAACTTCTAACAATGACAATTGAAGGGATACGGCACTGTCGTCTCCCTTTAATTTCCAATAATGTGGTGTGATAAATGAGCAAAGCTCCCCATACAATAATTCTGGCTGGCCCAAACGGAGTTGGCAAGTCCACCAGCGCCCCGGTACTGCTCCGGGACACTTTCGCGGTGGATGAATTCGTCAACGCCGATTCCATTGCTCAAGGTTTGTCGGCCTTCCGTCCTGAGTCGGTGGGCCTGGAAGCCGGGCGTATCATGCTCAAGCGTCTTCAGGAACTGGCGGGCAAAAGGGCCAACTTCGCCTTTGAAACCACTTTGGCATCCCGCACTTTCGCTTCCTGGCTAAAGCAGTTGGCCGCCGCCGGCTACAAAAGCCACCTGATGTTTCTTACTCTACCGGATGCCGAAGCTGCCATAGCCAGGGTGGCTTCCAGAGTCAGCCTGGGCGGCCACAATGTCCCAGCTTATGACATCAGAAGACGGTTTATGGCTGGCCTGAAAAATCTTTTCCATCTCTATATGCCGGTGGTATCATCCTGGCAGATTTTTGATAATTCCAATGCGGACAGTCCTGTAAAAATAGCGGAAGGTGGCCTGGAAACGTCATTTAATGTCATTTATGAGAAGCAATACAACTCTCTGATGAGGGAGTATGATCATGGCTGAGAATAGGCGAGTTGACATTGATGCTTTAATTACTAATGAAAAAGTGGTAGTTGAAGCCATTCGTAAGGGTACCCGCGAGGCCATGAAGCGGCACATTGCCGCCGGCGTCCCGATGGTCTCTTGGGAAGATGGAAAAGTAGTGGAAATTCCCCCTGAAAAGTTGGCTCAAATGCTCCAAGAAAAATAGTCCATATTGAACGACTGGAGCAGTTAAACCTGCTGTTCTTTGCGCTTCTGAATATGGGCGGCGATTTCCTCAACCGTCGCCGCCCCGTGCAGTTTTTCACGCTCAGCGGTATAGTCGCCGCTTCCGTTTTCAAATTGGCGCAGAAAATTTACTGCACCCACCTCTCCCAGGCCCTCAACCAGCAGCCGGAGGCCCCGCTCCCGTATTTTGTTTGGATCGCTGTCCATCGTATGCTCCCTTTTCTTGGGGTGATCATTCCATCAGACTCAATAATTTCAGACCGGCCCGAGCCAGGGTCACTCTTTGCGGTCCGTCTATATTGAGATCATTTATATCAAGATTGACGGCGAAAGGATAGATTTTATCTCCCTTTTCAAGCCAGCCGACCCACCAGCCTATGCCGGGGCTCGCTCGCATAGCCGTGCCGGTTTTGGCGTAAAGAGACCAGTCCGGGCCGCTTTCAAGCCAAAGAATCTCGCGAACCGCCGCCTGGGCTTCCCTGGTTTGAGGCAACTCCCCTTTGGCCAGACGGGACAAGAAGAAAACCTGTTCCACCGCGCTGATGCTCAGAGGCCCTTCCAGCCAAAACAAATCGACCTGTGAGCCGACATCGCCATTGCCATAGTTCAGTCGCTTTACCTCGGTGCGCATTCTCTCCAGCCCGATGCGCCGGGCCAATTCCTGATAGATCGGGACATTGGAAATCTTGATGGCCTCCCGCAGCCCCATATCTTTTTCCCAGGCTTTCATCATCTGCGGCTGCCCGCCATACGGCAGCGGCTCGTCAACATCGGCCACCGCGCCGACGGACAGGCCGATGACGGAATTTGGTATTTTAAAAGTGGAAGCGGGCAGGAACCTGGTCTCAGCCCTGGCCTGATTGTGGCCCATCAGCCGACCGGCTTCATAATCGTAAACGACTAAAGTTCCGCTAAGCCCGGCCTTTTCGAACAACGCGCTTATTTCAGGCCGGTCCTGCCATTGCTGCCCCCAAGCCGAAGCGGGCAACGCCAGCAATACCCAAATCATCATCATCGTAACCTTGCCGAACATAAATCCCCCTGATAATCGAATTATTTTTAAAACCGTGAAAGCGACCGGACAAATATAACAGCAAGATGTGGAGATTTTATGAAATATCCCCGCGCCGGTTCAATTTGGCTGCATCGCCCTATCACAGAGTTGCGCTCCCACGACCTGCTTATAGCCACCCCAGTGTCGGTTTGAATGCCATGACGTCCGTTGACTATTCAAAAAATAAAAATAGCTGATTTCCGCCCCATCCCTCGCCTCAATTTTCATGATTTCAAAAGCCGCCAGTCAAAGTTTTATATTTGCATAACATATTGATTTACAACAAACTACAGCCGCCGTCCACAAATTCAAGATTTGCGAATGTCGTTTCAAAGCGCGTCATTTGGGAACTGATTTATGCGTTGTAATCTGGCTCCGTCGCGGCCACTTCCGGCCACATTTCAACCTTCCATAGGAGTCGGAAACAATGACATTTGAACGCGAACAGTACCTCAACAATGAAGAAAGCGCCGCCTTTCTGAAGGTCAGCCAGGCCACGCTCAACACCTGGCGCAGCCGGGGGCTTGGCCCGAAATACTATAAGGCCGGACGGCGGGTGCTTTATAAGTGCCAGGATTTGGAGGAATACATCAGCTCCGGTCTGGTCATGACCAGGGACAGCCAGGGGAGGCGGACTTATGGCTAAGACCAATGCCATCCTCCAGGAAGCCCTGGCTCTGGCCCATAACGGCCGGCTGGTCTTCCCGACCCGCCCGGACAAGACGCCTCTGATCAAAGGCTGGCCCGACCTGGCCACGACCGACGAAAAGACCATCACCGGCTGGTTTGACAAAGGCCAGCCGCCCAACCTGGCCGTGATCACCGGCCACAAGTCCGGCTTTTTCTGCCTGGACATTGACGGCCACATGGGCGAAGCCAGCCTCAGCGAGCTTGAGAGGCTGAATGGCGAGATTGCTCCGCATTGCTCCGTCCGCACCGCTTCCGGCGGCCGCCACTTCCATTTCCTGATGCCGGATTTTGACCTGCGCAATTCATCAGGAAAATTTGGCCCTGGACTGGATATCCGGGCCAATGGCGGCTATGTGCTGGTTCCGCCCAGCCAGGCCCTGAACCGCAACGGCAACCTGGGGGCTTACAGTTACCTGAGTGAAGTCCACTTGAGCTCCGGCCAGCTTGTAGCGGCCCCGGCCTGGCTGCTGGATTTGCTGCGACCCTTGCCGCCCACTCCGAGTCACAACCCGTCACCCGGCGTCACTGCCCCAAATTCCTATGGCGAAAAGGCCTTGGATGAAGAGTGCCGCCGCATCTCTTCCGCCGGGGCGGGTGAGCGCAATGATACCCTGAACCGGGCGGCATTCGCCATTTTCCAATTGGTCGGCGGCGGGGCCATCGAGCATGGCCTGGCCGAAGAACGGCTCCGCAGCGCGGCCCTGACCAGCGGTTTGACGCCAAAAGAAATCGAGGCCACCCTGCGTTCGGCCGCCAAGCGGGGCCTGACCAAGCCCCGGTCCGCCCCGCAGAACCTGCCCGTGCCGGTCGCCAGACCGAATCAGAAAGTTCAAGCAGAGACGGAACCAGCCGCTGACGTTCATTTGCCGCCGCCACCGCTGGGAGTTTTCCCCAGGGAAGTTCAGGAGCTCCTGCGTGAGGCCTCGGCGGCCTATAAGCAACTGCCGCTGGAAGTGGCCATCGTGGCCTTCCTGGCCCTCTTGACCGCCAGCCTGGGGCGCTCCCGCGTGGTACGGGTCAAGCCCGGCTGGGAAGAAGCCGGCAACATCTACAATGTGGTGGTGGCCGACAGCGGCGTTGGCAAAAGCCATTGTTTTAGGGAAATGCTGAAACCCGTCTGGCAGCTTGACTTTGAGAACCGTGAAAAATGGCTGACCGAGTTCGCCGATTACCGCAATGTAATGGAAATGCGCCAAAAGGATAAGGAAATGGCGGCCGACGAACCGGCGCCTCCGAAACCCATTCGGCGGCAATATATTATCGAAGACGCCACCTGTGAGGCCATCGGCGGCATCCTGGCTGAAAACCCACGCGGCCTGTTGTGGTACAGCGACGAGCTTTCATCCATCATCCTGAACCTGGACCGCTATTCCAACAGCAAGGGCGGCACCAAATCGCGGCTTCTGTCCACCTATGACGGAGCGCCCTGGAAGACCAGCCGCCGCGACAGCGAAAAAGATCAAAGCGCCGCCTCGGCCACGCTGTCCATCGCCGGCACCGCCCAGCCCAAAATCCTGCGCGACCTGTTCACCGAGCAGGACGCCTTAAGCGGTTTTCTGCCGCGCTTCATCTTCATCCGGGCCGTGCGCAGCCAACCGGCTTTGCTGTCCCAAAGACCGTTCACCGGCCAGCCCCTGATCAAGCGCATTGCCAACCACCTTTTGTCGTGGGAAATGAATCGCGACGGAGAGTTGTGGCAACCGGCCGTGGTGCCGCTCTCCAGCCTGGCCTATTCCCTTTATGAGGACTGGCATAACCACGTTATGCGGCAGGTCTGGCTGGAGTCCGACAGCGACAACGCCATTGCCGCCAAGCTGGTGGCTCAGGTCATCCGGCTGGCCCTGCTGCTCCATTCACTCGATGCCGCCTTGGCCGGCACTGACGGCTTGGAGGAAATCAGCCTGGATACCATGAACAAGGCCCTCGTTTTGGGCGAATGGATTCAGGCCCACCAGCGCCTGGTATGGCTGGAAATGGGGCTGGACACTGAAAAGAAAAGCAGCCCCCTGGAAGCGGCGGTCGTGCAAACTGTTCTGTCTTTAGAAGAGTATTTGCTCAACAACGACTGGCGCATGGCCAACGATGATTTCAACCGGATGGTGACCGACAACTTTGGTCAAGCGGTGGGCGGAGCCCAGATCGGCAAAGCGGCGGCCAAGCTGGGCATCAAATCCGTCTTCATGGGCAAACGGCGGGGCAAGGAAATTTCGCCGGAACTCATGGCCGCCCTGAAGGCCAAAACCACCCGTTGAACTGTTGACCTGTGGAAACCATTCATTGGCAACATTTTACTGATTACCAATGTTGACCTTCCTGTTGACGCGCTTTTCAACAGAAGCGGTGCAGACTGTGAACTTCATCGCCCCGAATAGCAAGCCGTTCAACAGGACAACAGGTCAACAGCACTTTTACGAAGGAGACAGCCATGTCATCTGTTGTTTTACATATGGACAAATATAAGCGGGAGGCGGTGCGCGGCATCCAGTCCCACAACCAGCGGGAGCGCAAGAGTCACTCCAATCCCGACATCGACAGCGAGCGTTCGTCGCTCAACTATGACCTCTATCATGACGGCAAGGTCAACTTCACCAAAATCATCGACCAGCGCATTGCCGCGCTAAAGCTGAAACAGGCCCCACGCCGCGATGCGGTTCGCATGTGCGGGCTCATCGTTTCGTCCGACACCGAGTTTTTCCATAAAATGAGCCTGAAGGAGCAGCAGCGCTTTTTCCTGGCCGCCAAGGAATGGCTGGAGGAATTTGTGGGCCGGGAAAACGTCATCGCCGCCACCGTCCATCTCGATGAAAAGACGCCGCACCTGCATTTCTGCCATGTGCCGGTCACCGAAGACGGCCGCCTCTGCGCCAAGGACATTTACACCAGGGCCACCCTGAAACGGATGCAGGATTCTTTTCCAAAATTCCTGCAAAGCCGGGGCTTCAAAATTGATCGCGGAGTGGCCCAGGAACCGGGCTCGGCCAAAAAGCATCTGGACACCCGCGAGTTCAAGCAGCAGCAGGAGGCCTTGAACCAGCTTCGCCAAGACGCCGAAGCCGAGTCTGAAAAATTGGTCAAACTCCAGACAGAGATCAGCCGCAAGGAATCGGAGTGGCGCAAACGTCTTGACGGCTATGAAAAGCTCGCCGCCGCTGCCGATGCGGTCATAAGCAAAAAGCATGAGCTGCCCACACCGGGTCTCTTAAAAGCCCAGACCATCTATGATGAGGCTATGGCCATCATTAGAATCTATCAAAAAGCACTGGCTGATAAAACGATTTTGAAAGAGCGCAACCAGCAGCTTGAAAAGCAACAGCGCGAGGTCGACAAAACCGTCGCCGCTGCGGAAGCCAAAGTCGCCAGCCATTATGAAGCTCTGAAGAAGGAGGCCGACCAAATCCAGAAAAATCTGGAAACGCAAATCGCTCGGCTACGCCAGGAAATCAAAGGAAAGGAGAAGGTCATTTAGCACTTTCAGCAGTACCAGGACAACTATGACCGCCTGAAAGATATCGAGCAAAAATGGCTGGAGTTGGAGCGCCAAAAAGAAGCTCAGGCGCGATTGGCTGAAGAGGCGGCCAAAGCACAGCGGCCTCAGCCGGAGGCCAAAAAAGCGCCAATGCTTCAGCCCCTGTCGCCGCAGCAAAGCCAGCCGCAGAGAGAAGAGCAGAAGAACCGAGCTCCCGGCCGATAATGGTCGGCTATTTGGGAGGTCGGTATAGGTCGGTATAGCACACTAGACTTCCTGCGGAAGTCGTGTGCGAGCGTTCCGCTCGACCGGAAGAAAGCGTTGGCCTCAAAGGACATCAGGCGTCCACCTTTGTGCGCACAATTTGCCCACAAATCAGACGCCTTGGTGCCCAACGGTCAACGCCAAGACTAAATCCAAAACCCCGGCCGCTGACCCGGCCGTCAGATAAGAGAGAAAGCCATGACCATACTCATGAAAGATTTGGACCCGATACGCGAAGAGCTGAACCGCCGCACCCTGAAGGATGTCCCAGGGTACGCCGATCAGAAAGTCTCAACCCGGAAGGCGATACAGGAACTCGCCCCCATTCTTTTGGAAAAGAAGGAAAGCGGCTTCAAAACCGCCGACCTGGTGGCGATGCTGAAAGACCTTCAGATCATCACAAAAGGCCCCACCCTCACCCGGTATTTGAAAGAGTTCCAGGAGGAGATAAGGAAGGAGCCGACAGTGCCGCCCAAAAGCAAGCCGGCAGATGCAGCCCCGAAAAAAACGAAAACACCTTCAGCACCGAAAAAGCCGAGAGCTGATGCCGCAACCACGGATGAGGCCCCGACCTCCGCCGATCAGAAAAGCGATAATGTAGTCACCACCGGCAACCCGCCGAGCGGCACGGACAATGTCCCCACCAGGAACTGATAACGGATAAGTTCACGAGGCCCGGAAGCCATTGAGGCTTCCGTGCCTCTTACATTGGAAGGCACAGAAAAGGGTCAGTTTTAAGATCATAGCCGGCCAAATTATAAACGTCCAGGCCATTGCGAACAGCACAGCGAATGGTATGCGTGGTACCGCCGGGCTGACCGTCATAATAGCACAGCAATCGGCTGGACTGTTCAACCATATAGCAATTGCGCTCCAGATAGGCCTTGCGATTACACTGCGACGGAAGGTTATTACCTCGCCAGCTTCTTCCAGAACCATATCATGGATAACGCCCCAGCGCCCTTTGAGGCCATGCCCGACAAATGGCAGAACCGCCGCCAGTTCAATATCGGCATAAACCGTAGACATATTTTCGGCAGAAATGGAACAGATATCAGTCAGGTATAACCATATGTAACTCCAGGAAAAACCCAGCAATTGACCTACCAATCGCAGCTATTGACTCGGCAATTAAATATATTCCTCAGGCTGCATAAGCGATGATAGGGTCTTGGAAATACTTTCGGACTCTTTCAGGGTGTTGCTGAATGGTCTTCATCGCGGAGCGGACCTTGCTTTTGACCTGATCTTTACTTCGGGCCGCCAAGCCGGTCTGGACTTGGTATTTGAGATCACCGTTGAGACGCTCGTCTGGATTGAGCTCTGGCGAGTAAGGCGGTAAATAAAATAGTTCGATGCGATTACGATTTTCTTCTTTGTCCAGCCATGCCTTGACCCGTTTGCAGTGGTGAACCTTGAGGTTGTCAACGATCAAAAAGACCTTTTTCGGGCTATAGTGAAGCAGACGGGCCAAAAATTTGATGAAAATAGCGGCGGTCATCTTTTCCTCATAGAGCATGAAACGTACTTTCCCCTGGTTGGTGATGGCTGAGATCATGTTGATTCGGGTGCGGTGCGAGTTGCCCGGCAGGCGCACCACGGGCGTCTTACCCTTCTGGGCGAAGCCTTTACCGACATAATCGTCGGCCTCAACCCCGGTTTCGTCGCTCCAGTTGATTTCCGCGTCTTCCTCTTTGGCCCTGGACGCGATGGCAGGATAGGCTGCGTTTAACCAACTCGACACCGCTGCGGGGTTTTGCTCATAAGCACGCTTGGTTGGTTTTTGAGCAGTAAATCCCCATCGCTTGAGATACTCACCAACGGTACGAATCGGTAGATCAACCCCGCAGAGTTTGCGGATGACAGACTTGACGGCGGCCCTGGTCCAGAGCGCAAACTTGAATTTCAACTGCTCAGGTGTGTGATCCACCATCAGGCGCTGGAGTTCTTTTTCCTGCTCGACGCTCAACCAACGTTTCTCGCCCAGGCTGCGTCCACGGGCTTTAGGCCTAATAGCCGCAAGACCACCTTCTTGGTAGCGCCGCCAGGTCGCACTCACGCTTTGCCGGCTCAAGCCGGTTATCTCGGATATCTCCGCGCTGCTCCGACCGCTCTCTTTCAAGCGAATTACTTGCAGACGGAACTGATACTGAGCCTCGGGACTGATGGTACGAAAGTCTTCTTTTATAGTGAAGAAATTATACCATATCGTTCATATTTGTAAATTATTTAATTGCCAAGTCTATATATAGTCAAATAAACGGAACTTATTTTCATTTTTTTAAGTCGAAAATGAAGCACATGGACGCTTGAGGAACAGAGAACGCCATAAAATATCTTGTGGAGGGGCTGCCCCTATTTTGATAATATCTACAAAGCCACCGCTTCCTTGGGCTCTTTCATTGCCTTGTGAATCAATAGGGCCAGAATATAGCTTTGGACATTTAAGCTCTAATATTTGATCGTCCCCATCAATACACTCTAATGGTCCATATCCAAACGCCAGTAAATTAACCTCATTTGCCTGTTCCGACAAAAATGAAGACAAATCAAGAGCGGTGCTTTCAGATATATAATCCGCTAAAACATCTTGAATCAGCCAAAGCGTTATCCCGCCCCAAGCAATGGCAACTTGAGATTTGACGATCAACTGGCTCACCATTCTGGCCCAAACTTGTCTGTAGTTGATTCCTGGTGCATTGTGACTTGCAGGATTTAAGACTGCATCCTCAAATGCCATACCGATCTGCGTTCTTTTCTTTTTATCTCCACCAGATGTACTGGAAGTCATAATTTCAATGATCAGAAATGGTCCGCAAGGGAAATCGTCAACCCATAAATCCCCCCTTCTTGCAAGCGTATAACCATTTTCTTCGGCAACTTTCTGAACGCTACGCTCACTCTTCCCTGTAATTGTAGCGACATCACTTAATTTCATCCGTTGATGGGTAGAAATAATATAATCAAAAGTGTAATCAAAAGACTTCTCTTGATTTCCATCTACTGATGTTACGCCAGTCTTCATCTTTACTTCAGACCACACACGCCAATCAGTATCGCTCTTTAAAAATTTATGTAATTGTTGCTTTACCTGAGTTTGGTGGTCTTTCATTGAGTGAGAGCGTTCTTTCAACGATAAAAGCCTTCGTGGGCAAACTATCCAGGGCTGTTCACCCTCCTTGAGAGATAAAGAGCAAACCCCAGCTTGTACGATATCTTTTCCTGAAAATTTTGCGGCTAGTTTTGGCCTTGAACGTAAATCTAAAGCTGACAAATACCGATTTCCGCCACCATCACACTCCTCATCCATAAAAGGACACCATGCCTTTGCACAGTTGTCTACCGCATTTTTGTTCCATGCGTCCAAGCGATATCCAAACAGCTCAAATATTTTACTCATTTATATAGTCCGCGATTTTTTCTGCAAGTATTTTTGCTAATGGCGGTGGCACAGAGTTGGCAACTTGTCGATGCTGGTCAAGGTTGCGCACAGTGCCGGTTCGTGATCGTATTGGTCCCATTAGATAGTAATCATCAGGGTACCCATGTATGCGCATGTATTCACGCGGTGTCAAATAACGATCATCGGTTGGATGATAAAATATTTCTCCGCATCGCAATGTATTTGACTGGCGCTTTCGATGAAGGCGAAGATACTTGGTCGTGTCTTTCGGTGACAACCCTTTTCTAATTCCTTCTGTTAAATGCATTTGGCATGCAAGGTAAGAACCTTCTGGGACTTGAGCAATACGCTCCTTATCTCGCGCTGGAGTCACATCAACATGGCCGTCGAGCCGATTAGGAAGTAATTGCCCTCGTTTTTTTTTGTCTGGCTCCCCAAGGTCACCTAAAACTTCTCCAACTGTTCTGTATGGCAGATAAGACATAAACATGTTATCGCATTCTCCTGCGGGGGCATGCGTACGTTGGGGAAACACAAATCCATTATGGCCTCGGGTAGTGACTACAAATAATCTTTCTCGAAGTTGCGGGATTCCAAAATCTGCGGCCATAATAACCTGCCATTTCGGCACATACCCAGCTGCTTCTAATCGCTTCAAAAAGTCTTCAAATACTTCGCCTCTCTTGCCATGTACACCTTTTGCCGAGAGTAGGCCTTTGACTTGCTCAAGCAAAATAACCTTTGGTTTAAAGGCTTCAGCAAAACGAATGAATTCAAAAAGCAACACCCCTCTTGCATCATTTAGCCCTTGTTGCTTGCCGGCTAAAGAAAATGACTGACATGGCGAACCACCAAAAAGCAAGTCAAGTTCACCAGGAGCTAGTCCGAAATCATTTAATAAGCCTTCTGGTGAAACAGTGCAAATATCCCCTTCCAAAACTTTAGTATTCGCGCCTGCATCTTCATTAGCGGCTCTAAGAGTTGCGCAGCAATGCGGGTCAATTTCAAGTTCGGCTAAAATTGAAAACCCCGCTTGCCGCACCCCTACATCAAATCCGCCAGCCCCAGAAAAAATAGAAAGAGCGCGAAGGCCACCTGTTTTTGCCATAGGTTCTCCCTTTATCGAGCGGGCATTGAATTTACATTGCAAATTAGACTATATAATACTGGCCTCTACAAGACGACGATAATGCTCTCCTAATACAGTTAACTTGCATGCCTTACTGTTCATAGCTGCATGCCACATATGTGGCGCATCGACTGGAACGACAATGTTGACTCGGTTATAATTTTGTAACGTTGCAAATATCGTAGTGTGTGTGGGGTCAGGTGTAGGAGTGCCTGGGAGTTCCCCACCATTTCTTTCAGGCTCGTAGCTTGGGTCAAGACTGTATTCAAACCCTGGCACGGGAAATAGCATGTTCAATTTTTGCAGTTCACTTAGAGCTATGGGTGGCTGAACCTGCCTTAAAGAAACAAAGCTTTTGACGTTTGTTTTGAAAACAGGCCGTTGTGCCCAAGGACCGAGAGATTGATCAATATGAGCATACATGCTACCAGGGCTCACCGCTCCAACCAAATTTGCCGCAGCACCATTTAAAGCATCGACTAGCAATTCTGTAAACACACCCCGGCCATTAACTTCTGTAGCATATTGTTCAGCGGTCGCAGCAGTTAAAATGGTAAGCCCATCAGGCAATACTGAGACATTTTTACATAATGTGTCTTCAGCCGCACTTCCAGAATTACAACTATCTAGTATTATTATTTTATTTTTTGATCTGGAATTGTTCGCCCAAGCCATTATGTCGTTTAAGGGAATGCCGTCACCTTTATTTTTGCATTCACTAGTAGCTAAATACCCGCCGGTCTTATCGACATACCCATGTCCAGAAAAATAAAATAATGCGATATCACTATCGCCAGAGAAAAGCTCTTCCAAACTATTTCGCAACATTTCCTTAAGTATTGAGGCATCACAGTTGTCTGATATAAGAGGCCTGACCCCGAAGTTAACACTTCCATCACTATGCCTCTCAAGCACATTTTTAACAGAATAAGCGTCATTTGCACATCCATGCAAATTGCTTAAATGATTATAGTTATTAATTCCTACTATCAAAGCCTTACGCATAGGTAATACTCCATCTTCTATTATAATCTATTTACGCCAGTTCTTTAATCGCTCCTACTATCGAGTTGGTATTCCAGCCAACTATTTTGTTGGCGTTGTCTTTGACTTTCGTTGATGTCCGTTCTGCCGCCCAAGGTTGGATAGCGACAATTGGCTTGCCATATACATTTCGTGCTATGTCGATTTCTTTGTCTATCCATTTGCTATAGGAGGCATAAACGCCAGCCAAAATTAGCACCACAGAAGAGTGGGCGATCTGTGTCTTGATCCCCTCATATAGCTGCTTGTCGGTACCATTGGTATGTAATGGATCATTACGCGGTACCGAAAAATTTTTATAATCAATTTTAGACGCATCTAAAAAACTAACAAGTTTCTCATAGGCATCTCTATATGCCCAGGAATGACTTATAAATAAATGGTAACATTTCGACATGAACAGCCCCCGTCTTTCTTTATTTTGTGATGCTGGTTAGTAATAGGTTAGTAAAAGCATCAAGGGCTTAGGGCTTGACGGCCCTAAGCCCTTGATTTAATTGGTAGCGGGGTCAGGATTCGAACCTGAGACCTTCGGGTTATGAGCCCGACGAGCTACCTGACTGCTCCACCCCGCAATACTGAAGGATTTAAAAGGCCTCTTGAAAAGCCGCCCAAATGGCATCCTGTCGAATAAAAGATAATATTAACCTTTATTTTGCCGCTTGTCAAGAAAAAAATACACTCAAGGCTGTTTTTTTTCACTCTGGGACTTTAATTTTCCGAGAGATCTTTGGCGCAGTCTAAAATGTATTGAAGCCGGTGAGCATACTGGTGTTCAGCCATGACTCTGGTCCTGGCCGCCTGGCCCATGGCCAGACGCGCCTGGGGGGCCGCCAGGTAATATTCTATTTTTTCCGGCAGTTCTTTTGGATCCGAGACAGCGGCGACTTCCTTTTCGGAAAAGAGTTCCGAAAGCAGAGGCCTTTGGTCAGCGAGCTGAAAGGCTCCGCTGGCCGCCAGTTCAAAGGTCCGGGGGTTCACAAAAGCGGACCGGGGATTAAAGCCGTCTTTAAAACCGGAATGGATATTTAAGTTAATGTCTGTACCGGCGTAGATAAGGGCGCATTCTTCGGCCGTGACTCTCCGGCCTCCTTCAAAAAGATGCCGGGACAGGGGCAAGCCGGCTTCCGGCCAGCCTGAGCCGAAGATTTTGAACCCAGTGGCCGGATGGTTTGATTTAAGCCAATAGTCAGTCAAAAGTCGGTTTAAGATCAGCCGGCGGTTGGGGTAACCGGCTCCCATCATGGAAACCTGGGCTTTATACTTTTCAGGCACATCGGTTCGGGGCCGGAAAAGCCGGGGATCTGCGGCCGGGGGCAGATAGAAGGCTCTCTTCAGACCCCACTTTCGTAGAAGACTTTCGAGGGCAGGGCCTTTTTGGATGTGGAAAAAAAGGTCATAAGCCGGGGCGACCTCTTCCACGTAGCGAAAAAGCTCAAAGTCCTCCACAAACCAAAAAGCCAGGAGAGCGTCCGTCTGCGTCCTGATTTCCTGAAGGCCGGAGCTGCTTAAAGGGGCCTGAGCCAGAAATATTATTAAATCAGGCTGATAGGGCCGGACTTCCGACTGAACCTGGCAGGAGGCCTCATTCATTAAACTGTCTGCTTCCTGGGATCTGCCTTCGTTTATCTCCCGGGCCAGTCCTAAAAGAGAATCGTTCCATTTTAAAAGGGAAGTCTCCAAAGACAGGGAAAGTCCGGCGGAAAGCAGGGCCGGCCCTATGGATTCCGAGCCTCCGGACAGAGGTCCGACAATGAGTATTTTGGGCGGCCGGTCTTTGGGCAGATACTTTTGGTCAAAATGACATAAGTAATTGCCCAAGCGCAGGAACTGAGACTTCAAAAGCCTTCCGGATGGCGGATGTACCAGAAGTTTGGATTCAGCCGGGGGCTGGTATAAAGTCAGATCAAAGGGAGTCTTAAAAATCAGCTGGCCTTTGTTTATTTCCACAGAAAAGTCGTAAAGCTCCAGAGCTTTTAATGTAACCCGGCTTCTGGGCTCATAACAGGTAACGGAAAGGCCTTTGATTAAAAGATGCTTTAAAGTAAGAGGGCTGCCCAGACCGAAATACCAGTAATTAATGTTCGGACCGTTTTCCTGCAGTTTATCAGCCGCTAAAGAGGCTTTGCGGCCCGGTTTTCGTCTGGAGTCCTGGGATTGGCCGTCAATAATTAAAATGGTCTCCCCCGTGTCGAGAGCGGCCGTGGTTACGGCCGGCCCGTCGGAGCCGTCCCCTGTTAAGCGGGCGTAAAAATCGGGCTGGTTTTTTTGGATAGCTGTCAGATTCTGGGATAAATAGGAAGATCCGCTCATTTAAGGCCTTCCAAAGCCTGAAATACGGCTGTCAGATCCAGATGTTTTTCCAAAGTGTCGGCTAATAGATTAATGCCCTCTTCTCTTAAACTCCAGTAATCAAGGATCTTAGGTTCGGGCAGGCCGGCCCATTTTAAAAGAGCCTGTCCGCCTTCTGGGTTTTCAAAAATGCCGTGGAGGTAGGTGCCGGCTATCTGATTATCCTGACTTACGGCTCCGTCGGGTCGGCCGTCCGAACGGATTATTAAAGGTTTTTCCAAAGAAGGGCCCTGAGTAATGCCGGCGTGAATCTCGTAGCCTTTGACTGAGGGAAAGCTGTTCATCTGAAGAGCGGCCAGAACGTTAACCAGCTGTTTTTCCGGCTCCAGAACTGTTTCGGCGTCCAGCAGGCCCAGACCGGGACTGGACCCTGGTTTTGACTCCAGGCCCAGAGGATCGTGGATCATTTTGCCCATCATCTGATAGCCGCCGCAGATGCCTAATATTTTGCCGCCGTAGCGCAGATGCTTTTGAAAAATCCTGTCCCAGCCTTCTTTTTTTAAAAAAGCCAGATCCGAGCGGACGCTTTTAGTCCCGGCCAGGATATAGAGGTCGGCCGGAGGAGGGGGCTGACCGGGCCGGGCAAAAGTGACTTCCACCTGGGGGTTTAATCTCAGAGGATCGAAATCAGTGTGATTGCTGATTCTTGGAGTAATGGGCACAACCACCCGAAAGGGATCTGTCTTTTGAGCCTGGCGGCTGTCAATGGCGTCCTCCGCTTCAAGATGAAAGCCGACCAGGTACGGCAGAACTCCGTAAACAGGTTTGCCGGTATAAGCTTCCAGCCAGTCTAAACCGGGTTTCAGGATTTCAATGTCGCCCCGGAAGCGGTTAATGACAAATCCTTTTATCCGGGCCTGTTCGCTTGGAGACAGAACCGTCAAAGTTCCGGCCAGGTGGGCGAACACCCCGCCTTTATCTATGTCCGCCACCAGAATAACCGGGCAGTCCACCTCTTCGGCAAAGCCCATGTTGGCTATGTCTCCGGCCCGAAGATTAATTTCGGCCGGCGATCCGGCGCCTTCCGCCAGAATGTAGGGGTATTGAGAGGCCAGACGCCGGTATGAATCAAGGACCGCTGCTTTGGCCTGTGGTTTATAATCGTGGTAAGCCTTGGCCTCCATCTCGGCTAAGGCCCGGCCCTGGATAATGACCTGGGATCCGGTGTCCGAGTTGGGTTTCAGTAAGACCGGATTCATGTCGCAGGTGGGTTCTAAACCGGCCGCCTGAGCCTGAACTGCCTGGGCCCGTCCGATCTCTCCGCCGTCAACGGTTACGGCGCTGTTCAGAGCCATGTTCTGGGGTTTAAAAGGGGCGACCTTAAGGCCCTTTCTGAACAGCCAGCGGCAAAGTCCGGTCACCAGAGTGCTTTTGCCGGCATCAGAGGTGGTGCCCTGGATCATCAGGGTCGGCATACAAACTCCGAATCGGTCTTTGGATTAGCCCTAAGCCTGGGGTTTATTTTCGTTGCTGTCTTCGGGGGGATTTTTTTTGTCAGGCTCTTCTTTTAAAGCCGATCGAAAGTTAGAAAGCCCCTTGCCCAGATAGCGGCCCAGGTCCGGCAGGCGGCGGCCTCCGAAAACTACGGCCACGAGTATCAATATGATGATGATTTCCATCGGTCCTAAGCGTCCCATAGAAGATGTCCTTTTTTAATGAACCGTAAGTTAAACCTCTTTTTGACTTTTTTTAGTCGCAAACGAGGCAGCTATGCCTATAAGCAGCAAGCCAAAGATCACGTACAGGTTGAAGGCCGAGCCGAAGGGCCAGCAGCGGAGAGTCTCCAGGATAATCTTCACCCCGATGAAGACTAAGATAGCCACCACAGCCTTTTCCAGATGGACCAGATATTTTTTGGCCGCAGCCAGAATAAAATACATAGACCGCAGTCCCAAAACAGCCAGAATATTAGAAGAGTATATCAGAAAAGGATCGCGGGTGACGGCTATAACGGCCGGGACACTGTCAAAGGCAAACATCAGGTCGGCAAATTCGACGGTCAGCAGACACAGAAACATGGGCGTAGCCTTCAGACTGCCGTCTTTTTTGGTAAAGAAACGGTGTCCGTCCATGGAGCTGGAGACCGGCAGAATCTTTCCGGCCAGGCGGGTGATGCCGTGATTTGAATAATCCTCTCCGGCCTGGGCCGGCTGGCCGATAGCCCGAAACATCTTCCAGGCCGACCAGAGGATAAGTAAAGCAAAGGCGATGAGAACAGGGGTTTCAAAGGCGGCCAGAATTGAGACGCCGGCTAGGATGAAGACGAATCTTAAAATTAACGCCCCCAGTATGCCGTAGTATAAAACCCTGTGCTGGTCTGAGCCTTGGACCCGGAAGGAAGCGAAGACGGCCATGAAGACAAACAGATTATCCACAGACAGGCTTTTTTCCAAAAGATAACCGGCTAAAAACAGTGAAGCCTGGGCGTTTCCGTGGGTGCAGGCGATATAAGCGGCAAATCCAAGGGACAAGATAACCCAGAAGGCGGACCATGAAGCGGCGTTTTTTAAAGAGACGGATGATTCAGAGCGTCGATGGGACCAGAGATCCACAGCAAGGGCAGCCACAACTAAAGCCCCAAAAATAGACATTTGGAATAATGTATAATGATCAGACATTTATTTCCTAAAAAAGTGAGTAATGGCTAAAAATCGGGTGGGTAAAAACAGCCGGGGCCACCTAAATGACCCCGGCAAAAACCCTGACAGATGGCGGGCAGGTCTGGGACTGGACCGGTCAGTCGTCCCCCAAAATATTGTCGTCGTCAATTATTTCAATGGTCTCTTCGGCTTCATCGTTAGGCGAAGGTTCGTAGTCCTTGACATTTAGATGGGTTATTAATCCCTCGGCGATTTCCCGTAGCGACAGGACCACTTCTTTGTTTTTCCGCACTGACAGAGGTTTGGCCCCTTTCTTCAGCTGGCGGGCTCTTTCGGCGGCCAGGTGGACTAAAACAAATCTGTTTTCCACCATTTCCAGACAATCTTCCACAGTAACTCGGGCCATAATTTCTCCACCGGGCTGTCCGCAGAGCCAACCCCCGAACAGTTAAAAGTCTTTAAAATGAAAGCCTATCCGTTGACCAGATCCTTCAGGGCTTTAGCGCATTTGAACTTGATCGTATTTTTGGCCGGAATAGTGATTGTTTCTTTGGTCCGGGGGTTAATTCCGGGACGGGAGGCCCGTTCAACTACGGAGAACGTACCCAGACCGGCAATGGCCAGATTGCCGGAGGATTTGATTTCTTGGGCGATTGTGTCTATCAGGCAGTTAAAGACCTTGGCGGTTTGGGCCTGGGTCAGATTGGTGTCCTCGGCAATTTTAGCCACCAATTCGGCTTTGGTCATGAAAAATCCTTCCTTACGAAATACTATTGTGTTAGATCAGCCTGAAGACTTAAGGCCTTAAAAAGCCGCTGCCCTGCAGGACTGTGGGAACAACATAATCACTGATGTCCTAAAATAACTTTAAAAATAATAATAGATGCGAAGATGACATTGTTTTAAGCTATCCAGACTTTGAAATTTAGCTAGTCTAGCATGAAGAGAAGAAAAAGAAAAGACCAATTTTAAAAATCTGGAAAATATTAAAACCGCAGAAATTGTTCAGGCCTTTTCAGTGCACCAAAACTAGCAGTTGCCGGAGCTCCTGGCCGAACGATTTTCCTATCATGCCCTATTTACCTGTCTGGGGTCAAGGCCTCGGAAAAACAGGCTTCCGGTTTTCATATTTTCCAAAGATTTTGTTAAGATGTTGGCCAAGGTGTTTGCCTTAAATCCAGCTGAGGTTTTTTTCTCTCCATGGTTGCTTACCGTAATGAACAGGAAATCGCCGATAAACTGCCCCTGCTGGCAGTCCGGGATGTGGTCATTTTTACCAATATGATACTGCCTCTGTCCATTGGGCGGGATATTTCCATTAAGGCAGTGGAGGCAGCCCTAAGCGCTTCAAAGCAGCTGATAGTTGTCACTCAGAAGGACATCAGCCAGGATAATCCTGGTCCGGACGATCTTTATAAGGTCGGCACCGTGGCCCAGGTCACTCAGCAGATCCGTCTGCCCGACGGGCGTCTGAAGATTTTGGTCCAAGGGCTGATCAAAGCCAGGGTCATCAAGATATCGTCCAAAGAATTATATTTAAATGCCAGTATCGAAGTCATTGAAGAGCCTCCTTCGCCGCCCGAATCGGTGGAGCTGGAGGCATTGATGAGAAACGTGAGGGAAAAAAGCCAGAGAATAATGTCTCTCCGGGAAATGCTGTCCGATGAGATAATCGGCTTGCTGGAAGGCCTGGATACCCCCGGACATTTAGCTGATCTTGTTATCAGTAATATCCAGGTCAAAACGGCTGAAGCCCAGAGAGTACTGGAAACGATTGATCCTGCTGAACGTCTGGCTATAGTTAATGATATCCTGAGCCAGGAGCTTAAAGTCACCCTGATGCAGGCCAAGCTGGATTCCGAGGCCCGGGAAGAGATGGACCGCACCCAGCGGGAGTTTTATCTTCGGGAGCAGATGAGGGCCATTAAAAAAGAACTCGGTGACGACGGCAGTCACGACGATGAAACCAAAGAATACCGGACCAGGATTAAAAACGCCCGTCTCCCCAAAATTGTAGCCACGGAAGCCGCCCGCCAGTTAGCCCGGCTGGAATGGATGCACTCCGATGCGGCTGAGGCGGCCATTATCCGCTCTTATCTGGACTGGATTGTTGAACTGCCCTGGTCGGTGACCACCAGAGACAGACTGGATCTTAGAGAAGCCAAAAATGTTCTGGATGCCGATCATTATAATTTGGAGAAAGTTAAGGACCGGATTCTGGAGTACCTGGCGGTCATGAAACTTAACCGCCGTCAGAAGGGTCCTATTATCTGCTTTCTGGGACCTCCAGGAGTTGGGAAAACCAGTTTGGGCCAGTCTATCGCCCGGGCCATGGGCCGTAAGTTTGTCCGGTTTTCCCTGGGCGGTTTAAAAGACGAAGCCGAGATCAGAGGCCACCGCAGGACTTATATAGGCGCTCTGCCGGGCCGGATTATCCAGGGCTTAAAGACAGCCGGCTCCAATAACCCGGTTTTTATGCTGGATGAGGTCGATAAAATAGGTTCGGATTTCCGGGGCGATCCGGCTTCGGCTTTACTGGAAGTTTTGGATCCCGAGCAGAACGCCCATTTTTCCGACCATTACTTAAATTTGCCGTTTGATCTGTCCAATGTGATGTTCATTACCACAGCCAACTTCATTGACTCCATTCCCCAGGCTCTGGAAGACCGGATGGAAGTCATCCACCTTTCCGGCTACACAGCCGAGGAAAAAGTGGCTATTGCCAGAAAGCATCTCCTGCCTCGCTTAATCAGAGATCACGGCCTGAAACCTGGTGATCTGACCGTTCAGGATACAGCCATAAGTCAGATTATCAGCGGCTATACCGAGGAAGCCGGGTTGAGGGGGCTGGACCGGAAACTGGCTGCCATCTGCCGCAAAGTGGCCCGCAAAGTAGCCGAGGGACAGATAAGGCCAAGCCGGATATCCTCCGGTCAGCTGACGAAGTTCTTAGGGCCTCCCGAAGTTCTGCCGGAGCCGGAACGCCGGGCCGATCAGTCTGGAGTAGTCACCGGTCTGGCTTGGACAGAAAGCGGCGGCGACATAATGTACATAGAGGTCCGGACCATGCTCGGCAAAGGCAATCTTTCTTTGACCGGCCAATTGGGCGATGTAATGAAAGAAAGCGCCCAGACTGTTCTGGCCTATATTCGGGCCCACACACAGGAACTGGGTCTGGCGGCCGACTTTTTTGAAAATCTGGATATTCATATCCATGTGCCGGCCGGTTCAATTCCCAAAGAAGGTCCCTCGGCCGGAGTGGCCCTGCTGTCGGCTCTCCTTTCAGCTTTAATAGACCGTCCCACGCCCAAAAATCTGGCTATGACCGGAGAAATAACTCTTCGGGGACAGATTTTGGCCATAGGCGGTTTGAAAGAAAAAGCCCTGGCCGCTTTACGGGCCAGGATAACCAAGATTATCATCCCCCGCCAGAACCAGAAAGATCTGGCCGAGTTGCCCCAGACACTGAAAAGGCAGGTTGAGTTTTTACTGGTTGATAATATCCGGGAACTTCTGGCCATTGTTTTTCCGGACTGTCAGTTCCAGCCGGCCAGGCCCTTTTCCCAGCCGTCCAGACCAAGGCTCAGGCCCAGACCCAGGCCTCCCCGGCGCCGGACCCAGATTCAGGGACAATGAATCATCTTTACCGAGCCTGCCGGCTGTGCGGGCACAATTGTCTGGCTGACAGGCAAAACGGCCAAAAAGGACGCTGCCGGGCCGGAACAACCATCGGACTGGCTCAGGCTGTTATACATCACGGCGAGGAACCGCCCTTGTCCGGGATTTATCCGGGCGGTTCGGGGGCCATATTTTTTTCCCGCTGTAATCTGGCCTGCGCTTTTTGCCAGAACTGGCAGATCTCCCAGACTCCGGGGGCGGGTACGGACATAACCGGGGAAAATCTGGTGGAATTGATGTTCACCCTGGCCGAAAAAGGGGTCTACAATATTAATCTGGTCTCCCCGACACCGTATGTTCTGGAAATTGCCAGGGCCATTGAGAAGGCTAAAGTAGGCGGACTTAACCTGCCTATCGTTTACAATACCGGCGGCTATGACTCTCTTCAGGCTCTGGCTATTCTGGAAGGCCTGGTGGATGTCTATCTGCCGGACGCCAAAATCGCCCAGGATCCCAGTCTTCCTCCCGGCGAGCCAGATCCGGTTGCTATGAGACTGTTCGGAGCCGGAGATTACGCCCCGGTCAACTGTCTGGCTTTACTTGAAATGAAAAGGCAGACCGGAACTCTAACTGTGGACGGCCGAGGTCTGGCTTCCCGGGGATTAATGGTCAGACATCTGGTCCTGCCCGACGATCTGGCCCGGACCAGCGTTCTGCTGCCTTGGCTGGCCGAAAATCTGGGCAAAGATCTGGTTTTAAGCTTAATGGCCCAGTATCATCCCAATTACCGTATAAAAAGTGACGATAATTTTGAGTTCAGGCAGTTTCCGGGGCTGACCAGACCGTTAAGCATCAGAGAGTACGACACGGCTGTGGAGCAGGCCTGGTCTTTGGGATTAGAAAATACCTTTGTTCAGGATCTGGCGGCTGCCACGTCCTACAGGCCTGATTTTAACAAGCCTGACGCCTTTAACTGAAAATTACGGGGCCGGACTTTCTTCAAACTGACGTTCGTCCGTCAAAAATTCCAGGCGGCCAGGACCTGCAGTATCAGCGGATTGAGCAGTCATGTGTTACTTGGTCAGATAAGTGAGAAGAGCTATGAATCTGGACAGATACCAGAATAAATTAGACCGCCTGAAAAAACTCGACCCGGACCAGACAATTTTCGGCGCCGAAAGCCATGAGTACAGACAGAATCCACCCTTGCCGCCCGAAAAACTGGCCTCTTTTGAATCCCAGTTCGGTCTCAGCCTGCCCGAAGATTACCGGGAATATCTTTTAAAAGTCGCTGACGGGGGGCTTGGTCCATTTTACGGCCTCTACAGTCTGGGTGGGGGCGATGAAGAACCGCCGGACTATTCTAAGCCTTTTGGCCTCTCTGCCGAAGAGAATCTGAGACTGTTTGATGTTTATGCGGAAATAGACCGCCGTCTCAAAGCTTATGGGCCGGCGATGGATGCGGACCTGGAAACAGAGCTTTTCGAGAAATACTTCCGGGAGCTAAGCCGGGATACAGACTGCGGATTTGTCTATCTGTGCACCGAGGGCTGCGGTATGTACAACATCTTAATAGTTAACGGACCGGCTCACGGCACAGTCTGGTTTCATGATCTGGCCAATGACGCAGGTATTTTCCCTCTGACTAGTCCGGTCACCGGGAAACCTCTGGGTTTTGGCGAATGGCTGGAAATCTGGCTGGACACATCAATTTCTTCTTTGTCCGACGGCTCGGAAGAATTGGCCAGTTACTCAGAATTTATTAAACAGGATAACTGAGCTTAAATTATTTAAGACTTCGGTGTCCCTGGCCGGCCACACTTAAGCCGCCAAAGGGCTTCATTCACCATGGCGGGGTTAAAACGTTTTGAGTCATTTTAAAAGCAGCTCCGGCTGTCCGTCTGACTGTCGTGAGGCGCCGGTATTACCCATTCCGGGCCAAAGGCGATCTTGACCCATGGGCGAACTCAGCATTGAAAAAGTCAGACAGGGCTATAAGGATTTATATTATTTAGTCTCGTATTATGATCGGGACCTCAGTCAAACTGTGACTAAAAAATATTTAATCGGCCATCTGGATTCTAAAAATGGAAGACCAATATTAAATAATGAATATTATAACTTAATAAATATAAATAATGAACTTCCTGAACTGCTGCTTATTAAATTTCCGAAAATTAATCCTTTTAAAAGAACTGAGATCGCTGATGCTGGAGATCAGAGTAAAAAATATGACTTAATACCTTTAAGTAGTGAACCAAAGAAATTAGGCCTACTGCATTCTATTTCAGTTCCTATTATGCGGCTAAATTCAAAATGCTGGGATAAAATAAAAGATTTTTTAAGTTTTAGTTGACAAGCATGCCAATATCATGTTTTATATATATTTTTTGCCGCACCTGTCCAGAAAAAAATCACGTAAAATCAATAATCACTGGTCATTGATTCCAAGACCTCCCGCAGGCGCCTTTCAGCCGCTATACATCGGGGAAGTTTGCCGTCAGGGATCGGTCATTCCAGTGGCTGTCAGCCGCCGACAGGGTGCATAACACCCCCGCAGCCGAATTCAAGCCGCAGTTTTCATCGTCTGAGGTTTGACTAATCCGGGCGGTACGCAACGGGGCTTATGCTTCAGCTTTAGTGCAGGCCAGATGCATTTTAAGATTTCCCTCCGATTCGGCGGTAAAGGCGAGGCCGGCAGGATATTCCCTGAATCTGTCACGGCACAGGCAGGGCCGCCAAAGGCCGGCGGTGAAGGCAGAGAGGCCGGACTGTTTCAGCCTGACTCCGCCTGGACGGGCTGTCATGACCCGGAATCGTGACCGGTCCGATTTCCCGGACAGCATAACAGCATAACTGATGCCCAGCTCAACCGGCTGCATTGAGGACCTGATTTCTTTGGCTGCCTGACACCCTATCCTGGCTGGACAAAAAAAAGGCTGTTCTTGCGGGCAGTCCTGCAAGGGAGAAGCGGTGTTTTTTGGGGGACAGCAAGCCTCAGACCCCGTCAAGGATGGTTAGGAAATTAAATCGCCGTTTTTGACGGTTGAAAGGTCGCTGTTATCAAGGAGTTACGAAGAAGGACTCAGGTTTTTGAAATTTTCTTGGACGGCTGTGATTTTTTGCGGCTAATGGCTGAATAATATTTGTATAGATGGCTATTTAAATATTTTTATATTAATATTTTCTTTATTGGTAGTAATATAATTTTTTTCTAAAAAATAGTATATATATTTATAAATCCTTGTTTTGCTCAATCTGGTCTTTGGCCGGACCGGTTGAGGCTATAGCAGGCCGGGTCATACCGGAACAGTCATTCAGTGAGTTATTTTCTAATTACAGCCGGACCAGATGTGTGTCTGAAGGGCCAAAAGACACCTTAGGAGGTTAGGCAGAGCTATTGCAAAGGCCGATTTTAAATATAATTTTAATAAATTAGTTGTAATAATATTTTTTAATAGTTTTATGCGTTAGTAAATTCATGTATTATTGTTTTTTTAGGTTTAAAGAGAGAAATTGCTAACTTAATTGAACCTAAAAAAGGAGGACCGGAATTTCAGACCAAAAATTTTTTTATATCTGATGTGTCTTTGGGTTATAATCAGCCAGTCCGGCATTTTGTTCCGGCCAGTCTGTTTTCCGGGGGAGAGTTTATGTCTGAGAAGAAAACGTCCGATGGTCTCCCAAAAACCTCTTCACCGAAAAGCCAAGAGGCTGCGGCCGCTCAGAAGCCGGAAGCCGGCCTGGAATCGGGCGGCAGCACGGCCCCCAGAGGATATAAGATAGCTGTGGCTATGGACTCCTTTGAAGAGGTGGACGTCTTGCCTGGAGCTCATCACCTGACTGTATATCAAGCCGACGGCCAGGGTGATTTCCAGAAGCAACCGCCCATCCGTCTGGCTGAGTTTCCGATGGAAGAGATTGTCCATAGAGGTGACACCGACTATCCCCGAGACATGGCTAAATTGGCGGCCTGGCTTAAAACTCTGGAAAGCTGTTTAGAATCGGTCGGTTGCCTGGTTGTCAAAGATTTTGCCGTTGATGCGGATTATTTCTTCGCCCTTAATCAGGACAGATCACTGGTTTCGGTGGAACACTTTCAGGCTGAGGAACTTAAGGAACTGTCCTTTTTTGCCCTAGGCGAGACCGAATAATAAGCCGGGATTGAAAGAGCTTCTTGCCGTTATTTTCTTCAGTTAAGCTATAAACAACAGCTACTTAAGGCCAAAGTCAGGAAGCCTTTTGTCCGAAACGCCGTGAAACTCCGACCGTGAGGCCGGTGATGTGAGATAAGGTGTCTGAAAAACTCCGGGCTGAATTAAAACGTCTTAAAGGCGGCTGTAAAAATAACGCTGATCCGGCCGGCGCCTTAAACATTTTAGCGGCCGGGCAGACCGTCGCTGCCGGCTGCGGAGATTCAGACTTTAGTCAGCCAGTTAAGCAGGAACCAGGGCAGTAGACCGGGAGCGGTAATGTTTCTGGCTCAATGACAAGCCTCCGGCTTCAGGCTGAGCAGGATGTCAAAAAAAACAGAACTACAGCCAAAGCGGCCGTTAAAAGGCCCGATTTGCCAACCGGCCGGACAGAGGCCTTTTTGGGCTCCGGCTCTGTAATCATGATGCTAAAAAACTGCATGCCTTTAGCATCCAACCGCCAAGTCCGGCTATCGGCTGAAATTAGTCAGCCCTAAGGCTGAGGGAAAACAAACCGTTTTTTAGGAGTTTAAATGGCCAAAGACCCAGGTTTGCCAGACGCTAGTGAAATAAATATTGATCTGGAGCTTATAGGGCGGAAAGTGAAAAAAGAGGAGTTTGTGCCTCCGCTGGGGTTTAAAGTGGCCTGCGCTTTTGGCTCGGACGGCAATTTCGGGCCTCTGCCCGGCTCGGAGACTCTGGTTATCTACGAGACCGGTCCAGACGGTCATTTTACGGAAATTCAAAAGTTTCATTTAGCCCGGATAGGTCTGAACAAGACCCCCAAAAGCGAAAGGGCCGTTACCAGGAAAAATTCTCTCCTAGCTGTCCGGATAAATACTTTGGGGTCTTTTCTGGAGGGTGTCGAGTGTCTGGTGTCCAGAGAAGTCTTCAGTCCAATGGACTTTTTTATCAGTGTACCCAATCCTAACTGTTTGACTATTATTATTACTGACTACGATTTCAGTCCCAAGACTCTCAGGATTCTGGCATATCATACATTTTGCCGTTTGCCCAATATTGATGACGAACATCGTCCCGGCTACCTGTATCTGGACTGCGAGGCTGAGGAAGAAAGCAATAGTTCGACCGACCGGGAGATCCTTCTGCCGATCTTTAATTCAGGCCTGTTTAGGGAGATTTTGGTCAGTTTTTCGGCCCTGCCTAAGTGGCTTGGTCCTACAGTGAGGGATCTTTTTATGACCTATAAGACTGTGCTTAAAACCCAGTACCGGGTTTTGGTGTCCATAAAGCCGACCATATTCCCGCAGGATTAAAATTTATAGCCTATGGAGGTATTTTTAGATTATTATCAAATAATTATGATTTTTTTCCGCCTTTAAGATGATCTTACGGTATTAATTAATCTAGATGTTCCGGGCGGCAATTTTTTCAGCCGGCTTATGGGACCAATAAATAACCGTAAATTACCCCGCAGCCGGCCACTGGGGCTTTGATGCAGTATTTATCAGCCATAGTTTTATTTCTGAATTCGGGCGGCCCTTATTGGTACTATGGCCCTTTTGACCGGAAATCCAGTTGAGGCCGTCCAGCCAGTCCGGTTACCGGGTCTCCGGCCTGGGAGCCTGCCGGATTGTGTGGTTTCAAATCCTTTAAGCCGTTGATTTAACTAGATTTTCCCGAACAGGCTGTTTGGCGGAATATTCAATAAATTCAAGGGTTTATTGCTGTCACCTGACAGGCTCTCAGGAGCCTGTCAGGTGACAATGTTAAGCGGTTGATTTTACAGGGTGTTTTACTAACGGGCCTGTTGACGAAAGTTGATTGAAATAAACAGCTGGTATAATTCAAAAACCTATGCTCCGGAGCTTGGACATCTTATGTTGATGCAGGGAGGAGAGGTGCTTAGAGGCAGAAACCGTCTCATGTTCACCGAAGAATACATAGCTGATAAAATTCAGCGGAGTCTGCCTCTCAGTATGATACTCCAGCAAGTTAACTTGGATTTCATTAACGAGCTGCTGGATTATCAGGCCAGCTGGGGTATCAGGTATTTAGAATAAACGTTATGCCTTCGCAAACCGTCATGAGGCCAGATCTTCACCCCGGGTCATGAATCAGGCCGTCGGCAACGACTCGGCGCCCCAGCATATGTTTGTCAAAAACACCGAAAAATTAAATATGTTGTCTGATTCTACGGTAAAATAGATGCTATAAAAACACTCTAAGTTGATAGGTATTTAGGAAGTTGTATTTTTGTTTTTTTGTCCTTGAAACGGCTATTTATTTACCCAAGATAGTCCCAGTTTAAAGTCAGCATGTCTGGCTGCGGCTGCCTGGCTGGGGAGCAATTTCCTCAGTCGGGGTGGCAAAACGGGCCATGGCCGTAATAGGGGCTCCGGGTCTGGTCATGCGGACCACAGTTCCGGCTAAGACCTCAATTTCGTCATGGGAGTGGCTGACATAGAGGATAGGCAGATCCAAATTCCGGAGGTTCTTCAGATAGGGCATGATTTCTTCTTTGCGCTCCTGATCCAGAGCACTCAGGGGCTCATCTAAAAACAGTATCTCAGGTGAGGCGGCCAGAGCCCTAGCCAGGGCCGTGCGTTGACGCTCCCCCCCTGACAGAGTTTCTGGCCGCCGATCCATCAGGTGGCCTATGCCTAAGATGTCGAGGAGATGGTTCATATCCAATTTTCTCGCTTCTTTGCGGCCCAGGCGGCGGGAGGCTCTTTTTTGTCCGTAATCCAGATTCTGTTTAACAGTCAGATGAGGGAAAAGGGCTCCTTCCTGAAAGACATAGCCTAAAGGACGGCGATAGGTCGGCAGAAAAAAATGCTCGCTTTGCCAGACTGTACCATTAACCGATACAAAGCCCTGAGCCCTGGTCAGACCGGAAAGACATCGCAGAAAAGTCGTTTTGCCGGAACCTGAGGGGCCGGTAATGGCCGTAATTCCTTGACCGGGCAGAGTCAGGTCAAAGTGAAACTCCAGACGGGTTCCGTCCGGGTTGGGGTAAGAAAGCATCAATTTGGATTCGATGCTCATAAAGTCTCAATTATCCTTTAGAACATTTAGTTTGACCGGATTTCAATAAGAATGAAACATGGCCAAACCCAAAATACCGTAATGAGAAAGGTGGAGTTAACGAATTACAGCAGTTTTCAGCCAAGACCGTTATTTAACTTGTACTGACATTAACATCAAAATTCAGAGGTGTCAAACTTTAACTCTCTGAAAACGGTCATTATAGAGAGATTATTATTTATGTAGAGTCATGGCATGAGGTAGGAGGCAGCTAGGTTCTATTCCTGGGCGGTGCCTTAGTGGTGGTTTTTTTAGAACGAAATGGGATTTATAGACTATAAAAAAATTGGCCGTTATCAATTCAGGCACTGACCCAGGACTGCCGGAAAGACCTTTTCGGCGATGAATTTCAGGTTCGAAAAGACAGAGGACAATAATACCTCTGCCAACTCTAAAAATAAGGTCTTAAGATAATTAAATAGTTATTATAATGCTATTTAAATGTTAATGAAAACATGCAATTATGTTATAAAATAAATATTTTAATTATTATTTACACGGTAAATGTATCTTTTATTAGCTTTAATTAAGCAAAATATAGTGATTTAGAAAAAATAGAGTAATGAAAATTTTGACGGCCTCGCAAAAAGTCCGTCTTTTAGAAAAGTGCATTATATTGATATCATTACAGCTTTTGAACTAGACTTCCGGATCCGGAAAAAGGGGTTTTTGCGAAGGCATCAATTTTAAGTGACTGAAGCCAATTAATATTTTTTATTAAATTAGAATTTTATTACACTATAAAAAAATAATTAAAAAAACTTAATATTTGTAGATTTAAAGCCGATCATGGAGAAAATAGCGCCGAACAAAAAGTTACTAGTAGATAAGAATATATTAATAATCAGATTCCAGAGTAGTTGTATTTAAATTTCAAATAGGCAGTAATTTCTTTACTGGATAAAATAGTAGCCCAGAGAGCAATTTTGTGGAGACTTTTGCAAGCTATTTTTCCAAAGGTTAATTGGTTTTAGGCCAGGGTTTTTGGGTAGTTGTATGACTTTTTTTGTCCTAATTTTCAAGTATGCCTCAAATTTTATAAAGAAACCTCACTCAAGAAACTGAAAAAGTTCGCTTTCTTAAAAACCAGCTCGGCTTTCAGGCGATACAGGACATCGCCGAAAGGCTCTGCATGGCATTCAGACTTTTTCCGCGAACCTGGAGCGCGGCTTCAGGACTGCGCCGCTGAGGTCCGAAGGTGAATAAGAATGGCCGTTAACCCTGAAACAGGCTGGATCGAAGCTTCCGGGCTGCAATAGAGTCATCTTACTGGGGAAGATGTACAGTTACTTAAGTCCTGCGAAGTAGAAGGAAACATCAAGACGATTACAGTTAAGCGGGATTCCGCGGGCAATTTTTGGCTGAACTTCATGACGGATCAGGAGTTTAGCCGACAGAGGCAAGCGCGGATAACAGTGTCGGCTTCGGTCTTAAGGATTTCCTTGTGATTATCGGATGGAGATCTGAAGTACAGGCCCCGGCTCACGAGGACCCCAAGGTTTTTCCCGAGCTACAAGACCTGTTCGGACTGCAAGCGCGTACTGGACGAACTAGATCTGAAGATGCAGGAATGTGTCTTCCAGAAATCCGGCGCCCGGCCTGACAGGAACGTGAACAGACCGCTGCCAAGAGCATCCTTAAAGTCGGCATCGCTCTTTGCTGAACCCGAAATCCCATGGTCTTCATCATTCGGAGGCTGTCAAGCACTTCCAGAGTATTGTATTTTAATTTTAAATGGGCTATAATCATTTTACTGGAAAATTTGGCAGGCAGGAGGGCCGCAAAAAGATACTTTAATCCCATGGTCTTCATCATTCGGAGGCTGTCAAGCACTTCCAGAGTATTGTATTCTGATTTCAAATGGGCTACAATCATTACACTGGAAAATTTGGCAGGCAGGAGGGCCGCAAAAAGATTTTTTGATCCCATGGTCTTCATCATTCGGAGGCTGTCAATTCCTTCCAGAGTATTGTATTCTGATTTCAAATGGGCTACAATCATTACACTGGAAAATTTGGCAGGCAGTTGGGCCGCTAACAGATACTTTGACAAGTTATTTTTCAGTCAAGTGGAGTCCGGACGATTTAAGGTCATAAAATGTTGCCAAAAGCAACAGGGAAGTAAAAGTAATAGAATTAAATTTTTAGATAGATATTTTTTCTAAATAACCAAATTTTTTGTCTATTGCGCTAAATTGCTAAAGATAAAATATTTAGAAAAATATTTGAGTAATTTACAATTTTAATTGAAATAAACAGGTTTTAAAGATTTTTATAAAATGAATTAATTTTGTTGCTTTAAAAAAATACAGAAAACTATTAATATTTAGAAATTTAAAACAATTAAGGCCGGAAAAATTTTTGGCCATTTAACGTAACTTCTATTAATAGGGAAGTTTTATATAATTTTAATCTCTGTTCGTTGTATTATGATTTCAAGTAGGTTATCTCTTGCTGGAAAGTTTGGCGGCCGGTGGGCACAAAGGATATTTTCGCAAGTTATTATCCGGATATTTATAAGTTTTTTAGGATGGGGTTTTAGCTTTTTTCAGGACTTTATTGCGCCTGATTTTCAAGCTAACTCTAACGGTCATTCATATGTTTTTTTGCCGCAGTTAGGCGGCGGTTTGGTTGCTCGGTTATATGTTGACGCCTGTGGTCATTTTGCCTTTTGGGATTTTTTGGGCCTTTTTCTTCTTATGTCCGGCCTTTCTTCCAACTTGCTTTGATCTGTCAATTTCCCGAAAAAATAACTAAAAAAATCATCTGACCGGTCGGTTTATTATTCCGGCTCTAAAAAATTCCCTAAAATCCTGGATCCAGATCCAGTCAAAATATAGGCCAACGCCGGGCGCGTTTTATTTGGTACAGACAACTTTCGGCTATAAACCAGGCCAGGGAGATACGATGGTATAAAATTTGGATGACGGATTTATATTCCTTCTGGATGCAATTGACTGGTTGGTAGGTCCCATAATTTGCAAAATTGTAAAGGACTATCTTGATTAATTGCTGGAAATATGTAGTAATTTTCGTCGTTTTTAGTTAAAAAACCAGGAATTGACAGTTTTAAGCATAATTTTGAGGTTATGACGGGGGGATTTTACTCTCCGAGCCGGAAAAATTTAAGCGATTTTTGCTTATTGACAATATGGATAAATCCGGAATAATCCATATTGCAAAATATTTTATATTATTAATTGACCGGCAAAATTTTGAGTCGGACTCTAAAGGTAAATCATAAATATGTTATTGACTGCAAAACTATGTAGCTTACATAAAATTATATATGATGAATGTATAAAGTCCGACTCTTAAAAAATATCTGAAAACTGTCAAACGTTAAAAATCAATTTGACCGGCCCGTTTTGGTCAAAGCATGGGAGAATTGTCCCTAAAATAATAATTTCGGAGCCAGAGCCGATTTGAAATATAGTAAAAGGCACAGATACGCCGGCATCAGCTGTTAACTTTAAAAATATTGTTTTAACTTTAAAAATATTGAATTTTATTAGTCAGTCTGATACAAAAACCTGGACTTAACTTATATCTGGACAAAACGATGAAACTGCAGAGTACTTTTGGTTTCATTATAGGTAAGTGTTTTCAGGCAGGTTGAATTATAATTGGGCATTATATTTGCATTATTTTGACCACTGCTTTATGCAAGGAGAATAATTTGTCTCTTCATTCACTTTTTTCTAAAGTCAGCACTTTTTTAGTTCTGTCTTTGTATATAATTGCCATTGTTCTGACATTTTTCCTGATAGTCACAGTCAGCTCAGGGGCGGTCATGGCTGAGGAAATTATTTGGGACGATCCTGACGCCCCGTTACCGCAGCAGCACCCAGTAACGTCTGAGTCCATGCTATTTCCTGGCAGTTCCCTGTCTGACAACCGGTTAACCGTTACCGTGAACGTGGTCGGTGATATTTTGGGCGGTTTTTTGTACAGCACCGCCACTGGCGCTTCCGATGTCAGCCGCAACAAACTTGAAATATCTAACGTTATTTCCGGTCTGGACTATTTTATGGGCGGTTTCGGCCTTTACATGGACGTGGACGGCGGGGTGACCAGTAACGATAACGTCATAGCAGTTCAGGACAGCCGGGCAACAAGTATAACCGGCGGTTACGCCCGTGTTTTGGCCAGGCCCGGCGCTCCCGATTTCGCAGGTTCTTTGGCCACTTCAAGCCGTAACGAAGTCCGGCTTTATAACACTTCGGCCTCAGGTGAGGTATCCGGAGGTTATGCCTCGCTCATGTGGGTCAAAGGCAGCGCCACGGCCAATGAAAACAAGGTCTATATGGAAAACAGCCAGGCGGGCCGTGTCTTCGGAGCCAGAGCCTGGCCGGACGATTTTGGCAACGACACTGCGGCCGAGGCTAACTTTAATCAAGTCTACCTGAAAAATGTCCGCATCAGCGAATCCGTTACCGGTGCCGGAGTCTTAGCCTATAAATCAGTTCAGGCCAACTATAACACCATAACTTTGGAGGGTCTCGTTGAGGTCGGGCAGTCTATCCGGGGCGGAATGGTGTTGGAAAATTACTTTGCCGGGGAAAAAGATGTTTTTACCGGCAATGTATTAAATGTCATCAAACCTCACGAGAGCGGAATAAAGGCCCAAATGGCTCTGGAAAACTTTGAGGAATACAATTTTGTGTTTTCCTCTTTAGCTCCCTCAGGGTCAATAGGGCTTAAAGTTAACGGCCAGATCACTTTAAACGACGGCGTTGACCGGGGCAGTGTCTTAAAGTCTTTTACCCTCTTAAATGAAGGGGCGGTTCCGAAAGAAAATACCCGGTACATCCTGATGACGTCCGATACGGATATAGATTATACCGGATTTACAAAGCCGGCTGACTATACGGAAATCTTCGAACCTTTACTCAATTATGACGTGGCTTTCTCCCAGACACCCCGGCAGCTGACGGCCACAGTCCGTAATTTTCGGGCCAGCGACGATACGGAGATAATTCCCGGCGGACCTTCCGGGGGGTTGGATATCATTAATGACGGAGGGGACCTTATCTCCGGCCCCGGAGTCGATCCAGCTGATCCGTTCGGCCCTGACGACGGCTATGATCCTTTGGATGATTTCGGCTCCGGCGGCGGCTATGATCCTTTGGATGATTTCGGTCCCGGCGACGGCTATGATCCTTTGGATGATTTCGGCCCTGACGACGGTTACGACCCTCTGGATGATTACGGGGCAGATGACGGCTACGACTCTTCCACCGGCGGAACCGGCTCTGGTAATGACGGCTCAGGCTCGGCCAATGACGGGTACGAAGACGGTTACGAGGGCCGGGATAAACCATATCCAGAGCGCAATCAGGAAGTCAAAGGCCAGAACCGCGAACAGGACCGGAATCAAGTTCGCCGCCAGGGACGTCGAAAAAACAGGAAAGCTGAGGCCAGAGCCAAAAAACTGAATCCCTGCCCCCGCGTTTTCTTCAAGTCCAAAGGCGGCCGGACTAGGCGGCATGACAGCTATGACCTGAAAATTAACAGTTTTTCCGCTTTACTGGGCGCTGACTGCGGCCGGTATCTTTCGGGAGGTCTTTTAACGTTCGGGGCGGCTTTTGAAGGCGGCTGGGGCAGTTATGATTCTTTCCGGCATTACGCCTCTGGTCAGGTGGCAGGGACTGGTGATTTAAATTATGCCGGTGGCGCCATTCTGGGACGCTTTGATTTCAATCCTGAAAAATATGGTCGCTTATACCTGGAGTCGGCCGTCCGTACGGGAAAACTGGACACGGATTTTAAATCCAGAGATTTATCCGGCTTCGGCGGCCGGGAAGTTTCCTATACGACAGGGAACGCCTACCTGGGATTCCAGTTCGGGGTTGGGGATTATATCCCATTAGATCAGGTTTCCTATTTAAATATCTACGGTCAGTATTTTTGGACCAGACTGGAAGGGGAGAGAATAAAACTCAGCAGCGGCCAGAGTGTTGAGATGGAAGACATTGACTCCAGCCGTATTAGGACCGGCCTTCAATATCACCGGGCTTTAAATAAAAACCTGAGGACATTTGTCGGCGGGGCTTTTGAGTACGAAACTGAAGGCAGAGTTGAGGCCAAAGTTAATGGCTTCAAAGTGCCCCCGACCTCCAAAAAAGGAGGCACCGGCATTTTTGAGGCCGGCATTACTTACAGTACCCGCTCGGCAAAACCGTTTACCGCCGGTCTGGCCGCCCAGGCTTACGCCGGACGTCGCCGGGGAGGAGCCGGGGTTCTTCAACTGGGCGTACTTTTCTAGAGGCCGTTCTGCCTGGCTGCTAGAGAATGGATCCGAGGAGGGCACGTTCCATTTTAGACCCGCAAATTTGGCGGTTCCCTCGCCGCTGAATTAATCTCGGATCCTAATCCCCCAGACTTGGCCCTGACCTGAGTCTGGGGGTTCTTATTGGTCCGCTTACAGGTACAACGGAGGCTAAAGACTATTTTTATCCGTTTAAGTATGGATTATTATCTTGAAGACGGCCCAAGTTTCTTGGCAAATTCGGAGACAAAGATCGGCCAGATAGATAAATTAATCTGAGGGCCGGGAAAAGACTAATCAGCCTGACCGGTCTGCAAAACTGTAATGCAGGCAAATATGGTCGGCGTAAGTTTTGAAAAATTGTTATCCGTTCGCTGTGAGCCTAAAAACGCCTGATGATGAAAGTTTCGGTTGCTCCCTCAAAGAGCCTTGGCCAGGGATTGAGCGGTCCTGGAAATCTGAACCGGCTTGGAATGAACTTTGAGGTGGAAAAACAATTTCTTGACTAAATGGTCAGAAAAAGCGATACCCATTTAAAATGGAGTTAATCTGTGCCGGAGAGATATCAATATCAGCCCCGAATAAATTAGGGGAATGTTACAATTTGGCAAAATATTTGAGAGACTCTGAAAATGCTCAGTCGATTACTTAGGCCTAAAAGATTTATACAGTGCAAAGAAAGTTAAAATTACAGTGAAGTTATTGAAAATAACGCTGGTTCATGATGACCCGTCCGATAATCTTAATCTCCTCAAAACGGTGTACAAAGGAAGTGTATTTCCGATTTTCAGGTTCAATGATGAGGAATTTTTCTTTTTTACCGGCCATTGTCAAGTACCTGAGTGTGCATTGTCCGGTGTCTGTTTTCAGACAGACAATATAGATTTGTCCGTCTTTAATGTTTTCCGGCTTCTTTTTGGTCAGGTCGGCTACGACTATACTGTCTTCAGCGATGACCTCTTCCATCGCGCTGTCAGGGACCTTGAACGCCTGAAGATCTTGGGATATGTTCCGGTAGAGACTTGGACCGTGAATTATAATCCGGCTTTTTTGGACATCGTTGGTTATCTGGATTAGGTTGTCCGGTCCTAAAAACATGTTGTCAGAATAGGCTACAGGCAAAAAGCCGCGTCTGACCATGGCTTCATCGCTCACTGCTGAATATTTTTCGCCTTCTGGAGCAGCAGTGCCGGCGAGGATTATCCGGCCAATATCCAGAAAGTCTTCAAAATGACGGTCGGGATAGCCTAAACCAGCGGCAATTTTTCGTTTGATTCCATCTTCCCCATTCCGGCGGCCGTTTACAAGATCATTAAGATAGGGAACAGAGATGCCGACTTTGGCGGCAAAGATTTTCCGGGACTTCTCAAATTGGACAAAATACTTAAGAGCTTCGGAAAATATCTTGTCAATTAGCATCATCTTTTTATGCCAAAAGAATCCTTTAAAGAATTAATGAACAGAGGGACAGGCGGAACACTATTTTGGTCAGACAGGTTCCTGGGCTGTTGACCTGTTAAAAAAGTTTTATCCTACAGTTTTTCGGTCTAGCTGTTCCAAAAGTTATTGGTCATTATTGTTTTCATTCTGGACGGGCCGAATCAGGTTAGGTCAACAGTTTTGCCTGAACCAGAAGCCATAGCCGCAGTTCCAGTAAACAATGCCGACGCACTTTTAAAATCAAAGTCAGAAATTCCGGCTCACGAGAGAACCTATGACCCTCTGAGGCAGGCATGTTTTTTTGATAAGTGATACCCAAGTTGAGTACGACAAAACTAAAGTCCGATGATGGCTTATACAATAATTTAATTATTTGAACATTAAATTATTTGCTAATAATTTATAATTACGCTATAATAATTAAAAAAATGACTGGCTTAAGATAACCCGGCCAACAATCTTAATGTCCTCCAGACAGAACACCCCGGTTTTGTATTTACGGTTTTCAGCGGCAACCAGCAGGGTCTTATAGCTGCTGTCAACCCAACTTAGGTACCTGAGGGTACATAGTCCGAACTTTTTATCAAGGCAGACGAGGTAAACTTTGCTGTCTTTATTTTTTTCCGGCTCATTTAAGGTCAGGTCGACGATGACGTCACTTTTTTTAGGAATGACCGGAGCCATGTAGTCATCCAGGACTTTGAAAGCCTGAAGGCCTGAGGATGATGTCCGATTACAACTTGGTCCGTGTATAATAACATGGGTTGTCCGGGTATTATTGGTTACTTTGATTCCGTTGTCTGGTCCCAAATCCATACTGTCAGAATATACCACAGTAAAAAAGCCACGTTTTTGCAGAGCATTATCGCCAATTGCGGTAAAGTCCGCAGCCTCCGGACATTGGTCGCCTTTGATAATCAAACGGCCGATGTCTAAAAACTCTTCGTAATGCCGATCGGGAAAGCCCACAGCGGCGGCTATTTTCCGCTTAGTCTGGTCTTCTCCGTACCGCCGACCGGAGAGCATGTCATTAAGATAGGGAGCGGAGATGCCGACTTTCGCTGCAAAGCTTTTCTGGGACTTTTCCTGTCGGACAAAATATTTGAGCGATTCGCAAAATATTTTATCAATTGATTTCATCCGAATATTCAGCGTAAGGACTCCGGCCGAAAGGCCAGGAAAAACGCCGCCTCCTTAAATTTAGTCAAAACCAGAAACAAAGTATCCATATCAGTCAGATTTCTGAATCATACGGCAATATTTAAAGGAAACGGTGACCGACCATGGAGCCTTTGACCCTGCAAGTGAGCCGGACGGCAGCCTATCCAGAGTAAATGCCGGCCTGCTGGCCTGTCAAGACATCAGCCCGGACAAGGTCTCGCGGAACCCATTACAAGTTTTTTGGACCTTGGCCGGTAATTTCTGGGCCGATCGCAACTCGTGAGCCTAATCAGCTGATACGCTGCGCCGCCGGCTGGTTAACATCAAAATTGACTTTTTCCGGTCAAAAGCTTTGGATGGCTGACATAATGCAAATCCATAGATAAATGACTCTCAGGTTAAATAACTTGCTGTTTCGGAACGGACGGATCCCTAAAGAGTTTTATTCCGGGCTGGGTTGGTCCTACCGTTTGTCTGAAGCCCTGGACTTCAAGAGAGCGGTGCTTTAGAAGCGCTTTGCCACAGTTTTTAAATCGACGGAAAACGCCGCCGGTTGGTTCCTTTTTCCTTGGCATCCTATGGTTCTTAAAAGTCCTCTGATTTTGCTTGGGCGATTGACTGAATCCATTGAGGCTGTCATAAAATATAGTATTTATGTGCTATATTAGCTATTAATAGTTTATATAATTGATATATTAGAAATTTTGTCCAATTTTTATTGAGAATTCATTTCTGGTCAGCTCCTGAAAAATTATTTCTTTGTCTGAGATATTATCTGCTAAATTGGAACCGCTGTCAAATTTTATTTTAGTGGTTTAAATGGTACTGGGGACCTATTAACTAATTTTGACTTCAGTGACTGTGGAATTTATAGTGGAGCAGAATAAATTAATTTTTGTTTCGAAAAATGCTTCAAATTGCTACAATATATGGTAGATATAAAGAGAGTGAAAAATTGTGGATTTGACTGTTATAGCCTATAATATAACGATAATAATGAGATTATATGCCTTGATTGGGGATAATCTTAATCTATATATTGAGAGGTAAATTTTTAATTATTTTCCAGGATCTAAAATTAAGAACAGTTTCTAGGTATCATGCGCACTTTTTGGATTTTTTTAGAGGAATCCTTATATTGAGAAAAACTCCTAAAGTCGCTATTTAAATAGCATTAAGTGTTTTTCTGCATGGGGTTGGAAAAGAAAGCGGAGTGTCTCTAAAATACCATTATTGAAAATTTATACTGTTGGAAGAATTTTATAGGTCTGGAACGGCTACCAATAATATTCGCTGACTTTTGGCTGCGCGAGCTGAATGGTCAGATGTTATATAAGAAATTAACAGACTGCAGTCTGTAGCGTGGTGATTGGATTTTAGGTTACCGGGTATTTTGGCTGATCAAGGGTGGGGGCGGCCTTTGTCTCTGGCTGCGGGAGCCGGTTATCTTACAGACAGAAACCAACTGCTGGCCCTGTCTTGATTTTAATTAATCGGGGCGGCCAGGTGTTTAGCAGGGTTGGGATAACGTGCCGGTGAGGTCGTCGGTGGGACGGAAAAACTTGGAAAACCATTTTTGGGTCCCTAGCGCTTCAGTCCAACAGATTTTTGGAATGTCAACTGCAGTAATAAAAACAGACCATTAATCACCTTTCCCCATACATAAAGGGAGGGTTTCTGAGGACAGGTCCTCTGCCGTGTACAGTCCCAGATTATTATCCTTGGTTGTTGCCAAAGGCCAGATTCTAATATGACATCGCCCTGTCAAACCAACTTGGTTTGGGAAAAGCTCGTTTTTTATTAACCCGGCGGATAATTATGATATATCAAATACTCCTTATTATTTATCTATGATCACGGTATAATAATTTTTTAACCATACTACAAATAGACTATAGAAACTGCATAAATTTTTGAGTATGCTAAAGACTGAAGAAACAGAGGATAAACTCTTTTATCATAATTATCCGCCGGGGTAATATGAAGCAACTTTAATGAAAAGCAATGATTATTTGGCTTCTGATAAAATGCATAGAACTTCATAATGATATTGCAGGCGAATATCCAAAATAAGTTACCTCCATATGGACCACAAATCCCTACGGCGTTTTTTCAGTTCTGGCCTGCTTGCTAATGAACTTACTTGCACGCAGCTAAATAATAATAGAAATTTACCAACAGCACCGCCGAAATCAAGTCGTGATGTCTTGATTGTAAGCCACTGTCGGAGATAATACTGCAATCACATGAACGCTTACGTTTGGTAATGACTCTAGCGTCAGTTATCTTTTTTGAGATTTCCCTTCGCTGCAGTAGGAGAAAATAATTGAGTCGGCCGGATTTTGGTTTATAGCGGCGGTTAAATAAATATCCTGAAATAGTGAGAAGACATAATCTTCGGACCACTGATTTTATTCCAGGCGGCGGACTAAAGGCTTGTATTTTTGGTTTTTCAGGGCAAATTAGAGAGATATTATCTTTTTCAGCCCGGCCGAACTACTTTAGCGCACATTGTCCGGTATCTTTTTCCAGACAGATGATATGAATGCGTCCTTCCAATCAGATTTCAGGATCGTTTTGCGTCCTGTCTGTCATGATGGTACTATTTTCATAATATACCGGCCCATTATATAATATAGATATTGATTTTATGATAATATTTATTTTTCTAGCTGACTTAGAATTATATTAACTAATTATTGTCATAATATACCATAATATATTAAATATATTGTATTATAGATAAAAAATTTTAAAAATTGACTTAATGGCATTTTTTATGGTTAATTTCTAAATTTTTTTGGACCAATCTTATAATTTTTTCAATTAATTTTTATCAAGATTTTGGGGAGCAATTTCATCAGCATACAAATTGACAGGTTGAAAAAACCGTCATCTGTTGCGTTGGAAGCTTGGTAGGCGTGCTGTGGCTGACATTGTAAAAAATAACTGTTTTTTAGGAAGTCAATATCGAAAATTTTGCTCTTGGAGGTTCGAAAAGCGTTTGCTGGGGGCATTTTTGCAGATTTTTTGCCTGGAGCGGGAAACGGGAGTTGAACCCGCGACTTCAACCTTGGCAAGCTTGGGGTTGCTGGTCCAAGCCCCGTGTCCGCTCCAGTGCGGAAAGCTTACAATAATGGCCTCAGTAAACGCTTTCCGTGTTTTCCAGCGTCAAAAACCTCTCAATTCTGCTCATTTTGCTATATCTGAATTGTTTTAAATTATTATATATAACCTCCATTTTTATTTTCGTGGTTGACACGGTGGTTGACACATAATTTTTTTAAATCCTCATCAAATTGATGGGAAAAAAGCTTAGAATTTTTTACTAAATTGCGTACATTTATTATTATTTTTTTTTAAAACTTGGCTATTGCATCTTATAGCTCAAGTATATCGGCGTTTTGTAAAGCTTCTTTTACTTGAGCATTCGCCAGGTGGTAGTAGGTCGCTAAAGTTGTTTTGGGGGTTGAATGCCCCATAAGCTCGGAAACTACTTTTAAGTCTATTCCAGACTGTAATAGAGCTGAAGCATAAAAATGTCTTAAATCGTATAATCTTATCCTTCTGGTTATACCGGCTCTATCAAGCGTACTATTCCACGCTGTCTGGATTTTTTTGACTTGACTATCGTTGTATTCTATTAAGTATACTCTATTTTTATCTTTTTTGTATAAATTATGTATTTCTTCTAAGAATTTTTCTTTAACCGGCAATAATGTTCTTTTACTCTTAGTCTTAGTCCTTGTAATCCAAATGCCTTTTTTTTCATAATCGACGTCAGCCATTTTAATGGCAAATAATTCCGATTTGCCTGCTCTAACTCCAGTATTGACCATTACTTTTATTACCCACTTAACATGGTCAGAAGACGCATCATAAATTTTTCGTAATTCTTCCTCCGTAATCAGATCCGGAGCCTGATTTTCGTTTTTTCGATCTAATTTTAGCCCTATAAAGGGATTTATTTTTATAATATTATTATCGACAGCCCATTGACATACAGTTTTACACTTTGACTTTAAGTGATTTCTAGTTATTAAAGAAGATTTTTTATCTATCATATTTTTCTCAACATCCCATAAATCTTTTAAAGTTAATTGATTAACTGGTATTTTTTCCCAATAACATTTAGAAAATATATGTTTATTGAAGAGTTTCTCTGTATTATATTTTGTATCACTGCTCATATCCTTATTGCATAAATAATTTCTAGCTAAATCATAAAAATAAATATCTTTTTTTGAAATTTCCTTCTTCCCATTTTTTAGATAATCAATTTCCCAAATCTTGGCCATTTTTTTACCATCAAGACCGCGTCCAAAATATTTCTTCTTGACGCTCCTGCTTGCTTCTTCCCTGTAAGCTACGAAGTATAAGCCATTTTTTGTCTTATGGATTGACATTATTCTCTCAGGTTTAGTGAACACAAAAATTTAACTTATTTCGGTGTCCGAAAAACCATTTACTGTGAATCAGTGAACATGGTGTATTTTTATTTGTACCCGCCATGCTAGGTTGTCAGCCAAGTCGTTTACGGCCAGATCATGGCTCGGCGGTGAAACCAGAGCTGTAATTAAATCCTTACACGGGACAGAAAAAGAATAATCAGAATAAAAATGACCTCTTATTAGACTAACATGATTTCCAGCGCATTTCCAGAAAAAACATACCTTCTGTTGGAAAAATTTTGCTAGAACCTATATATGGGCAGCAAAATACCGAAAAATACAATATGTTGTCTGATTCGTGGTAAAGTCAGCCTCTATTGGCCTATTGGCCGGTGCATCTGAGGAACTCCCCTGGCCGGTGGCTCCATTCGATGCCATTATAAGTGTCGATGCCTGCAACTAACTTTGGCTTGGCTTAAGACGACTATCTGGACAGACAGATATACTGCCACGTTACACAAATCGGACGGTTTCATGGCCGTGCCGGGACTGCAAAAAGAGTTTGGCCGGAATGTACTCCGGCCATGAAACCTTTTTGGACGGGGAAGGGTGGCTGGAACTTTCCTTTCCACAACCTGGACTGGCGGCGGACTCTCTGGGCCAAATCCGAGTCTGCGGTCACAAAAGATGATCCGGACCTCACCTTTCACCGGCGGTCCGGGACGACTGGCTGGCCTGCGACAATCCATGCGTCATAAGCGAACGGGCTATGGCGGCCTCCGAAGACGGACAGCATTTTACCGCTCCTGCCTTAATCGCAGTATTAAATTCCCGGTCCGGGCTTAAATATCCGTAGCCGACTGACGCCAATCCATATCTTCAGGAACCAAAAAGATCCGGGCCCTTAAATAAGGACCGGGTGTTAAGTCTCAGCCAAAAAGAACTGCCGCTCTGAAGCCGAAAACCAAAACGCTTTTAGGGCGATCTTTTATGAACTCCCCAAAGATGTGCGCCGCCTTCTGCTTCCTTCCTTATTGTAAACTAAGGTAACGGAGATTTCCTGGCCCACCATACTGGACGGCGGCGGCCCTAAAGAAGCCCTGGAGACAGTCTCGATGGCGCTCCTGTCCAAAATTTCACTGCCGCTGGAGACTGTCACTCTGATGCTGCTGCTCGGAATCTGGCCGTTTTTATTGACCGTAAAACGGACTTTAGTGTTCCCGGTCAGACTCTGTCTTCTGGCCTCCCGGGGATAGAATAAGCGAGCATTAACGGCCCTGCCCACAGCCGACAAGTAGGCTTTTTCCTGAGCTTCCTTTTCGGCTTTGGCTAAAGAAGCGGCCCGGCGGCCGGTCTGACCGGCTGACTGATCCCTTTGGACCGGTGGTTTGGGTCTGGGTTTGGGCGGCCGCAGCTTGGGCGGGGGAGGAACTTCTTTGGGTACCGCAACTTCTTCTTTGGCCGGCTCCGGCTCCGGGACGGGCTCCGGCACTAGTTCCGGTTCGGGTTCGGGTTCCGGTTCGGGCTCCGGTTCCGGGGCCTCGACCGGGGCAGCGGCTTCCTGCTGGGTCACTTCACGTTCGGCAATTGTCCCAAAAAGCTCGAGCCTTAGGGTATTATCGGCAATCGGAGCAGTTGCCTTGGCCCAGGACATGCTTATAGTCAATGTCCCCAGCAATAGTACGTGCCAGGCCAGAGATATGCTTAAAGCCTTTGTCAGGCTGATTTTTCCGGGCCAAAAAGACTTCGGCTTTTTTGGCTTGACTTGCTCCTTAGCCGCATCAAAGCCATTCATAACAACCAGACCTCCGTCAGGGAAAGAAAATATTCCAGCAATGCGCCGTACCGGCGGAGGGGGGCATTCCAAGCCGGTGCAGCCGGTAATTTACAATGTTTACTGAATTTTACCGCACTTAAGGGATCAGCACAGCGTCTCCGGAACTGAAAACCTGAATCTTTCGCTGACCGCTTTATTATGAGCTTTCCTAATCAATTACTCTCCTGCCAGAGCTGTGGCCTGATAAATCAGGCTGGTGTCCGGCAGGTGAAAAACCGTAAGAAAACTGTCCGTTATTATATACGAATGACCTGGCCGGTAAAGAGGTCCGTCCGCCGGCCGACTTCAGAATGAAGCTGATCGTTCCGGTCCGCCCATTCCAGAGTTCGGCCGCAGTCGCGTTCACTGGTACAATTCTCCGGCCGCCAGGCCGGCTTCTGAAACAATCGCCCGGGTCTTTCGGCCTATTTCGTACTCTTCATTTTAAAAAAAATTGATTTTTCCTCTTGACTTTCAGATTTTTTTCTGTAAGACTTTTCCTGGATAACTTATAAGGCCCAGCGAGGCTTAGTTCGTTAAATCGGTTTCAACCCTGAATTTTATTTTGACTCGCACTGGTCGGATCAATTGGGATTGTAGGCAAAGACTTATGTATATTTTATTAAAAAATATAAATGAAGTTAATTTTGCTGACCAATTAAATTTGGCACGGAAATTGCACTCTCTCTCTGTCTATCTCTCGTAGCCACTTATTCTTTAGATTCCAAACTCCTGGACAATTTTTCCCGCCCTTTAAATCCAAAGCAGTTTTGGCAGTCCATGACTGCGATCTCTTCCATAACTGTATTCCGGACACTCAACATCAAATAGGATTGGGTTAAATGAAAGAAATTGAATTAAAAATTATTCTTTATCTGCTTAATGATGACGGAATTGAATCAATACAGCCTACTTTTGATTTTTATTCTGATTTGATTCAGCATTTCAATACTTTAATTAATTGGATGAAAAATTTAGACGTAACCGCAATATCTACTTATCCTGAATACACAAAAATCAGTTACAAAATTGCATCTTGTACTGCGGTGCATCAATTTTTGCAGATGTTGCTGGCTAACGGGCGCAACAAATCTTTAAATGACGAAGATTCATCCACTGTATTTAATTTAGTTCATGACCTTAGCAATATTTTTGTAGAAGCAAGTGATTTATTTTTACCGCAATTTGCTTCAAAAACAATGGAATTCTTAAACATATCGACCACTAAAGAGGCCTTACACTAATTAAATATTTATCTTGTCAGACAAATTAGAAAACGCAGGTTTAACAATTATGGACCGGTCTGATTTGCTCGAAAGGTTATTTAAAACCTTCAGGGAAGACAACCGCAACGGTTTTCACAGGGTCCCCGATGCGATTATCGCCGACGAAAAAGGGAAAAACCGTTTAGCCCTGGCTGAAGAATTCAGTCGGATTATGGACAGCGGCCTAAAGGAGCGGCCTGAAGCCATTTCCGATAGGGCTGGAGAAAACAGCTGCTTATATGAGGTTATTTGCCAGGGAAAAAAATTAACCGACCTTGTTCTTTCCGGGATAAACATGGAAAGCATTGATGAGATAATCGAAGAACATCAAAACTGGGACTTATATGCCGACAGAGGAATCTGCCCTCAACGCCGGATTTTTTATTTTACGGTCCGCCGGGATGCGGGAAGACGGCGACCGCCGGAGCCGTAGCTCTGGAACTGGGATTGCCTTTTCCATACGTGAATTACGGCGCTTTAATCAATTCATATCTGGGCTGTACTGCTAAGAATATCAAGACGGCCTTCGATTCATTCGCAGATGGGAGCTATGCCGTTGTCTTTGATGAATTTGATACTCTGGCCGCAAGCCGGGTGCGAATCGCGGGACGTGACGGAGATGAACCGGGCAGTTAATGCTTTAATCCGGCAGACAGACAACTGTAAAGGGCGATCTTTGATAGCCGCCGCCAACTTTGAGCAGCCTTTGGACTTCGCTGTCTGGAGGCGTTTTGACAGCACACTGAAATTCTCGCCGCCGAACCAGGAAGAACAGATTCGATTGTTTAATCTGAGGCTAAAAGAATTCGCTGGTCCGAAAAATCAAGCCAAGATTTTTTTGACAATATTACCCCGGCGGATAATTATGATAGTCTATTTCTTCATTGAATATGCCTTATGATGACTTGTTTGTATCAAAATTATCCGCCGGAGTAATACTATGTTATTTCCCCACGCCGATGCCGAAAAAGCGGCTTTTACGGCAATCAAAGAATGTATCCTGGAAGGACGGCAGGATTGCGACAAAAGCGATGTTGAATGGGCAGCTAATCGGCAAAAATCAATCGCATCGCTTAGAACAAATACGCTATGAACTTATTATTAAAACAGGCGGCAATTGATTCCTGGCGGGAGCAGGAGAAATGTGAATTATGAACATCGGGAAGACCAGATCAGCATCTAGTAGTACAAGGAAGGTTACGGATGGGGAAGCTGAACGATATTGTACTCCAAAATCATAAGCCACAGGATAGGCCCTGCAAAGTTTTTGACGGCCAGGGGCTTTATATTGAGATGCCGTATGCGGGGGCTAAAGTATGGCGATATAAATGCATGATTAAACGGGAGTGCTGTTCTGTGGCGATTGGTCATTATCCGATGATCTCAATTGAGGAAGCCGGAAAACTTCATCAGGATGCCCTTCGGAACCTTCAGAATGGAATTGATCCAGTGGACCGGAAGAATGCCTTAGAGACTGGTCTTCCCTCGACTCTAAAGCCGAATTTTGTTCCGGATTCGACAGGAGACCCATTTGATTCTCTTCCTGCCGAAAAGACTCTTCAAGAACTCCTGACTGTAACTAAAAGCACTCGTAATATTCTTAAGATTCCAGACGAAGTCGGTCAATGCGGATAACCGTATAAAAAGTGGGCCAAAAATTGATGTCCAAACATTTGGCGGAAATAACAGCTGACTGCATGAATTGAGCTGACCGAACTGATGGCTGATAGTCAGTATAAGATTAGGGTTTAAATGTAGACACCTGGCTGGAAATTGGATGCAACGAAGCTGATTAAGCCGCTGAACTGGCTGTTAATGACTATTCCCTTCATTCTTTTGGAGCTGTATATGTTTAAAGTTGACTTTCAGCCTTCTTTTGCTTCTTTTAGCCCTAAACCTCTTACTGTCAATTTGGCGTTTTATGATGCAATTAATGCAAATAAAACTTTTGGCAGCTCTATTCTTATCGGTCTGCAATCTTGTCTTCAGGTCACTTATTCTACATCTAACTTTAAAGTAGTCGATACTAATAAAATTGTTTTCATTACAGATTTGTCTTTTGATTTTTCATCTGTTCAGATTAGTATATTTTTTGATACTTCTGTTTTTAATTTTATTGACCTTCTGCAATTTATTATTGAAGAAATTGATTCCTTAATTATTTCTTCCCTTCCTAAATATAGTCACGAATTGTTTGCTTAAGGATATCAAGTAAATTCATAATCAGCAAAAATATTAATGTCCGTTTATTGGACTTCTTCTTGCTGTTAACTTAAAAGGAAGTATTATGGCGGAATCACCTTTATCGTCAGATGTAGTCCAGATTATCAGGGAAGAGATTAATTCTTCATTTCAACGCCTGGCTAGTCAAACTTCACCGATTTGGCTCACAATAATTGAGGCCGCCCAGTACAGTTCTTTTTCTGAAGCCTTTATTCGCAGCCTAATTACATCCAAAAGACTATATGTTTGCGGCCATCATAAATGCACCAGGATTTACCGGCCGCATCTGGACGAACAAATTGCCCGCGGATTCCCAGTTTTAGATTTTAAAACTCCTGCCGAAAAAGCTGATGAAATTCTGGCCAGCAAGCCTGTATATGACTATATTCCACAGCCCAAGCCGATGCCCGCTGACAGTCGTAAGCCGAGATTGCTTAATGACTGGTCCCGGCCGAATTCGAAGCCTGGAAAGGGCATGTCAAGATAACGATAGTGCTGGTTTTGATCCAAATTTAATATATATAGAAGTTTTGACCGTCGGCTGCAGGTCCCGGAATATGTACGAAGTTGTTGATGTCGAAACTGGATTGCCTGTTAAATCTGATCTTATCGAAGAATCGGAAGAAGAAATTATTAACGCAATTCGTAATAATGTTAAAAATAATCCAATTTTATCCGACTTTGTCTCTAAAGCCTCTACTGATTCTGAAATTGCGGATATGCCTTTTTCCTGTATTGTTTCGTTGGCTCCTTTTGATATTTCCATCATTAGCGATGACTTTGTTATTGAGGCTTTTAAAAAACAACACGTCGGCGATGCTGAACTTTTTAAAATCCTAATGGAAGGCCGCTATATCCGGGATCATAGCACAGCTAATCTCCAAGGTGAATTCGGTCAGTTCTATCGCTGGGATAACCACAGCTGGACTCCGGACCGGGATTTCAGCATAATGTCACAATTTACCCCCTTACAGGAGTTATATAATCGGGTCAGCGAAAAATATAATTCTTTAGCCCAGGATTTATCCAATAAAATAGACGATCTAGAAAAAGAAGAAAAAAAAACTCCCAATGTGTCCAATAGGAATTTTTCTGACGAAATTAAGAAATTCCGCGTTTTAATAGGTTCTTATGAAACAGCCGCCAAGTCTTTTAAAACCAGAGGCCAGGATGTCTTGAAGCGGCCCAGAATGATCCATATCCTTAATCAAGCTTGTTCAGGCGGTATGGGCGTTCCTACAGATAAATGGAATAATCAGCCGGAATTTTTACCTTGCCTGAACGGCACTGTTAATTTGAGAACAGGCGAGCTAATGGAGCCTGACCCGGAACATTATTTTAACAAAGTAGTTCCATGGGAATTTAAAGGCCTTGATGAACCTTGTCCCAAATGGGATGCCGTCTTATCTCAATGTCTTACCGGCGACCTTGAATTAATCAGCTATTTTTCAGCTTGTATCGGCCAGGCCGTTACCGGTTTTCAAAGTAAAGACCTTTTTTGCGCTTACGGCCCTTCAGCTTCTAACGGCAAGACTATGATTTTTGAGACTCTTCATAAATTATTAGGCTGTTTTTCGACTCATCTGTCGGTCCTTCACTTACTCAAACAGGGCCCTAAGACCGCCGGTGCTCCTCAAGCAGAGCTGGCTGAACTTCGGGGTGTTCGGATGGCTATTGCCGCAGAGCCTGGCGATAAGGAGTATTTAGATCTTGGTCAGGTCAAGCTTCTGACATCCGGCGGAGATCTTCTTAAAACTCGAGCTCCTTATGCTGTCAGATCAATAGAATTTATCCAAAGCCATTCCCTTTTTCTCCATTGCAATACAATTCCGCGTTCAAGCAGCGGGGATAAAGGTCTGGCCAACCGACTCAGGATCATTCCTTTTGAGGCTAGATTTATTGACCCGGCCAGCGGTCCGGAAGACCCGACGAATCATATTTATCACCAAATTAACAGCACTGTTTTAGGGAAAGCATTGGAACAGGAAATGTCCGGAATTTTAGCCTGGGCCGTCAGAGGGGCCATAGAGGTTTTAGAAAATGGGCTGCCTAAATGTCCGCAGAGAGTTGTGGAAGAGACTGAAGAATATATTATGGATAATGATGTTATCTCACAATTTTTATTGGCTGAATGTGTCAAAGATATTCAGGCCGCCATAGAAGCTAAAATTTTATACGGCGCTTTTGAACAATTTTGCCAAAAGAGCCTTTTATTAAAAGATAACAGAATTCTTTCAATGAAAAATTTTGGCCTGAGAATGAACGCTTTTTGCCGTAAAAAAAGAACAAGCAAACATATTCTTTATTTGGGAATTAGGCTTATTAAAGATAATTCTCCGTGTTTTATTGATATTTCAGACTACAAAAGCTAAACCTGACGGGAGAGTTCTCTTAAGCGTGAGTGCCTGTTGTTATCATCTCGTTGGGGAGGCGGTTAAAAGATGAGCCGGGAAGAATACTGCGATATCTCGGAAGAAGTTTTGGCCTCGCAATAAAGTCTTTTCGCCCCAAGAAAAGGGCCTCTGCCGACATTTTTTATTTGGGAATCAAATTGACTAAAATTGGTCTATTATCAGCTCTTTTTTAATTAATTTTTAGTTTTTTCCTTGAGGAGCGCTATTTATGCCGCAAGAACTGATTCCTGTTTCCCAGACCGAAGTTAACGGCGGAATTCAGCAGACCGTAGATGCCAGGAAACTCCATGAGTTCCTGGAAGTCGGCCGGGATTTTACTACTTGGCTCAAAGGCCGCATCAATCGGTACGGTTTCATTGAAAACACTGATTATGTGGTTTTCACCCAAACGGGGGAAAACCCTCTGGGCGGTCGTCCGGCCGCTGAATATTACCTGATTCTGGATATGGCCAAACAGTTGGCCATGGTCGAGAGCAATGAAAAAGGCCTCCAGGCTCGCCGGTATTTCATTGAATGTGAACGCCGGGTTAAAACCGCCTTTGAAGAGATCCCGGACAAGCAATTTAAAATTCTGGAGGCCCAAAACAAGAATTTCCAGGCCGCACTTCTGAATAATATGGCCGATTCCGGTCAATTTACCTCAATTGAGTCGATTTTTTTAAAAGCCGAAGCAGTCAGTGTTCTTAGCGGGAAGCCTATAGCCAACTATCTCCCAAAAATTGCTGCCAACTTGGTGGGCCAGTCCGACGTTCAGTCCCGGAACAAAAAAGCCCGGATTCAGAGACCAGTCAACCGCCCCGAAAATATAGTCTCCCAATTTTTGGCCTGCGAATGTCAGCCTGAGAAGCTGTCTTCTGTCTCAGCTTTGACTTTGTATAAGGCTTTTTCAACGTATTGTATCGAAAAGTTACTTCTGACCGCATTCGATATTCCTTCCTTGAAGAGTTTCGGCCTCTCAATGAAGTCTTTCTGCTCCAAAAAAAGGGCCTCTGCCGGCATTTTTTATCTGGGAATTAAATTGAATTAGATATTTTTCCATCTTTTAGCGGTGCAATAATGGGTAAAGCTATTGAATGGTTATCTTACGATGAAAGAGCATCGCTTGCTCTCCATTTATTAGATTCTTCTTCTGAAAAGAATGGAGATATTTGGGGAAGGTGCCCTTTTCATCCGGAAAAAACCATTGGAGCCTTCCACTATAACGTGGAAAAGGATTTGTTCTATTGCCATGGCTGTAACACTGGCGGCGATTTAATTAAACTATTTTCTTTTGTTCAGTACTCAAGAGTCAGCGAAATAGAATCCTTTAAAATATTTGCCTCTCTTTATGCGCCTAAAAAATCAAATTATCGTCCTTACAATAGGACAAATGTGCGCTTAAATGCTATAAATGAATTTAAGCCCAGAGATTTACATATCCCTAATCGACAATGGTCGGAAAAAGCTGAAACTTTTGTTTTTGACTGCAGAAAAAGAATGGTTAACAGTCAGGAGGTCTGGAAATGGCTGGCTGTTGAAAAATATATTGATATATCTCATGCTCTTAAATTTAATCTTGGCTGGAATGATCAACCTCGGTGTTTTCTGCCGGAAGATTGGGGGCTTGAGTCTCGACACAAAAATGATATAATTTTTGTCGGTATAGGTCTGACTATTGCCACCCGCTGGGAAAATCAAGTGGTTAAAATAAAAACCAGGCTCGAAATTCCTTATAATGATCAACGGTATTTTTGTGTCAAGGGTTCCTCTAATTTATTGTCAATTTATAATGAATCAGAGAATGTTATGGTGGTAGAGTCGGAACTTGACGGCATCCTTTTAGCCTCAACCTGCCCTGACTGGTCCTTTGTCGCTACAGGCGGAGCTGCGAAAAGACCCGATAAGACAGTATCAAATTATTTAAATTCAGCTAAAAAGCTGGCTATTTGTCTTGATAATGATGATGCCGGTTATATAAATACAAAATTTTATTTAAATAATTTTCCAAAAGCGGTCAACTATCCCTTGCCTATTGCCTGGGGTAAAGATCCTAGCGAGTCCGCTGCCAATAATCATGACCTCCGAAAATGGATTCTTTGTTTTGATCGCTATTCTGAAGAAGAGAGGAATAGTATGAGGTAAATATGGCCCGGATATTACTCGAACCCTGGGGATGCCAATAGGGCACCAACTGCGCTGAGAAAACCGTTAAAACGTTAATCAAGCTAAAACGGAATTTTAGCTTCTGGTTTTATGGTAGGGCGGATATCGGGTAGTATCAGACGGATCCCGTAACACTGTCCGCTAGTGGAAACGTCCCGGTGCGAATACAAGAGGGCACAAGTAAACAGCCATATTGAGGCTTGAGACTCATCGGTCCCCACCGGAGTAACTGCAGACGCTGCCTGGCTGAAGACAGGATAGAGTAACTCGGCGCAGCCTTGATTCCTTCTGAAGTCACCGTAATTTTATGCTAATTGCCATAAAATCACATAAAAGGCAGAAATTGGGCGGCCGTTTAGCCCCATATAAAAATAAAGGATTCTGTAGTCTTAGCAGGAAAACGCCACTTGAGAAACATAGTTATACTTTTGCCGTTATAAAAGATAACTCGGAGAGACAGATTTGACTTGTTTTTTAATTAGTATAAAAAACTTGGACGGCGGAGTTTTATCTTTAACATGAAGTAATCTTTATTTTTCTTCTTCTAGTGTAGAATCAGTGTAGGGTTAATGTAGGATAGTAAATAAGGCAGCTTATTGAAATTATTAAATAAATGGAGAGAGTGCAGGGAGTGTAGGGTTTTTGGAAAAACATCTGGAAAAATTTGAGCAGCCCCCAAAAAAGGTAAAAGTTTTTTCTATTATATAGTTCTTAAAAACGTCCCTGCACCAATCATCTGTCCACTCCTCAAAATGACAATGGAAAATATCCTGAATAATTTCAGGATGTTACAGTTGAAAATTTAATAAATCCCTTTAAAGTCGATTGTCCACTAACTATGGTCAGTTTTGCCTTGTTGCTGGCCGGTCCTCTCTTTTCTTCCGGCCTGGAAAAAAATATTTCAGTTTTTTCTGAAGTTTTTTACTCCAAAGAAGAAAATTTTTTTTGAGCCTAAGCGGCTCGGAAGCCCAGGCCGGAGAGTTGAACGTGTCCATTGGGGGGAAGGCTGTAGCGAAAACATAAGATTCGCAACGATGTTTAAAGGGTAGTTTTAAATGGGTTCGTTTAAGAATAGGTAAAGAGAAGCTTTTAACCCGCTGGCTGAGTTTAGGATCCGGCCAGCGGATTTGATTTGTACGGGGTAAAGCTGATAACTATTTTAGCCGAAAAAGCCGAGGTAAAGATCGCAATTTAGCCAAACGGCCTAACTGCGGCTAATCTAAGACCAAAGGTTCTATTCCATTTTCTTTCAGATGGCTGTCGCTTCGGGGTGATCCTTAAGCCGGCCTTTTTCAGTAATTTTAGCCCATCTTCTTTATTTTGCGGCACACCATAGCCGGTGTGTTTCATTTTCCCTAAGAAATAACAAATCAGCATAATTACCACAGGCACGAAATTCTGAGAGGATTAGTTCAAAACCTGTAATAGAAACGGTATTACAGCATTCTCATAATTAAATGCCGAGGTAATAGTATAGCTTCCTAAATCACATGAAGTGGAAAATGATTCTGCCGTTTTGGCCTTATCTTGAGAGACACCATCTCCGCTGCAGTACCTTAAGCCAAGCCTATATTTCCCTAGAGCATCATTGAGTGCAGCCCTACTGTTTTAGATAAACCATTTTAGGGCTTCATCCTTATTCTGGGGCACACCGTCACCGCCTTCGTATCTTGCACCAAGGGTTGACATCCATTGAGTTTCCCGCTTCAGCTGCCTCGCGATATATCTGTACGGCTTTTGCCTTATCCATGGCAGCTCCTTCTCAGTTTTCATACATAACCCCAAGACCATACAGAGCAGCAGTATTTCCGGCTTTGGCTAATTCTTTAGCTTTTCCAAGCTTTCTGACACTGGCCTCGTCCTTAGATATGTCCTGACCGGACTCCTGGAATTTTTTAGCCGCCGGTCCAGCCGCCTTATCAGTGTCAGAAGAATTATATTACACGGCACGAAACTTTGAGAGGATTAGCTCAAAACCTGTAATAGAAACAGTATTACAGCATTCTCAGAATTAGATGCCGAGGTAATAGAGAAGCCTTGAGTCACCAAAAACATAAACACCGCCAGTAGGGCGAAAATTCCTCTGGTCAAAAAAACTCCGAATTAAAAACACGATGGCCTGCGACAAGCCGCCTTGGGTCACCAGACAGAAAACTTTAGAATTACTGATTTTTTATTTTTTTGAATTTAATAATTTGTGAACAAAAAAATTATTGAACACTAATTATAATGTAACCTTAAAATTATGGTTGTCAAGAGGCGATATACAAATTTAGTTATTTCAACAGAAATTTTTTAGGTTCAGGCAAAGTCCGGATAATATTAGAAATCAGGCTCTCAGCATAAGTGCGATTTAGGGGCTTTTGGTTAGGTGAATTTGCTAAAAATATATTATAATTTATATCTATTATAATCAAATTACAGACTTAAACCGTTCTTCTTTACTTTTTTGTCAAAATTTAATCCAGAGCCTTGAACCGGACGTGCCAGAGAGATTATTGTCTCCAAAAAAGCTATCCGATCTTTCAACGCATAGCACAAGGCACTGCGGCGCTTGTCTGTTATATGGGGGTTTTGATGCAGAAGTTCGCTGAATTCCTCATCAATTCCGACCAAAGATCCTAAATCCAGCCAGCTGAAATCCTTCACCAGTTTAATCTGTTTTCTGTGGTTACTTCGGAAAGGCTTGCTCTCTCCGTCACCGCGAGCGTATATGCTGTCCGCGATTGTATTGCACCATAAACTGGTTCCGGAATCGAAAATTGGGGCAGGTCCGAGCCATTTCAGGGTTTCTGCGTTCCGGATCGCTCCAAAATTATGAAAATGCCGGTCTTCATTGGCGATAAGAAAATCAACCGTCAGCATCCGATTGACGCTTTCCTGGACTCCAGGGATGCCAAGAGCCTCACAGCGATTCAAAAAATGCTGATATTCAGATACAGACTCTTCCTTTTGGCCAGACAAACGAATTAGCCAGGCGCTGACAAGTTCAGTGTCCTTTGTTACAAAATCTTCGCAAACAGAAAGAGGTTCAGGACCGATTGGATTTAAAGAGTAAGGAACATGTTGAACACCCAAACGCTTCATAATTGAAGAGGCGATCACTTCGTTAAAAGGTTCCTGCCGAAAAGGTTGACTGCCTCCTTTAAGCAGCCACGGCTTTCCATCGGCGATGACCCATTTCTTCTTCAGCCATCCGTTTGACGTACTGTCTGGAGATATGAGGTTCAATTTTTTGCTTTTTGGTGAAATGCCAAACAACACGTTACCCACGTCTTCTGAAAAATGGTTGTCAAAAAAATTAACTTCCGCCCAAGTTAACTTTTTGCCGTTAGGTTTTATCCAATATTGATCTGACAAGGATAAACCGTGGTTTTTGCTTAAAAGCTGCTGAGGAGAAGAGAGCCCCAGAGTCATCAAGGCTTTCCGGATACCTTGACGAGTGTCAGGAATCGAGCGTTCTTTCCACCAATCATTTAAGGCAGTGCGATCAATTTGACCGTCTTTGACGGTCACCCCCAATGGGACATGTTCCTGGCAGGACACTTCCCCGACCTTATGGACAACATGGACACTTTCATCATAATCCAGTTCGGCTACGGCAACTTCTTTATGCATCAAAAAATAGTTCACTGTTCAACCTCTGCATAGCCCTATTTTAAAAGACGGAATAATTATACTTTACCCTCTAAAAATTACCAAATAGCCAAATAAAAGAAGGGACCGACTTTTTGATGAAAATAATTATCGAACTAAAAAATTCTTGTAACACAAAAATTAAAAAATCAATGAACTATAATTCTACAGTAACACAAAAATTTGGGTTATCAAATGGTGACATAAAAAAATTTTTTTGACTAACTTGACTGCCTGACATCACCCCAAAAAATCCATTGCGTTGTTAACCGGTCCGACTGGCCGGAACTACTTCTTTCTTTGGAGCTGGATTTAACAAGAGTAGGCAGCTTTTTTAGGATAATAACATGGAAAATAAAACTATAACTCTATTTAGTTAAAAATAAACATAATATGTTATATATTATTTTCAAATTTTTTATTAATTTTTGTTATGTTATCTATATACAGGTAAATTGTCCGTAGAGGGGCCGTTTTTTACTTTGGAGTTATTACCCTGGCGGATAATTATGATAAAAGAGTTTATCCTTTGTTTCTTCATTCTTTAGCACACTCAAAGATTTATGCAATTTCAATAGTCTATTGTAGTATGGCTAGAAAATTATTATACCGTGATCATCTATAAATAATAAGGATTATTTGATCTATCATAATTATCCGCCGAGTTAATAATAACTTTCAGAGAGAAATGATTTCATTAACTGTCATGAGCAAGGGCTTCACCCCCTGGTCATGAATCAAGCCTTTAGCTATGGCTGGTACACCAATACAGGACAATAAAAATACAGAAAAATACAAAATGTTGTCTGATTCACGGTAAGCGTTACGAAGGAAAAACAGCTGCCCTCAGAGTAAGTGCAAATCATGCAAAAGCCCCCTCTGCCGCCGTCAGAGCCGCAGCCGGAAAACTGGCAAAGACTATGATTTCTTCGCGCCTGTTCCGGCAAAAAGTGCGGAAAAACCTGTCAATCTAAGGACGGCAGTCCGGATTTTTAATGCTGACAGTCGTGAAAGACGGTCGGATGACAGCCGATCTCATGGCTGTCAGAAATCTGATTTTACTTTTATATCTAATTGCTTATTAAATTTTATAATTAAGAGTATCAAGTCGATAAAGTTAAAGGGAAAAATTTTTATGCCTAACGTCAATTTATCCTTGACAATCAATGCCTGACGTGGTAAATATAGAGACTAAGAATTTTTATATACCATAAAGCATCACTTTTAAAAACAATTATATTATAAATTGCGGTGGTAACTGGTTCTGCTTAAGCCTGTGATATCAGATTCGGTTAAAACCCTCCGTAAAATTTCTTATGGCGATAATTTTATGACCCTAAAGCGGCCGAACATAAGCGGGAATAATTTTGCACTTGGCATGATTTTTGCTCTCTCTCTCTCTCTCTCTCTCTCTCTCTCTCTCTCTCTCTCTCTCTCTCTCTCTAAAATACTCCAATAAGCACCAAATTCTGCCTTCCGGCCTGGTCTCTAAAATTGTCCGCAGATTTTCATGGCTGTCATGGGCATCTATATCTTCGGTGCCCTCTATTTTCTCAGGGTTCACAACTTTTCTCAAACTTTTGGTTTTTGGCCGGTCTTTGTTTTCGGCCAGTGACCGCTTAAGTGGCAGAGCCTATTTTGACCGCATAATGCCGTCAGGCGGCGGAATATTTGCTGACCTGAAAACAGTAAGAGCCTTGCTGGACTTTTTCCGAGGCACTAACGAATTTCCAGGCCGCAACTCTTATTTTTGGGGTCAGGCCCGAAGCAGCGACTTAAATTGCATATGGTCGAACCTCCATTCCATATAATTGGCATGGCCGGACCCTGTTCGCCAGGGTGCGTGAATCTTATGCTCAACCGGATAAAATAAAAGTATAATGCTTGATTCAACTAAATTATTTATAAATAAACTGAAAAATAATAATTTATTGTTCATTATTATTTATTTATCAGTCATTTTTTCTGTTTTTTCCTCCCTTATTTGTCTTAATTCAGCTCAGGCTCAGACAAATCCCGGCACAGGAGTGGATGTGCTCGATCGGGACTCCAGACAGGCCCCTCCGGAGCCCTTATCAAGACCCAGGCTAGCTGTCGGCCAGCCGGAGGAAGGCGCTGAGTCCGCCTTTGACACCAGTGCCAAATTCTTTCTGGCCTCCATTGAGGTGGAAGGAACCGCCGTCTTCAGTTCTCAGGAACTGACCGCCCCATACGCGGAGCAAATCGGCCGCCGAATAAGCCTTGGCGATCTGAAGCGTATGGCGGATGAGATGAGCGCCAAGTACCGCGAGGCCGGTTACGTTCTTTCCCGGGTCATTATCCCGGCTCAGGAACTCGATCCGCAAAGGGCTGATGTCAAGTTAGCAGCCACAGAAGGTTTTCTGGGCTCAATTTCCTGGCAGGGCGATCCGAAGCTGATTGAAAAGGTTTCGGCCTACTTTTCAGCCTCCCAGAAGAAACTGTTAGCCATGAGGCCTCTGCAGTACGCCGCTTTGGAGCGGGCCGTAACCCTCTTGAGCGATGTGGCCGGTCTTACGGTTTCAACTACGTTTGCCAAAAGCGCTGTCCCCGGCGCCTCGGACTTGGTTATAAACGTCAGGCATCAAATTATGGAAGGTTCCTTGAGTATTGGAAATACCGGAACCCAGTCAGCCGGTCCATGGCTGATTTCGGCTAGCGCTTCTTTTGCCGGAATTCCGTTTGTCGGCGGCCGGACCAGCTTAAGCTACAATCAGGCTTGGGACTGGCGGGAATATTATTCTATGAGCATATCCCACAGACATCTGTGGGCCGGCGGATTCTCGCTGTCGTTTTCCTACGCCTTCAGCGAAAGTCAAAAACCGGGCACTGATTTCGCCAAGCTCTTCGACCATGCCACCAAAAGCGGCACCTACACCCTGGGGGCCGGTTACTCGATCATCAGGGGGCGTGACCTCAATCTCAGCCTGGGAGCGGCCTACTCCCATCGCGACAGCCGGGCCGAGCTTCTTGGAGCTCCATATACTGAAGATAAGCTCCGTTCACTCACCTTTGACATAAATTTCGACTTTTCCGATGAGATGGGCGGGGTCACCCAGATCTTTCCCTCAGTGACTTTGGGACTTGATTCCTTCGGCGCTACCGACTGTGATCCCCAGTCCTCCTCTCCTCTGGCCCCGGCCAGCTACAGCCGCGTAAATCTTTATATTTCGCGGCAGCAAAGCCTCCCTCTGGACTTCAGTCTGGCCGCCAGCGGGGAAATTCAGCTGGCAGGCACTATCCTCCCCTCTTACGAGCAGTTCTCACTGGGCGGACAACTTTTCGGCCGGGGTTACGACTCCGGGGCTTTGGAGGGCGACAACGGGGCTGCCGGCTCTTTGGAGCTTCGCCGACCCTGGAGGCTTTCGGACTTAATAGTAATGCCTTACGTTTTCGTTGACGGAGGCACGGTTTGGACTAAAGGCCGGATAGACGGCGTGGACCCCCACGCCGAATTGTCATCAGCTGGCTTGGGGCTGAGGCTTTCCAGTCAGTCCGAAGCTTTGCCGATCTCAGGTTTCAGTCTGAATATTTTTGTCGGCAAACCGCTGAAAACCGTTGACAACAATTCATCGGCCCGCTGGGTGGGCTTGCTGTCCTTTAATTTTTGAAATTTAGGCTTTTTTGAAGATATTTTCTTTTTTTTTCAATAATTTAACTTCCCGAGGTGCCCTATGACCAGCCTTCAAAACCGTTTTTTGGGTGTCGCCATCCATCTGGTTATCTTCGTGCTAATTTTCCAGCCGTCCCTGGCCCTGGCAGGACCGGAAGGCGGTCAAGTAGTGGCTGGCCAGGCCTCAATTGCTAAATCGGGTGCCGAAACCAACATCAGACAGTCTTCCGACCTGGCGGTAATTAATTGGAACTCCTTTGACATCGGCAAAGGCGAAACGGTCGATCACCGGATGCCCGGCCCCAACTCCACCGGTCTCCACCGTGTGGTCGGAGGCGGCGGGGCCAGCCAGCTTGAGGGAGCCCTCAAGTCAAACGGCAACGTTTTCCTTGTAAATCCCAAAGGCACGGTCATTCACAATGGAGCCAGGATCGACACCAAAGGGTTTGTGGCCACGACCAGCGACATCAAAAACGAAGACTTCATGGCCGGCAATTTGGATTTCGGGATTAAAGGCTCTCCCGGAGCCGCTATCATCAATAAGGGCGAAATAAGCGTCAGGGAGAACGGATACGCAGCCTTGGTGGCCCCTCAGGTCAGGAACGAGGGGATCATAGCCGGAAGATTGAGTTCGGTGGCCTTGGCTTCGGCGGACCGCTTCAAACTTGACGTGTACGGCGACGATCTGATCAGCTTTGCGGTGGACGATGAGACGGCCGGTGAATTTTACGATACCAGCGGGGAACAGCTCGGCGCAGAGAATGTCGGCCGGATCGAAAACGAAGGGGGAATTGTCCTTCTCACCGCCAAACAGCTGGATCAGACCGTGGCCGGGACAGTTAATAACAGCGGCCTGATTGAGGCCGGGTCGGCGGATTTTGACGGCGGAAAAATAGTTTTGAGAGGCGTTGGGGAAAGAGTTAAAGTCACTTCTAAGGGGACGATATCGGGCTCCTCGGTCAAGGCTGACGGCGGTGTCGTCAGAGTGGTCGGCGAAGGCGCGGTTGAAGTTTCGGGAAGCATTGAGGCCAAAGGCGGCCGAAAGGGCGGGGCGGTCGACATATCAGGGAAAAAGGAGACTTCCCTGGCGGCCGCCCAAATCAGCGCCGAAGGATCTGATGGCGGTCTGGTCAGATTAGGCGGAAGTTTTCAGGGCGGCGAAATAAAGCCAAATATGCCCGAAGACTACAGGGATAATTTTCTTAGCAATGGGGCTTTAACTGACAATTTATACAACACTCTACTTTTAAATATAGACCAAAGTTCTGTAATAAACTCAGGGGTTAAGGGAACAGCAATTGCCTGGAGTGACGGCGTTGCCAACATTGATGGCATCATTAAAGGTAAGTACATAGAGACCAGCGGCAAGAAATTAAATATTGCCAGCCCGCCGGAAATATTCGGAAATGGGATGTGGTTGATTGATCCGGAAGATGTAATTGTATCAGATCAATGTTCTGGTAATACTTGGGATTCAACATGTATCAATTCAAACTGGTTGACGCAGGCAGCAAATGATTATGGTGTGAGTATTTTTGGCGAAAATTCACTAACTATTAATTCAAGTCTAAATTTTGAGCTATCAAATCAAAATATCGGAACTTTTTATTTATATGGCGGCAATAGCTTGATAATTAATGATAATATCAGTATAATACGTAATTATACATATGATAATATTTATCTTCAGCTAAATTTAAATTCTAATAATATAGTAATAGGAGATTATATTACAATAGAAGTCCCAGAGATAGTAATAAAAGCTGATAATAAATTTTATGCTGGCAATAATTTATATATTAGTGCAATTAACTGGTTATTTATAAGTGCATCAGATATTGAAATTAGAGAAAATGCATTTATTCGTGCAGGTAGGCTAGATATTGATGCTTCAAGAGTTAATGCAGCTGAAGATATATATTACCGAACTAAAAAGCTATTTATAGGTTTAAATTCTATTATAGAATCTAATAATATAGGGATAATAGCAAAAGATGTAATAGTGCCTGGGTTAACAATAAAAGATGATATAGAAGATTATACTTATACTCGTGATGTTGTAGTTTTTTATGATACAGAGTTATTTTCTGGTCATTTAAAGATTGAACGAGAAGATGATAACACGAATAATATTTTTTTCAATCGAACGTATGATTCACCAGTTATTAAGCTTATATTAGAAGGAGGTTCTATAGATAATCCTGTTATCGAAGCTAAAACAGTTACATTAGATGATAATAATGAGTTTTTAGATGGTAATAATATATTTTTAGATGAATACTCATTAAAAGTAGATTTATTTTTTTATAACGATAAAAATACTATTATTGGTACTAATTCTGATGGTGCGCCGCACATATATAATTTAGTTAATGGCAGCTGCCCAAATTGGCCATTTGATACAGTAATACTTCAATATAAAGATGATACAGATCTGCCGTATTCAATTTCGATATCAGACAATATTACGTCTGGAATTACTTCGTTTTCATTCGATAATGATGGGAAAATAAATTATATAGCTCCTACCAATGACATTAATATCAATGTAGATGATTTGATTTCCGCTTTAACCTCAAGTGCAAATCTCTCCTTTTTGATAACTTCAACCGGCAATCTAATCCTAGACGCTCCTCTAGTGATTGAAAGCTCTATGGGCCTTGGCTTTAACTCTTTTGGCGATATCTTTTTCAACCGCCCGATCGCTCTAAAGGATGGCAATTTGCTGGCAGTCAGTTCAACCGGGGATATTAATGTCAACGGCGGCCTGATTCTGGAAAATGGGGTGTTCGCGTTAGAAGCGGAAGAAGGGGCGGTCAGCATTAACAATGCGATATATTACAGTGTAACCGGACAGATCGAGCCCTACAGTTTAATTAATGCCAAAACGGTGAATATTGACCCTGACGTGGCCATTAAAGGGGTGAATAAAGATCTAAGGGTTTCAGCTGGTGAGAGGGTAAATATCGGGCCTAATTCATCCATTGATATTTCTCCATATTCTATTGATGGTCCGGTTTTAAGAATTGAATCCGCTCGTTATCTTGACTTAGGTTTGGGCTCTAAAATTCATGGTTCGCAAATTCAGCTCAGTTCTCCCGTAATCAATATTTTCGGGTCAAAAGTTACAGCCGCTGAAAATTTACTGATTTCTGCTACGGATATGAATTTAAAAGGAGTAAATCTGGATAAAACTATTTTAAACGGACAATTTATTAGTCTATTTGCCGATAATATAATTATTGATGCCGCTGAACTTATTTCCAGCGGAGATATTAATATCACCGGAGATAATTTGAACATAAAAGCCGAAAGTGTCCTCATGGCGGAAGAGATGTTTCGGGCAACCTTTTCCGACACTCTGAATCTTTATGGCGGGACGATCTATCAGCCTAATATTCAGGCGCCTTATGTGCGCATTTATGGTTACGGCTCGTATTCAGCGGCCGAATTGGGTCCATATTCGATCAAAGCTGAAGAATTCGACTATGGCACCGGCAGCAACAAAGTTTTGTTAGTAGGTAAGCAGTCTGGCAATAACTGGCAACCCCATGTCTTTGGTCTGAAACCGGCCTCATTTTCGTACAGCGGCTCTGATTTGTTGTATAAGGGGCTGAAGAGCGCTGATTGGCCATTTACTACAATTCTTCTATCTGATTCCCAAGGAACTTTATGGCCGTCTAAAAATGATGACCAGCCGCCTGCAATCATTGATACAAATCCAGATTCCGGTCTGCCGGAATATAATGATGACCAGCCGCCTTCAGTCATTGATACGAATCCAGATTCCGGTCTGCCGGAATATGATGATGACCAGCCGCCTTTAATCACTGATACGAATCCAGATTCTGATAAACCAAAAGTAGCAGCAGGTTCCAGTGATTATCTGTATTTGGACAAATCATTATTTAACAGTCAAATAGAAGATGAAACTGGCAAAATAATATACGGACCTGGAGCAACGACAAGCAATCCGAAAATTAACCCTATTTTGTTGAACCCAGCTGAACAATATATTGTTGATACCGCCAATGATTTGGCTGGAAAAATTTATTCAGAATTAAAAGATAATTTAAATATATCTTTAGATTTTGATGAATCAGTTGTAGATAATGCCCTATTTAGTATGTTGAAAAGTACTATAGCAGGTTTTAATGAACTTTTTATTTCCTTGGGGTCAAATAATCTTCCATTTCTTGATATATTTAAAGATAATAATATTCTTAATTTTATGCAAAGTGAATTATTTATAGAAAAACTTAAAGAAGCTTGTACTAAAGATGGAATTAAGAAGCTTGGTGTGGATCTAGCAACAAAACTTATTTTTGATGCTATTCGAGATACTATTATTGAAACTTTGGGATGGTCTCCTGATCAGCCTACATTTTGGGCTTCTTGGGGGAATGAAATACTAATATATTCTATAAATGTTTTTACTTCTTCGGCTCAAGTGGGAGTATCTGATTATATAAAGACAGGTAAATTGCCTGGATGGGATACTGTTGTTCGAGGTTCTGCTGATGCAGTGTTCGATGAAATTTCTAAGCTTATAGAGCTAAGGGCTGAATATTCCAAAACAATAAGCCAGTTAGGTGAGTCATTCTCTGCCTATTTCGGCGGATACGTGCAAGAAATTATAATATTGGATAATCCTAACCCTACAGGTCCGTTTGCTGAAGGAACAGAAGCCCGTGAACATTTAAAAAATGTTGTTGAAAACGGATTGATTGTAAATGAGCAAGTGACACGCGCATTGGGACTAGGAGGCGGCCATACTGATCCTGTTGCAAATGCTACTTTCCTCAAAGGAGTATCTAATACTTTAGAGATGATTGCAGAATTGATTGCGGCTAAGAAGCAAGGTGATGATACTAAGGTTATGGCATATGAATATATGATTACAAAAACAGTGAATCAATCTTGGGGCGCATTTCCAATGGATGTAGTCAGTCATTTTTGCGCTAATTATGGTGTCATCTTTAATCCTCGAAATGATTACCCGTTTCCTTTGGGGGATGGAGAAAAACCTCCCGCTGGACAATGGCTTAAAGATACCGTTGACAAGCGCGAGACGGCAACACGCCAGACAGGCTATAATCCAAAACACTGAGAAAAGACGGTGGGCAGCTGCCCAGAAGGAGACACAAGCGAAGACAAGTTGCTGATTCCTGGAGAAATTATCAAAGATTCCGCATTGTAGGAAGAAACGCTCTCTTTCCCTATAACCAAAGGAGTGCCGCAATGAAATTCAGAAACATTATTTCCGCTGCCGCTGCATTGACTTTGCTCGCGGCAGGGGTAGCTTTCGCCGCCATGTCGTATGAATGCTGGTCCTACAGAAACGGCAAGCCGGATAAAATGGTTCATGTGTCGGCGAATAGCAATGATCAAGCTGTAGGGCTGGCCTGCGAAAAATTCAAGAAACTGGGTATCCGCTACGATTACGTCAAATGCAAATAATGAAAGGGGGAATGAAAACGCGCATGGGGGGACTCTCCGTTCCTGCCCTTATGCTGCGCTTCGGCAGCGCTCAGGTCAAATTCAGGTCATTGCAGAGGTCGTCAATTTCCTCTCTTTCGACCCAATGTATCTTAAGGTAGTGCCGCTTTGGGAATGATTCAGCATCTTCTGGATCATGTCCGCGTTGCGGCCGGACTTTTGATACATGTGGTCCCCGAAAGTCTTTCTCAGCGAATGGGTGCCCAACAAATTGGGCAGCCCGACCGTCCTGTCGGCTTCGGTGATGATTTGCCGGGCTCTTTGCCGGGTTATGGGCTTCAGGCCTTTGGACAGCATCAGCAGCGAATTCGGTAGCATCGGACCTCTTTCGGTTGATCTGACCTTCAGGTACTCTTTCAGGGCTTTATGGACGGCCGGATTAATGGGCACGGTGCGGGTCCTGCCGGTTTTTTCCTCTTTGATTGAGGGTAATCAGTGCTTTAATTTGGCCGACGGGATCCAGGACATCGGCCAGGGTAAGGTTCAGGACATCGCCGATGCGCAGGGCGGTATTGACTCCCAGGACGAAATGGCAGGCGTTCCGGGCTACGTTGGGGCCGGACTTCAAAAGCTGGACTATTTAAGCAATAGCAGAATTCTGTTCAGTCGCCAGACGGTACAGCTCCGCTAATTTTGCCGTAAGAGCAGCGACAGCACCATCTTTAGTATACATTTATAACTTTCCTGTCTGAATAAGTAGCAATTTAGTCATTTTGACCTGATTATGTCTCTCCAGGGTGGGTGAGCCGGAACACTTCCTGGCTGTCCAGGACCGTGGTCTGTCCGTTTTTCTTAAAGACGCAGGCCTCGATGTTGCTCTTCTCCAGGTTTACCGCCAAAGAGATGAGGATAGGCTTTTCGCTGGCTCCGCCGTAGTCACGGGTCTGAATCTGGGTCATGCCGTCCAGGGCGGCTTTTATGGCCTTATCGCTGCCCCTGGCGGTTTTCAGCTCAATGATGTAGACCAGGCCTTTATACTTGACCTTCAAATCGGCCCGTCCCCCGCTCAGATGCTTTTCAGCGCTGACTTCAGCTTCGGCTCCGCACAGAAAAGCGTATAAGACGCTCCGATAGAAATTTTCGCCCAGCTGCTGGCGCATTGTTTCCATGTAACTCTGGCCTGGATTCCGGTCAGGCCCTTCCGGCGGCTTTTCCGCCTCCGTCCGGGCCATCCCGGCCAGAACGTCCGCGCTCATTTTTACGGCGATTGCCTCCTTATGGTCCCGATAGGTCAGGCCGGCGTACATGCGCCAAAAAAGGACAAGCATCTTCAGGACATCGCCTGCGGCCAAGCAATCGCCCAATTTCAGCGCAGCCTCCATGGCTTGAGTCTCTGAGGCGAAACAGTTGTCCAGGAACAGAGCCGACAGGGCGGCCCGGACTTCAAAGTTGGGATAGTCCAGAGAATAGGAGCCCATGTCATCCTTGCGCAGGGTCAGATAACCGGCCTGATAAAGGAATCCGGCCGGAGGCGTTGTTCCGATTTCTCCGGGCGAGTCGGCGAAATCATTGCTGATCCGAAGGCCGGAAAACTCTTCAACTGTGAGTTTCCTGTCCTTGAGAAATTTCCTGATGAAGGTGTTGGAGCCGGACCGCGACCAGTATTTTTTAAATTCGCTGTTGCTGAAGAAAAGCAGAGTGGAGAAGGGATTGTAGACTCTGGTCATTCCGTCAAAGGAAAAGCCGTCATAGTATTCTCGGATATGCGTCAGAAGCTCCTTTTCTTCCATCCGCAGTTTTTGGGCTGTCTCTTTGATGTACGGGGCGAAATTGACTTCCAGCTCCTCCTGAGTCAGGCCCATGAAGGCGGCGAATTCAGGATTTGTCGAAATGTCCACCAGGTTGTTGAGAGTGGAAAAGACGCCCATGCCGGAAAATTTGGAGATCCCGGTGATGAAGACGAAGTCCAGGATCCCATCATTGGCTTTGATCATGGAATAGAATCTTCGCATGACGTTCCGCGTTTGGTCAACCAGCCGCTCGTCATAGGTCGGTTTGGGCCTCTGAATGAGACTTATGACTGGAGCATCGTATTCGTCTATCAGCAGGACAATTTTTTGGGCTGTGATCTCGCGGACATCCTCCAGCAAACAAGAAAAAGCGTTTGCCGTATCAGTCGCTCTTAAGAC